>NYWG01000046.1 GCA_002684915.1 Verrucomicrobiales bacterium
TTGTAATCAACCATTCGGCATCAGTTTCAGGTGATTCAATTCCTGATTCTTTAAATTTAATAACTAAATCTTTTTTTACATCATCAATTGTCATTCTCGGATTAATCCATCTGCGACACCGAGCCATTTATAGGTAGTCAATTCCTCTAACCCCATTGGGCCTCTGGCTCCAATTTTATCTGTACTGATACCAATTTCTGCACCCATTCCAAATTGTCCGCCATCAGTAAAGCGTGTTGATGCATTCCAGAATATTGTCGATGAATCAACTTCGATCTGAAACCTTTTAGCAGATTGAGGGTCTTTTGTGATAATTGTTTCCGTATGACCAGACCCATGAATATTGATATGTTCAATGGCTTCTTCTACTCCGTCTACTATTTTAATTGAAAGTATTAAGTCTAGATATTCCTCGTCCCAGTCGGAATCGTTTGCTGTTTGAATATCGATTCCAGAATCCTTTAAAATACTTTTAGTCATTGTATCACCCCGAAGTTCTACGCCTGCATCAGAGAGCTTTTTGCATAATGAAGGGAGGATCTTACTTGCAATTGATTTCGAGATAAGAAGAGTTTCCGCAGCATTACAAACACCTGGCCTATGAACCTTAGAATTAAATGCAACATCTTCAGCCATCGTTTGATCAATTTCACCGTCAATGTAAACGTGGCAAATACCCTTGTAATGTTTGATTACTGGCACACGAGAGCATTCTGCTACTGCTCGGATAAGGTTCTCTCCACCCCTTGGAATACATAGGTCAACGTGATTTATATGTGATAACAGTTCTGGGATTGCGGCTCGGTCAGTGGTTTGAACAACCTGAATTGCATCTGAGGGAAATTCTGTTGATAGTTTTTTTGCAGCGTTAACCATTGTTTCCGCAATTATCCGATTTGAATGAATCGCCTCCTTTCCGCCTCTTAAAATAGTGGCATTGCCGGACTTGAAACATAGGCTTGCAGCGTCAGCAGTGACATTAGGGCGTGATTCATAAATTATAACAATAACCCCTATTGGGGAGGAAACTTTAGTTAATAATAATCCGTTAGGTCTCTTGCGTTCTTCTAAGATTCTACCAACTGGATCTGACAGCTCTGCAACCTCTCTCAATCCGTCTGCCATTGCTGTGATTCGTTCATTGTTTAGTAATAGACGGTCTAATAGCGCTTTGGATAGCCCCATATTATTTCCAGTGGCAATGTCTTTGGAATTTTCTGCTATTATTGAATCTGCGTTGGCCTCGATAGCATCGGCCATTGCAAACAGGTACTTATTTTTCTCTGTTTCAGTAAGTGTTGCTAAACGGCGCGAAGCCGTCTTTGCGCGTTTTGTTAGGTTTGTGATATCCTCCTTTAAGCTCATGCAGTGAGTTGAAAGTACCTTTAAGATTGATTGAGGAAAACCCATTTTGTTATCAATTTGATGCATTTTTCTTGGTGAAGTCATTGGATTGATTAAAAATGCTTCTTAGGAGCTGGTATTCAGTACTATGGATGATCTTTTAAAATTAGAAAGAAATGTTCGTTCTGCTTATGCCAAGACTTTGTCATTGCTTGCGAGTCGATTCCATTATCCTCTTCCTGTCAGTGATAGGGATGTTCCGGGGCTGCCTCGTGTTCTTTTTTTAGGGAATCATTCTTCTGGAAAATCTTCTTTTATCAATCATATCGCGGGAATAGAGATTCAAAAATCTGGTTTAGCCCCTACAGATGACGGGTTCACGTTGGTAACTTATGGCGATGCTGAAGAAACTCTCGATGGCCAAACAGTTGTAACGCATCCTGATTTGGACTACCAAGATATGGCCGATTTAGGGCCTGATTTTTTGGCAAAGCTTCAATATAAAACTTATCCTGCAGAGGTGTTGCGACATCTTACCTTAATTGACAGTCCTGGCATGATCGACTCTGCGAGCGATGATAATCATCGTGGTTATGATTTTCGTGAATGTGTGCAACGCTTTGCTGATAGTGCGGATTTGATTCTTTTCTTTTTTGATCCCGACAAGCCTGGCACCACAGGTGAGGCTATTTCAACTTTTACTGAGCAATTACTAGGTCTGGAACACAAGTTATTGATTATTCTTAATAAGGTAGACTTGTTCGATCATATTAGGGATTTTGCGCGAACCTATGGGACTTTGTGTTGGAACTTGTCCAAGACTATTCCTAGCAAAGATACTCCAAGAATTTATACAACATATCTACCTGATTTTGCTACTGGGCAAGTGGACCAGAAACACACGATTCCTCTAGAGGATTTTGATACAGCAAGAGAGGAAGTTATTGCGGAAGTTAAAAGAGCTCCTGCGCGACGAGCTGATAATTTAGTTAGTGGGCTGCTAATTCAGGCTAAACGGTTGTCAGTTCATGCCCGAGTATGTCACGAAGTCGCTTCTTATTATAATCGCCTAGTTAGTAAAATTAGATTTTTTGTTTTTAGTGTGTTGTTTGTTGTAGGAGGTTCCTTCTGGCTTACTAGATTATGGTGGTTTAAGGAGGAGTGGATAACAGCATTTAACGATGAGAACTGGGAATCATTGGTGGTTCCTGGATTTGCTGCCGGATTAATTCTTTTGTTTTTTGTTACATTATTGTTTGTCTATTCTATTGGGCTTCAAAAAATAAGAAGATCAATATCTACAGAAGAGAGTCTGGATGTGTTTTTTAAGAGGGCTTACAAGGGGGAGCTTTCACTTCGTAAGAGGGCTGATCTTTTTTCAATATGGCAAGCGACAAAGTTCGGGGTATTAGATGTGATAGATACATATGGATTAAGGAGTTTATCCACATCCTCTTCATCGCGTAAACTATTGCGAAATCTTCAACAATCAATTGAAAAGGATATACCTGCGCTTCGCCGAAAAGTTGATTTCACGGCTTCTATAAGTACTGACAAAAACGAGGCTAGTATGAGTATCGAAGATTCAAATCAGTCCGTATCCTCTACTGAAAATCCGATTGATGCAGAGCGGGACTTTTCGGAAGATCGAGATAAAAGTTCTTAATATTAATTTATTTTTCACAAGTTATTCACAATTCTTTTAATAAATAACTTTAACGATAAATATTTTCAAATATACAAGTAATATATGTTTTTGTGTCGTTTTTTGTTGGTTTTTTATTGACTTGATCGAGCTGTCATTCAGTTTGTCCCCAACTCTGAGAGTTTTTTACATAATATCCTCAGTTCCTCCTGACCCAGTGACGGCAATGCCGACCCGTCTCTGGGTTTCCTTTTATCTATTACTGTTTATCGGTGAAGATATTTTTATAGATGTTTAATTCTAGATTTCCTCAAGTTCTCAATTAAAGTCATCTCAACGNATTGAATTTAATGAAATGNCTAAGATGAGAAATCAGTTNCTATCAAAATACTTTTGGGTTCTAGGNTGTTGNTTTGTTTTTTCTNTTTNGGCCCAATCNGATGACTGGCCGCAGTGGCGAGGGATTGAACGATCCGGCAATTGGCTAGAGAAGGGAATAGTNGACAAGTTTCCTGTTGGCGGGCCGAAGCTTCGTTGGTCCNCATCTATTGGGTCAGGATATTCAGGGCCATCTGTTTCAGGTGGTAAGGTTTTTGTTATGGATCGCTTGGTTAAGTCGACTGGAACAGATGAACCTAAATATCTTCATGAAGGTAAACCGCCAAGAAATGTTAATTTTATTCGAAAACTTCTTCCAGGGGCTGAAAGGGTAGTGTGCCTAAATGAAAAAGATGGGAAATTGCTTTGGTCTTATGAATGGGACTGCAGCTACACAACAGTTGCAGCCTATGCAATTGGCCCTCGAGTAACTCCTTCTGTTGATGATGATAGAGTATATTCACTTGGCGCTGAGGGGGATTTGTTTTGTCATAAGGCGAACAACGGGAAGGTGCTTTGGTCTAGAGATTTTAAAAAAGATTTTACGTTAAAAATACCTGAATGGGGCGTATCTGCTCATCCTTTAATTTATGAAGATAAGTTAATATGTGTAGTCGGAGGGGATGGTTCTACTGTCGTTGCTTTTGATAAAATGAATGGTAAAGAGTTATGGAGAGCTCTTTCAGCTGAACAGCCAGGTTACTGCCCTCCGGTTGTTCATGAGCTTGGAGGGAAAAAACAATTATTGATTTGGCATAGCGACGCTCTCGAAGCGTTAAATCCTTCAGATGGTAGTGTTTATTGGTCTATTCCAATTAAGCCAACTTATTCGATGTCTATTTCACAGCCTGTTGTTTCTGGGAATCGAGTTTTCATCATGAGCTTTAATAGGATTTCAGCATGCATTGAGGTATCCGAAAATGGGGAGTCAGCAAAAATAGCTTGGAGGGGTAACACTCGTAAAGGCATCGCTGGAGTTCACAATACACCAGTGATATTTGATGGGCATATATATGCCTGTGGCTCGGGTGGTAAGTATATTTGTGCAAACTTGGCTGATGGTGAGCAGCTGTGGAGTTCATTTGAGCCTTTCAAGCGTGAACGCCCCATTAGCTGGGGTAATGTCTTTACGGTTAAACAGGGTGGGCGTTATTTTTTGGCTAATGATTTAGGGGAATTAATAATAGCTAAGCTCCAACCAAGCGGATATCAGGAGATAAGTAGGGCTAAGTTAATTGAGCCCACACACAAAGTTAGTGGCCGTATGTTGGTTTGGTCGCATCCTGCCTTTGCAAATCGAAGTGTTTATCTAAGAAATGATAATGAAATCCGTTGTTATGACTTATCAAAGTTGTGAAACTTTTGGTGATAATTGGGGTTAATAGTTTATGGCGGGTGTTGACAACCTTCGTGGATTTGCTACCAAACGCCAAGCGATTGAATGCAATCTTTTAAAGAAATGAATAATAAGAAAATGCGAGCGGCAGGTTTTACCTTGGTAGAAATCATGATCGTTGTGGCTATTATTGGCCTGCTTATTGGTGTGGCAGTTCCTAAGTTTAGTAAAATGCGCAGTGATGCTCAGGAGACCAGTTGCTTTGTTCAGTTGAAGCAAATTGATAACGCCAAAGAAATTTGGGCGACTAGGGAAAAACGAGCAAATGGTCAGGTGCCGACTGCAGAGCAATTAGCAGAATATATTGATGGTGGTATTCCTTCATGCCCTGGCGGCGGTGGCGAATATACTATTGGCGCGGTTGGTGAAAAAGCTACCTGCCCAACTCATGGGAATTTAGATTCTAAAAATTCGCAGTAGTAAGATTTTATTAGTTTGAATTTATTTTAAAGGCGACCTTGTGTCGCCTTTAATTTTATTACTTATGATGTTGAAAGTTTATATATATAAAAACTGTGACACTTGCAGAAAAGCAAAGAAATATCTAAACGCTAAAGAGGTTGAATGTGAATTGATTCCTATTAGAGAGAAGCCCCCATCAGTTAATGAGTTGCGTGTAATGCTAGATAATTACAAAGGGGATATGCGTAGATTGTTTAACACGTCCGGCAGGGACTATAGGGATTTGAATTTAAAGGATAAGCTTTCGAAAATGAAAGAAATAGAAGCGTTGGAGCTTTTATCTAAAAACGGGAATTTGGTTAAACGCCCATTTGCAATCAATGGTAAAGATGGGGCAGTAGGTTTTAGCGAATCTGTTTGGGGTGACTTGTTTCTTTGATTTCAAGCAATGCAACTATTTACGTAATTGAGCCATGAAGCCTGGCTGGCTTCCTGCGAGATCTGCAGCTCGCTGGGTTGAGATAATTTGTCCATAGGTCTGAATATCGTGCTGAAGCATTTCCAGTCGTTTCTTAAATTCTTCACTCGCTACTTTGCCGTCTTTGACGTCGACTTTTTCAAGAAATGAAACACCGTAAGGCATCGACCAGGCATAACACTGACGAGCGACTGTTCTAAGCTGATCGTGAACAGTAAGTCCTTTCTCATGGGATGCGACAATGGAGGCAAACAGCTTCCCAGTGAATTCTTTCCAAAAATGGTCTAGAAAGTTTTTGAGGATGCTGCTGATGCTGCCGTGGTAATCAGGGGTACCTAAAACAATAACATCAGCTCTCAGAACCTGTTTTTTTAATAATGAATAGTAATCCTGCTCCCAAACAGTCTCAGGATTGAAAAGGGGCAGGGGCTCTTTGATGAAGTCTAGTGTGTTGACTTCACATCCGGCAGTAGACAA
>NYWG01000047.1 GCA_002684915.1 Verrucomicrobiales bacterium
TTCCAATAACCATCAACTTTTCTGATTTTTAGTTTAAAGTTTGCACCTTTCCAAAAATCAAATGGGTTAATAGCTTTTTCATCTTCAAATGCTGGCTGCATTGCTTCAGTAATCTTATCAAATATCTTTTTACCAAATTTGTATAAGAACACCTTACCTTCATTTTCAGGATGTTTTGGATCACTAACAACCATTACGTTTGCATAGTAAGATAATTTTCTTTTTCTCTTTCTAGCAATTTCTTTATCACTATCAACTCCAGTGTTCCATAGTCTAGTGTTCTCTTCACTAACTGGATCTTTTGAGTTTAGTGTTGTTAATGAGTTTTCAATATACCAGCCACCTGTTCCTTGGAATGCGTGTGACCATACTCTTTGCCAAGGCATTTCTTCTCCTTGTGGAGCAGGTAAAAATCTTAGCACAGCGTAACCATTACCAGTTTTATCTAGTTCAGGTTTCCAAAGTCTGTCGTCTTGGTATTTGTTTTTATTTGCTTGATCCTCAGGTTTGAGGTTCGTTTCTAGCGCCTTTGTAATTTTATCAAAGTTGCTTGATGATGATTTTAATGTTTCAAAATCCATATTCGTATTCTCCTTATATTTTTATATTCGTTGTATTTGTGTAGGCTATATTATCGCCTTCATTATTATTTATACAAGTTCATAGTGTTAATATAACACTATTTGAGCAAAGAGTCAAGTCTGGAATAATCAATGTACTCTAAATTATCTATGCCTTGCCATTCAAGGATAGGGCCATTGACCTTATCTCTACTATCATTATACTCGTTTACCTTGTAAAATTTTATCTCTGGAAACCATTGAAATAATGTCTTCCATTGGTTAATCCAGTTAATTCCTGGTGTTGGACTGTTATCTTTCGCTGTATAGTGTTTTGTACTCTTGTATATATTGTTAATCTTATCATTATGGCTGTTTATATCGTGTCCTATTAGATATATCTCACACGGTTTCTCTTGTTTCACAGCAACATAACCAGATGTAGCACCACAAGCCCAACCAAAATCTCTTCGTGTACCATTTTGTTCAACACTATATGCTTCTAATCCAAATGAGTAGTCAGGTTCTTTTATCCAACTAACTTTAATTGTAGCGTGATTGATATTCTTTTCAGTTATACCACCATCTTTCTTTAAGACGTTCACTATACCTTTTAAATTAGCACCGTGTAGTACATACTCCATACTATCGCCACGTTCATTACTAACTATGCCACCTAATTCTTCTGCCTTCTTTAATTCTTCATCACCTAGTCCATCTCTTATTATTGCGTCATATGTATGTGCTGGTACTTTACTCCAACCTCTAAAGAAACAAGGTATTTTATTTGCCATACCAGAGTGATAAACTTCGTGTATCATACCGTGGTCAACTGCTGTTAAACAATCAATTAAATCTGGATGGTCTCTATATATAGCATTACAACCATATACCTTACCGTGTTGTCTTAACCAATATAAATCTTTATCTTTTCTACTCTCACCATTACCTAAACAGAATACTCTACCAGCCATATTTTCTCCAAAACTCTCTTATCTTACCATAGTTCACAGTAAACTTTTGTTTCATCATTAAGAAATGTAATCTTGATTCTTTTGAATAATTTTTATCTTCTGCATAGTTTATATTCTCAAAGGCAGGTTCGTCTTTTGGTATCAATATAAATTGTGCCATTGGTGTACCTGCTTCTAATGTAAACTCACCACCTAAACTATGCCATAATACAGGTATAGTTCCTACTCCTGCGTGACCTAATTCTGGATCAAGTATACCAGAACACGTTGTAAATCTCCAATCATCTGACCACATTGGATTACACATTAATAGTTTATAGCCTTTTGGTATTCTTGCTACCCAAGGTAAATTAAACTTAACGATTTTCTGCATAGTACCTTCTGGCCAAGTATCAAAGAAAGGTGCAATTGCTTTTTCACTATGATACGTAATTAAATCTGGTGCTTCTGGATCAACAATAGGTGTTATCCATTTGAAACCTTGTTGTCCCATAACTTGTATTCTAACATCTTGGTGTAATCTCATTATCCAACCAGTGTTATGCCAAGCTTGTAAACCAGGACATTTGGAAGTGTGTCTAACATCTACATCGGTGTTCCTAGATGGACCTCTTGTAGTAAGTGAACCTTCTTTTTTAAAATCCATAGCAGCTTTCTTTTGCCAACTATGTTTGAATTGAGAAGCTCTTATGATAGGCATTGTTTTTTCAATACCAGATATTGTAGCAATCCAATCAACTGTAGGTTTTTTATTTGAGCTCATCTGTTATAACCTCTTTCATTATTAATTTCGCTTGTGTTTTGTTGTATGATATAAATGGTCTCATCTTTTTTAATTTTCTGGACAAATCAGGCCACACAACTTTTTCCGTAATTTCTTTATCCCAGACTTTAATAAAATCAAGAACCGAATCAAGTATGATGGCGGTTGGGAAGTTAATTTTCCTTTGGATAAGTAGTCGTAGCAATCTAGGATGTTGCCCATTAACCACGAGTAAGCCATCATCAAGAGAAATGCGCTTACGGCTAAAGTCATAAACAATATTCCCAATACTGTTTCGTAAACTGTAGTCAAAAGACTGAAAATATTTTTTGTACTGAAGGTAGACTTTATGTCCATCATCATTTATTAAATTACCTATCCATTTCTTACTATCGTCAACAAAATTACTTACAAAAAAATCAAGCGCCTCACTTGGACTATACTTTGTAGATAACTTGTAGAAGAAGTATCTATCTTTTCTTTTAGTAAATGAATCCAATGTTGCATTTACTTTACCACTATATTTATAATAGTCATAGGTGTCTGTTGTGAAATGCAACTTAACACCTAAATATATCTTATATACATCAAATCCATTATAACTCATTTATTAATCCATCAAATACTTAACACACATAGGGAAATGGTCTTTCATATGTCTACTAATATGGTGACTAACAACTCTTGTTTCTGATTGAGCATCCTCTTTGTTTCTTAAATTACAAACTCTAGCAAAAGCATATACACTACCTGACCATATCCACTCGGTCATCATACATTGTGGTAATATCATACGTGCCATTTCAGGTGCTATATCTTCTTCTAACATATCTTTATACATTGATTGAGCAACATTTATTAAATGTGTTATATCATACTCTACTTCCTCTTTACTTGAACCTTGTTTAATACTTTCATCTGGTCTTTTTCTCCACATAAATGGTATATAAAATTCTGGTGTACTATCTACATATCTTCTACTCACTTCATTCCACGCTAAACCTACTTGATGTTTTACTAACTGTCTTGCTACAAAGACAGGTGCTTTAATTCTAAATGACAATGAAGCGTGAGCAAATGGTGACCAATGTTCGTGTTCAGCTAAATATTTTATTAACTTCTCATCTTTATCTTCAAGTTCAGTTTTTACTTTAGCAAAAGAAACTCTAGCAGCATTTACTACTGACAAATCACTACCCATTTTATCTATTAGTTCTACGTTCATTGTAAATTATAATTCATTATCACTCTTAAATCTCCTTGTTCAGTAGGTTGACCAGACGTGTGCCAATAGTGACCATCAAATACTACACAACGTCCTTGTTTTGGAGAAACAATCTTTTTTGTTTTCCAATCTGTTTTATTATTTAATTCTTTTTGTTCTTTTGGATCCATACCTTCTTGACTTGGATCGTATCTATTATTAAATATAATAGTATCACCAGTAGCGTCTGTAATATAATACAACACAACTAAATGGTCTTGTGGTCCATCTAAATGTGGAGCATTGATAGTTATTTTATCATTATGTACTAAAGCAAATTGAGCAAATGCTCTTCCTTGAGTTACCGTTAACTTCTCATAATCAGCACCTATCAATGTACAAGCATTTCTTAATATAGGTACAAACAAATCGTGAAATTGTGATACAGTATTACTATTTGCAACTGTATAGAATGCCATACCTGGACTTCGGTAACCATTATCTATTCTAGGATTAGGAAACTTTGGTGTGTTAAGATACATCTTCCACCAACCATTTTGTAGAATAAGATTTTTAATAGTTTCTTGTTGTTCTAATGGTATTATATCATCAAATACTTGTAGTTGTTCGTGCCAAACTGGTTTCATCCTGGAAGTACTCCTGGTTTAGGACCTTTTATTAAATTTAGTTTTTGTGATTGAAATTGTATTTTTTCTTTTATTTGTTTTGTCAGCATTTTGGCAGCTGATTCTACTTCAACATTATTCTCTTCACAATAATGTATAATGGCGTCCATATAAGACATATCTCTATGCTTTTTGACTAGGTCCTCTATTATAAGTGAAAATTCTTTTGAGTTCATATTATTAATATATCACACTTTCATAAAAAAGTAAAGTGTGTGTTTCTGTTGCCACGTACACACAAACGCCGTTACCTATTAACTAGGCAGCAAGAGCAAAGTTACCTTCGCCGTTTAAAATTAACAGTACGCTGTCAGCGATTTAACTCCAGTTAGGTTTAGTAGTAGTCGAATCTAACTCACCCCCTTACAGCACACTTAAATGTGTTCTAAATTGGTGGAGGTGGTGGGAATCGCACCCACGTCCTCACTAGTTATTGACTAACCTTCAACGTCAAATACTATAAATCTTTTCCTATCTTTGGCGGATCAGTCCATTGTAAACCAAATGACTTATACATCATACAAGATTCAGTAGCTGTCATATTGGTTACTACTGCAATTGATTGAGTAAAGTCTTCTGATATCCAATAGGTTACATAATAAACTATCTCACCATCGTTCTTTGCACCAGCTTTACCAACAGACATATTTGCCATATTGAATTTAAATGTTTTTAAATAATCTTCCACATTTTCCTGTGTACCACAAATTACTGGCATTGACATCCAATATAATTTCTGTTCAGTTTCAGGCTGTAAAGGCTCTATAGTGTTATCTGTTTCTTGAGCAGATACACCTATAGTCAATAGTAATGATACAACTATTCCTATGATTGTTTTCTTAAACATAAATGACCTTTCGTGGATAAAATTTAGGCCACTTTGTTAATTATCTTGCTTGATTTTATCTTTGTTTAGTTCTTGATAGTATTTATAAAAATACTCAATAGATTTCTGCAATTTAGGAACAAATTCTGCTTTGTCTTTGATAAAGGATCTCATTGTACCGTCTTCACCTGCCATTAGTATAACTAATTGCTCTATCGGTTTACCGTATATCTCTTCATACATTAATGCATAAGCACACGTTTGTATGTAGTAATTCTCTATCCAACTTTCTTGTCGTTCTTTATTTGCTGTTTTGAAATCTATAACTGATAACTTACCATTATATTCTGCGACACAATCTACTTGTCCTGCAATTGTATATTTGTGGCTATACATTATTGCTTCTGACAAATGGATATTATCTACTTGATCCAAATATGGTAACATTAATCTAAACAAACCTAATGGTAATACATCACGAATATTTGGCGACTCATTTGCTAAATATTGTTCAACTAGTGTATGTGTGGATTTACCTCTACGAGCAGCTCTAGCCATTTCCCAATTGGCAGCTTCTTCACCAACTGCTTTACGCCACTTCTCTAGGCCTTCTTTTTTCTGAACACCTAATACTGTAGTAATTGATGGATAGTGTTTACCGTCTACGTCATAGAAACGAAAACCATCTATACGTTTACCTTTTGTTTTAGGAAGTTTATTCTTATCTATATCAACCCAATTAAATTCTTTTCTTGCCATTTTTTAACCTCAAATCTTTCCTCAAAACGCTTATTCGGTGTTTGATACCGTCTATTGTTGTATACATCCAACCACAATCGTGTGGTTCTATTTGTTTACGAAACCATTTAATAGTTTCTTTTAAAACTTCAATCTTTTTTTCTATATTCATAACTATAATATAACATTATATTGGCACAAAGTCAATGCTTAAATTGACCTATGTAGCATATAATGGTCCGTAAGTTTATTACGGTCCTCTATTTGCCTATTATTAAGACTTTCAACGGCTCAACTAGGGTCGTATGGCTCATATATAGTCTTTCCATCACTATTTCTATAAGCTCTTAACACTTGTTTTCTGTTGTCTTCTGCATTTTTATAACTGCAATGGATCCAACCGCTGTTAGGTTCCTCTGGATTATGAAATTCCAGTATCAACTGGTCAAAATCCAAGTTGTCAATTATGTACTTTGCTAGTTCAGCGTTGGGGACTCCAAATATTTCAAAATCAGCGGCTTGCCCTTTGGCGTGCTGTGATTTTTGACTGGATCCAATCTTAACGCATAACTCTGGAGAACGGTAACCACTTGATATTGATACTACCTTACCATAATGGTCTCTAACTTTTTGTAGTACGTTCTCACATAGTCTTTTTAAATTATCCATATGGTCTTCACTAGGATTATTACTAATACCGTGTCTGTCAGCAGTTTGGCTGGCAGTCATCTCCTTCAACGAAAAATTATTTGTTAACTTCATTTATTATCCTCTCGTTAATTTTAAGATTTTCTCTATTTGTGCCTTAATAATTGGACCTCTATTTGGCCAATGTATATAAGGTTCATCACTCTTTGATAAATTATATAAGAACGGCAACACAATCTTTTCAATATCTTTAAACTTTTGTTTTGTTTCTTCATCTGTTATTTCTTTTGTAACCGTTTCCTTATCGTTCACTATTTGCATAATCTCGTTCATCATAGATTTAATAGTAGATACATCTGATTTAACTTTAGATAGTTCAATGTTTGTTCCTTCTACTACTTTAGGATCAATAGCAGGTTTATCATCGCTAGGTTTAGATGAAACTGGAGTAAATCCCCAATCGTTATCTAAATCAAACCCACGCATAAAATCTGGTATGTCTTTATTTGCCATAGTTGTTTACCATTTGTTCTTTGGTGTGCCACCGTCAGCAGCTCCTCTGCCTGTAGTGGTCTTTCTGTTTCTATTAAAATAATTTATTTTCTCAGCACTCATTCTTTGTTGATACATTTGGTGTCTTTCAGTTTTAGGTTTACTAGGAGTTAGTTGAGCCTTTTGTCTTTTAATATGTTTCTCAATTACCTGTCTAGTTTTTATATCCTTAGCACTTTTCTTACCATATCTATCTGCTAGATTACTTGTTGGGTGAGCTTCTGATATTCTTTGTAAGTTCTCTTTCCAACCAGCGTCATTTTTAATATTTGTGCTACCTGTACCTGATACAATGTTTACTGCTGTAATTATTTGTCTAACATCTTTATGTTTTTTCAAATACTTTTCTTTTTCAGCAATAGTCATTATGTCTGTCCACTCTTCACCTGTCTTTTTATTCTCAAAGCTATAAGTGGGCATTATATTTTTCTTCCCATAGTTTTAAAATCCTTCTGGTCTACTACCATATAGCCGCCTTTATTATAAGCAGGTGCAATCGTTTTACCTGCTGGTAATGTTACCTTTATAATAGGCTTCTTGGTCGCAGCTGTACCAATCACATCACTTGTTTTATATTTATAGTTTGTTGAATAGTCAGGTATATCATAACCTGCGAATTTAGATGTTATTTTACCTGTTTTTAAACAAATATTTACACCTAAAGACTTAATCCACTTCCAATGTTTTAAAATACTATTTGACACCTTGTAGGTATCTCTCTTTGTACCACGCATAAAACTTTTTATCTCCAAAATATTCAACTATAGCAGCGGCAGGTACTTGGTCACTTCTAATACAATCAGCAACTTCCTGATATTCAGTTCTATCTACTTTTATTTGTTTCTTTGCGGCCATTCCTGCTAAAACTATCTGTTCTCTTTTTCTCTTCAAGTCTTTTAATCCTTTTACGCTCATCTTTAGTTCCACCAAAATACTTTTTTAATAATGGTGTTATCCTTCCTTTACTCACCGAAATAATGTGTTTCAAGTGTTTTGATTATTTCTTCATTATCTGCAATCTTCTTAACTTCACTTGTAATAGTTTCTAACACATCACCGTGAGTAGCAACACCTACAGGATTATTTAAAAATATATCTACGTTTGCTTTTGCTTTAGCAACGTTACCTTCAGCGTGTTTTTTAATTGCGTCTATAATCGCTCTCTTGTCCATTTTGTTCTCCTAATTTACTAAACGTCTAGGTATCTTTTTCATAAGTTCTCTTAACTTATCTCTCCATAACGCTTTGAATTCTACATCTTTAGCAAGTTTGATAGCCTTTTCTAGGTTTTCAACTCTATGCCAAAACAACGATTCAATACTATTCATAATATCACTCTTCCTTTGGTTTGTCAAGCTTCACTTCTTTACAAATTGCTTCTATACCATCTTTTAATACACGTCTTATCTCACAATCATAACCTGTAATTTTAGATAACATAAAATCATCTGTAGTTTTCTTATCATTAGCTGCTAATGCTAAGTCTGTACCACCTTTGACAAGTGATACTGTCTTATATGTTTCATATGTAGTAGCAGAAGTACCTACAACGGCAGGTATCGTACCACAACCAGTTAATAACATAATTACTATACCAATTATAACACCTTTGATAAATGAATACCATAACATACCATAGTTAGATACACCTGTCTTATTCTGAAACCAAGCAACTCTTCCTTTATGCCATTCTAATATTTTATTCTTTTGGTTTTTCATTCCATTCCATTATCTGGTCTAGTTTAATTCTTATCTCATCTGGATCTAAACCTAATTTCAACAACTCTTCCGTTCCCATATTTCTAAAAAACTCTTCGTAATCTCTATTCTTAATATCACGTTTGCCTAATTTTTCAAAAAAACTTTTATAATACTTTTGCTTATCTCGGAGGGTTTGCGCTGTAGTTTTTGCTCTAAGCGCTTCTTGTTGCCAGTTCTTATTCTTTTCTTCTTTAATTTTTTTCGTTTCATTTGCTTCTTTTCTTTCTCGTAATGATATGTTAGCGGCAATCAACAACAATACAGCTAATGGATCAAATACAAATATTAATACTATAATAATCCATCTTACTGCCTCATCAAAATGGTCTTTTGCCTCATCTCCATATATTAATTCAGCGACATATTTAAGAGGTCCTACATCTGCCTCTATCTTCAATTGTTCTAATTCTATATTACCTTTACTTAATGTCAATTCTGCAATCTTATCCATTGCAATTCTTATTTCATTATTTAAAAAATCTCTTTCTTCTTTTTGTTTCTTACGTTCTTTTAATCCTCTACTTACATATTCTTTATCTATATAAACATCTAACGCTTTATCTAATCTATCAAGTGTGTTTTCTGCTCTTGTTATGATTATCTCTTGTTGGTCAATCTGTTTATCTATTAAAGTAATTGATACTGCATTATTACTTGTAGGTCTTACTTGGTCTAGGTGTGCCTTTGATAAGAAACCAAAGATACCCATACTGGTTACAAACACTAACACAATTACAGAAGTTGTTAAATATGATTTTATTGAAAATGGTAAGTTCTTATTATTCCAGTTTTGATATAGCCAACTGGCGGCTACAAGTTTACCAACCTCTAGTGAAGTACCCATAGCAATAATTGCTACTTTAGCACCTGCGAAAAGAGTTGCTAGACCTATGATACTATAAGCGGCAGCAATACCTGATATAGATATGGCGCTTATGAATACTAATAGAATAAAAAATAGATTACGCATTATGGTTTTGTTTCAGGTAGTATTTTAACCTTTGTTTCTTTTGTATCATTTAAAACATTTTTCACTTTACCCATAATATTTATAACTCTCTGGTCATAGTCTTCTGTAGTAGAAAACTTATCTAAAGTTCTTACTAACGCCTTAGCGTCTAGTTTCTCACCATCTTTTAATAATTGTTTTCTTAATTCTCTAAACTCTTTGTATGCTGGGTGTTCATTTAATAGTCTTATATATTCTTGTACACTCGCACACTTTGATTTAAATTTTCTTACACCCCAACCTGGCCATTTCTTAACACCTTCAGGTAATAAATGTGGTACTTCGGAACTAAATGTTCTAATACCAAATAAGTTATTTGCTTTCACAGCAAATCTACTCTTACCCCAGGCACTCTCTAAAGCAGCCTGTGCTGTTACCATTTCTATAGGTACTCTTTTATCTGGTGGTGTTTGATAGTTTATATAATCAACACACTTGTTAAGTTCTAATATAAATTCTTTTGAGTTAGTATATTCAAAACTAGGTTCATTTAATCCTAAAGTTTCTGCCCAAATGGCGTGTTCTATTCTAACTTCTTCTGTTGCTTTCTTAACTGCAAGTGGATTAGGCATAAATGTTCCTATACCATATGTAATTGTAGAAATAGCGGTAACTAATAAGGCTGCTTTCAACCACCAATATGCTCTCTTCATCAAAGGATTAAATTTCATTAAAACCTCGCTACTTTATATTCATAGCCTGTCCATTTAATACCTTCAGCGTCTGTAAATGGTGCTAATTTCTTTTGTACAAACTTTGCTTTATCTCTAAACTTTTCCATACGTTTGAATATCTTTCCTGCTTGTATTTCTGTAAAATTATCATACACATCTTTTGCCCAATTGCCTTCGTAATATGTCATAGAAAACTCTCCGTCTTTATTGTTTATAAAGTTCTCTATTTTATCAGGTACTTTGTTGATTATATTCTTTAGATAGTGGTCTAGCTCTTTAGTTTTTCTCACCTTGTTCATTATATATTTTCTCTCTTTCTATTATATATCTAATCCTATAGCATTCAATTTAGGTCTGAAGCTATAAAACATATCATTATGATTTCCTGTATCTCCTTGATTAGCCATTTGATATAAATGGATACATTCGTGTGCTAGTGTATCAACGAATTCTTTTTTGTCTTTATAAGAAGGCAGCATTTCCAACCAGAATTGTTGCGTTCCTTTTCTCTTCCAAGTCCAAGTTACCACTTGTCCTATACAATTTTGTCTAGCTAAATCTTTAATTAATATCTCATTGAACGGTGCTAGTTTTCCGTGAAATACGTGTGTATTAATTAAATTAAAATATTTTTTGATATCTTTATAGGTAGTTTTATATTTACGAGTTTTCACTAGGGCGAGTTCCTTCTTTAGTCTTTTCTTGACCTTTTGCTTCGGACTGATTTTGGTTTGTTTTTTGTGTACTCTTCTTGCCATTCTCTTTCTCGTTTTCTATCTGCGTGTTCTAAAAATATAAACATAGTCAAGGATGCCATTATGATAATCACCAGTTCCTTAGGAACATACTCGTATAATAATTGTAAAAATTCTGCTATACTAATCACAAGCGACATTTGTACCTTTAATTAAAGAACACTTGTATTCAGTATCAGCCTTTAATCTAATTTCATTTGCAAGAGATTCCAAAATATATGGTAAGTGTTTTTCAACTATGTTAGCCATTTCTAAAGAAACAGCATACATTAACACTTTCATTTCTTGTTCCATTATAGCAGTATGGTCTACTCCATTACCAGATATCTTCTCTTTGATAACGTGAGCAATAACTGCTTTGTTATATTCACTTGATTTAATTTCACCTGCGTTTGCATTTGCAAGTTTTAAACCAGCAGACATAAAAGTCCACATCATCCATAGGATAATTATTAAAGCAACTTTTTTCATTATATATATTCTCTCCTTATATTTATCATTTACTCTTATACTATAGACTAAAAAGGACAGAAAGTCAAGCGATAAAAAGCAAGTAAAATCAAGGTTTTTGACCTTACTTGCCCTAAATGTTCTATTTTTGTTCTACTTTAACAAATAAATCATTCCAACCAAACGCTTCTTTGACTACTGATTCACTCAAACCTTTATAGACTCTATGTAATTTCTTATTTTTAGCGTCTAAAATTAGTTGAGCTTCGTCTTGATGTAGACCTTCTAGCATTTGAATAAACAAAGTTTCTTTTTGTGTCTTTGTAGTATTCTTATCAGCACCTTTAATAAAATGCCATAATCGCTTTGCGTCATTTTTCAATATCGTATGTTCAGTACCTGCTGGCGCTTCGTTTGCCATATATGGTGGTGTACCTTCTGGTAAGTCCCACTCAATACTAGGATCAAAAGACCCTTTGATTATCATACGTAAAGACGGATGGTCATACTGTTTTAAAACAGCAATTTTCTTTGCCTTGTCTTTTGCGTTATTGACTTTTGTTAAGATTTCTGAAAATAGCAATTCATTGGATCCACGTGTTGCGGATGCAGCTGTCATTGCTGATTTACTCATTAGATTTGGATGAGATTGTTCTTTTAACTGTTCAAATTTGTCAGCCATTATTTTCCTCCATTTTTCTCATTAATATTAATCGTATTACTATTTATACACCCATAAATTGCTCAAAAGGTGCAACTCTATTAAATAAAGACTTATCATACACTTCTTTATCTAGTTCTATGCCAAAATACTGTCTTTTCATCTTTTTTGCTATATATGGCACTACTCCTGACCCAGCAAATGGATCAATTACTTTATCATTTTCTTTAGATGGATAGTCTAATATAAGCCTGATAAATTGCTCATTCCACACATATAGATTAAAAGGACCTTTAACATTTCCTAATCTTTGTGTTTCGTACACCATTATATTCTTCAGCCAATCGCCACCTCGTTTAATAGTGCCTTCTTTTGTAAAGACTAGTGTATGTTGATAGTTAAAATAATACATATCTCTTTTATCAACTGGATTATTTCTAACCATTATCTTATAGTCTTTTAATTTAAAACCATTTCTTATCATCGCTTGATAATATGTTATATGGTTTGGTAATATTTCTCCATTAATCTTTCTATCAGTTTGACTTATCACTACAAAGCCTTTTGGTTTTGTTATTCTAGCCATTTCATCACAACTCTTATTTTGAAATGCTTGATACTCTTTTATATCTTTACCCCACGGTCCTTGAGATATATCTGGTAAAGATGTAAATGTTAAGTCTACACTTTGGTCGTCTATCTTTGGAAATATATTAAATGCGTCATCACATACAAATTGATTCCACTTCATCTTTCAATAGTCTCCTTCCTACACACCAAAATAATATGTTTTGTTTTAAATCTAAATTCTCTAACATCCATTTGTGTGCCTTTGCTTCATATAAATCGTCCAAATAAAAATCATCAACCTTTTGAATACAAGGTTTTGAGTATGATGTTTTATATGGAACAAATTCAAATTCTGGTTTAAAGTCTAAATCAAAGTAACCTCTAATCATTTTAGTTCTATCTGGTCCAATACCAACACCAATAATTCGTTTTACTTTTTTATTAAACTTCTTTAATCCTTTTAATACACAAGCAAACTGTATACCTACACCACAACTCATTACTAAAGTGTCTATCTCATCTGGTATATTTTCTACTTGAGCAGCGTTTGTATCAAACATTAAGTCTGGCTCTTTATAAATCCATTTACTAAATGATGTATTAAAATAATTGTTATCATCTATTATCTCACTCACTCTCTTTTGTAGTACAGCGTCTATGCCGTGTCCTGCAACTATTCTAACATCAGCACCATAATGTTTTGATACTTTCATCATCCAATTTTTATCCATTTTGTCAGGTTTAGTACCACCAACTGCAATGATAGATTTAAATCCAAATTCTTTTGCAACTCTACTAATAACTGAACCTGTAGGACTATGTACTGATACAGATTGAATAACACCATTGTTATGTTCGTTCTTTATCTGTTTATAATATTTCTCAAATAGTTTTATAGTCTGTCTTACTTTACCACCATTAACATCACCATAAGGAGCATATAAGTCATCACGTTTATACCATATGTTATTATGTTTTTGTACAGGTGTTAACATTTAATTCGCTCACCACTAAATAAACTTCTTACTTTATCATTAGCTTCTAAATCAATAACTAAATGTATTCTATCTTCGTTACCACCATTAATTGCTCTATGTGGTTTTCTAGTATCAAGATACCAACACGATCCTTCTGGCATATGTGCTATTGCTTTACTTCCTGATGTTGTCCATTGAGTAAATTTACAATCTTTATTTGTTATTATTGGTATATGAAATCTAGGTACTTGACCATCTGCTAATCCACTATCTGGATCAACTTGGTCTGTATGTCTAAACAACTCACCACCACCAGGTCCTAACTTCATAAATCTAACTCTATGTATTTTAGGAGAGTTAAACTTCTCTAGTATTTGTTCTACTTCTGGAAACTCTTTTCTTAATTCTGTATCTCTTAATTTAAGTTTCTCCCAATCTGGATTATCTGCTTTATATTTCTTACCCATTTCAATTGGTTTCTCTATCTTCTTCCAATCATCAAAGTAACCTCTTAATGATATCGCTGACCATACATTATCAGGATTGTAATTAGAATAATGGTTTGTAAAACTATAACCTTTGTCTTGTAATCTATCTTTAATTGATGATATTAAATGTCTACAATCTAATACTGTAGGTTTCAATGTATATGTTTCATATACTGGTATACTAGGCACAGGTCTATTAAAATCAAAGTTAGTTTGTTGTTTATTTGGTCTAGTGTATATACCTATAACATCAGCAACACTTGAAAACTTAGCACCAACTTTAACAAAGAAAGTCTTATTAGCAATATATTTTGACCACTCATCTTCTTCATTAATATATAGCCAACAATCTTTATGAGTAAAATGTACAGACTCATTAAGTTCTTTTATAATTCTTAATCTATCTTCTTCATTTGAAAAACCTAGATGTTTGATAACCATATCACCTTTATATTTTGTTCCCATAAGTACCTTAACATTGGACTTACTAAACATATAAATTGGTGTATTAGTTTTCTGTATGTAATGATGTATTATAGCACTATCTCTAATAGTGATATGTTTTTTACTTAATGCGTCAGCAATATTATTCTTTTTAAATTTACTTAATTCGTGCTGAGCGTATTCGTTGTAATTAGAAAACAAACCTTCTAATTTTTTTAAATAGTCTAATTCAAAACCGTGTTGCCAAGGTTTCATATGCACCTCCTATAATGGTATCATACAATTACTACAAGCAAATAACTCTTTTATTATACCTGTTAGTAATACACTTGATAAAACTGCATTTAAGAATATCAATGCTCTATCGTGCCATAAGAATCCAACTACTAACCAACCTGCTGTTCCTAAAAAACTAAAATACAAATCAAACATATGATTTAGGTCAGCAGCTCTAAAGCATACTGCAATCATTAACATAAGACTTGATATCCATTTTATATACCAAGATAGGTCATATTTTGGTGTAATCTTTTTAAATACTCTTGTTGAGTTTAATGCTTTTATTTTATCGTTAAGTTTTAAAATTTTCTGTTCTTTCATAATATTATATTATCAATGTTCCTATTATTAAACCTATTATAATTCCCTCACACCAAAATGCCCACCTATGTGAACCTCTTGCTGTATGTTTTTTTATAAACTCGGTTATCCACTCTTTCTGTTCTTTACTTAATTTAAGTTCTTCTTCTATCATAATTTTCTTTTGTTAGTAGACACAGGCGAATTTTATACATATATGGTCGCCTGTGTCCTAGTTCAGTTAACAATTACGCTGAATAAGCGACTTGTTTACCAAATACTTTGTTGATACCAGCAGCGATAATCGCTTTTGATGGTGTACCAACTCTATAAGAAACTCCTTTTGAAGACCTATTTTCATAAATCATCATTCCTTCGTTTCTTAATTTACCAACCATTGCAGCTGGTGATTTAAGGTCGTAAGTGTTTCTNAATTGTTTCCAAGAAACATCTGAACCTTTTGAGAAAAGATTTCTAATCTTTTCAGTTTTAGTTAGCTTTTTATTAGCCATAGTTTTATCTCCTTTAAAGATATTATTGATAAAGTTAAACATTATTGTTTACCTTTCCTTTCTCTTTGTGTTATGGTCACAACACCATTCAGAGTACACAGCGAATATATATTGTGTGCCCTCCAGAATTCTTTAATCAAGGTCAATATCGGGGTCAAACATATCACCACCGTCCCTTAAATAGTCTAATTCTTTTTTTACATCTTTAGAAAACGGATTAGTTGCCGGTTTCGGTTTTTCTAAAAACATATCGTAAGTTATCTTGGCAGTTCTAAAGTTACCATCTTTGTTAACTTTTAACGATACCATTTTCTCACCTAATAATTGAGCTGGGTGTGCCATATCAAAATCTCTATATGCAAGACCACGTATTGCGTCTATTACTATCGCAAGGTCTTTTGTAAATGTGTGATTTTGTGTTCTCATACCAGCGTCAACAAATTTCTTTAATAAGTCAAATCCTATTTCATCAACTAAAGTCTCAACAAAGTCTTTAGTTTGTTTCTTTTTTAATTCCTCTGCAAACTTCGTATCTTGTTCTTGTCTAACTTCTCTCTTACGTTTATGCTCTGGAAAGAATATGATATTATCATTCGGCAATTATTTCTCCCTTAAAATTCACTTTGTTTTGTTTTTCAAAATGTTCTACTAATTGATTATAACCACCAATTAACTCGCCATCTATTTTAATTTGAGGCATTGCTCTAACATTTTTACCAATGTCTTCAATTAGTTTACTAGGGTCACCACCAAAGTCTTTCTCTAGTGATTTCTCTTCGTATTCCAGACCAAGGCCTTTTATAAAGGCCTTTGCCTTTGAGCAATAAACACAATTGTTTTTACTATAAATTGTTATTGTCATTTTGTTTACCATCTTTATCCAACATATTAGACCAAGCTTCACTTGCTTTCATCTTAATGTTATGAGCGTCAACAGCCTGTTCAATAGTGTAGTTATACATCTTATTGTACTCACCTAATGGCAATCTTAACCCAATCCATACTCTGTAATAACCCTCTTTAGTCAAGAATACATCTTGCTTCCAGATTTCATACCCTCTTACTTTGGTATTTTTGATTATATTAATCAAAGTAGATTCTACCTCTGATACGGTAGTCTTTGTATGAGTTTTGCCAATTTCAGTAATAAACTGCTTAGACTCTTTGTTCATTTCACCTGCTACTATGTCAGCAATTTCTGACTTCGCATACATCTTAGCTTTCTCTATTGCTAATTGTAAGTCTGGTGAAACAGAGGTAGCAACACCGAATAAACAAAGTTTATCTTTGCCTTTACCAATAATTGAAGTATCACAAGCTTTTCGTTCAGAAAAGTCTGCCATATACCAACTTGGTACTTTATTCATTGTCTTACCGCTTTCAGACTTAATTTTGTAAGTACCACCAGCACAAGCATTTAATAACAATGCCGTTGCAAGCACACCTACCATTTTTAGTTTGTTTTTCATCATAAGTTTTTACTCTCTTTCACATCATATAACAAATCTTGTAAAAAGTCAAGCGTGGTTTGAACGTATCCTAACGCCTGGTCACTTGATACATCATATATTATAACTAAAGCAAGAGAAAGTATGATTAAGTTTCTAATCATTGAACGACCTCCCATTTTCCGTCTGGTTGAAGACACAACTTCCCATATGATTTAAAAGCGTGTCCTTGTCGGCTATAATACCGACAATATTGAGGCATTTTGGTAGTATTGAAGTAGTAAAATTGAGCAAACAAGTCCCAATAACCGAGACCGTCTTGTCTTTTTTTACCATCAGCACATTCCATCACCTCTTCTTTTATTATTTCATCACCTTTTTGTTTGATGATTACTTTAATAAAGCAGTATTGCCCTCCTGTTTCTTCAGGATTGATAGGCAAAATCTTTGCGTAATAATTCTCATCTTGAGCATTAGCTATACCAGTAATTAGTAAAAATACTATTAATATAAATGACCAAGTCAAATATCTTCTCATTTTATTATCGGGGTCAAACATTGGCTACACCTAATTTCTTTAAACTATCATTTACTTCGTATAATTTATCTTCTATCTCTTGTATTTTAGAAGATGGTCCATTAAACTCATAAAGTTCTAATTCTTCTTTTAGTTCTTGTTTTTCTTTTTTAAGGATTTCTATTGTACTCATTTTACACTCCTTTTCAAATCGTCTCTATTATTTACAAAGACTCTTATAAGTCTGGATACATCAACCTCTTCCTCTTTCAATGTTTTTGGATTTTTAAATAATACCCTACTATCATTTACTTTTAATACGTGTTGACCATCTACAATAAAAGCGTCATCTGTATTTTTTCGCCAATCGTGTGAAGAATAAACTTGTTTTGCCATTAGTTTAACCTCGGTTTTTCTATCCATTGACCATCTGGTAACTGACAAGCAGTACCAAATACAACTTTTCTATTAACACCACCAATACCAATCAACGGCCAACTATTAGTAATATCAACCGTGTGGTCATACTCTGTACATTTTAATGGCCCCTGTGTATATGATTTTGTTGTATGAATTATACCAGAATTACCAGTTTTAGAATTGTACCAATTTGTATAACTTGCACCGTTTGGCGCCGTGTTTAAATGGTCTACAAATACTGCGTTATGTACATCTTTGTCTGAATTGTAAAGTAGTTCAGCACCTGCAAATGCACCAACAACGGCACAACCAGCAACAGCATAAGGGTCTGTAATACCAGACTCTACACATAATGCTGTGGTAGAACCACCACCTGAAATAGCACCCATATGTGTTCTATTTACGGTACTACAATTTGTTAACGTCAAAACCATTATAATCATAATGGTTGTCTTCATCAATAGTTTTTTCATAATCATTTATATTTTCAAAAAATTCAGAGTCAACTTTAGTTTTAGCAACTAATAATGAATCTGCTTGTATAACTTCAATCTTGTTTCTAATTAATGGGTCGGATGGCGAAGTCTCTCTTAAATTATCCGCCATCTTCTTTATAGAATCAATCTTATCACAAAAAGATTTAATATTCTGTACCATTATTTTTTAACAAAAAGATTAGTTATCTTTTCCTTTGTACTGATAAATTGTGCTTTCATATCAGCCCAAGACTCTGCTTGGTATTCTTTTGTTTTCTGCCATTCACTCTGAGCAAAGTCTTTTGCTTTCCCAGGTACAGCAACAACCGTTTCTACAAACTCCTGTGGAGTTATTGTATTCACTTCATCAGCTTTCGCTTTATTAAGTTCTAAAGAAACAAGTACGAAAGCAAATACCAATACTAGGCCAAATGCTACTACCCTCTCCCAAACTTTTTTTATCACTTTATCCACGATTTCCTCTATCTGTTGGTTTGTTAAGTAATTAGACACCGACACCCTCATTAGCTCTTTTTTCCATAAGTTCAATCTCGGTGATTCTCATTTTTTCAGCATATGACATACCAAAAACTTTGTTGTAAAAATGGTCTAGTGGATTTACAGATTGGTAACCTAGTAATAAGTTATCAAACTTTATATCTAAACCATCATAATATTCGGGGTGTTTATTTTTAAGTTCTATATGGTCTTTACAGAATTGTATTCTGTTTGTGTAATAATCATTCTCTTTGTCAAACATAGATTTCTTCTTACTCAATTTGACATCTTTATCTTTTGCATTTTTAAACTCTGCAAATAGAGTTTCTTTTTCATACTTAAACGACATACTATATAACCTCCCAAGGTTGTTTATTAATATTCACTTACTATACCAGAAAACTCTCTAAATGTCAAGCTTGTAATAAATGACGTATTTACACGCTTTTTGTGCATATTTAAGCGTCTAGGACGCACCTGGATTGACGAATCAACCATATTACGCACTACCGTACCCCCTCTGGAAAGGGTAAATTTATCTGTTCTTCAACCTGGACGTGTTCATCTTTATGTTCTTCTTCTAACCACGCCTCAAAGTTCTTGACTTCTTTTTCTTTATAGGCAACAACTTCGTCAATCAATTTGATTGCACCAGGGGTGTCACCACTCACCAATTTTGCTTTGACTTTTTTAAGGTCATCAATCATAGCTAATACTTCATTCATTAGACTTTCCTTCCTGCTGTTTTCAGGTCTTTTTTATTTACCACCATATATGGTCCTTTGTTATATGCCGGCACGATTGTAAAATTCTTTGACTCTTCTATCTTCCAACTATTATCAGTTTTGATACCATTACCTATAACATTTGATAATTTAGGTTGTGGGTGTATATCTGATAAGTCAGTTGTGGGGTAATAGCCGTCATCATTGGTATTATAACTAGACTTGATAATATGTCCGTCATCACCAACGTTGAGACCTAGTGACCTCATCCACTTGATATGCTTTTTTAAAGCAATAAGATATAATTCTTGTTTATTTAAGTTTCTTTTTGGCATTAGATTCATCTTCACTTGACATTAATAAAACAATATAATGGACAGCCTTTAATAAGTCTTTTCTATTACGACCATCTTTCTTACCAAACCTTGCAAGATATTTAATTGCATTGGCTTGACAAAAATCTTTGTCTATACCACACGACCTTAATAGGTCTTGTACTTGTACGCCCTCTTTAACTTGAGCATAGTGTTGGCCATACGTTGATTGTATGTATGTACCTATTTCTTTTAGTATTTTATCTTCATTGTATTTCATAATTATATTCCTAACGCTTTTATAACATCTTCCTCTGTCTTTGGCAAGCTTTTTCCAGATTGTAACCAATCTACCATTTGTTCAAAGTTAAATGCTTCGTCTGTTTTGCCTTCTTTTTCTAACACCTGTTGTGCTATCTTAAAAAACTTTAAGGTACCCATTTCATTGGTCATACCATCAGGTTTACTTTGATAGTTACCTTTTCTTTGATTTGACATATTTACTCCTATATTTAAATTCTGGTAAGTGGTTTAAATTAGCGTGGCTACCATTCTTATCACAGGCATAGGCTAACGTAGCACTATGTTCTTTTATTGTTTTAGCAAATAACTCTTTGGCCTCATCATACGTCTTAACAATGGTCTTTGTGGTCTTATTCAAAGGACGCCACTCAACAATAGAATACTCTATCGCATTGTCAATTATATTTTGTTCCCAAGGATTAGCAAGTGTCATCATCATACTCTTTAATTGATTTATCTAATTGTTTCATATATCTTTTACTTCTTTTTAACATTTTATTAGTAATCTTTTTCATATCATTAACTAGAAATAAACAATATACTAATCCAACCAAAATGGCAAGTGATGTAAATAACATTATATATTCATTCATCATTATTTCCACCATTCGTTTTCTTGGTTGATTGCAACATCTATATCAGACTTTTCCTTTTCAGTAAGATTGTCTTCAATCTGGTCAAAATAACACCAATATGTGCCATTCTCTCCTGAATAGGTAACTGCACCAGTATAACCTAGTGAAGTGTCATAAGTTTTTGCATTTAAGGCTGTATCATTTTCAGCCGCTATATCGGTTTTTTCTGTAGCGATACCGATATTGATTATCTCACCAGTTCTATTATGGTTTCCTATAATCTTGTCGCCTACATTAATTATCATTAGTGTATCCTCCAACGTTAGTGTTTAAGTGTTTGTGTGTAAATTGATTAGTTAATGATGGAGCAAAATCGTATTTGAAAAATTGTCTGCCATTCCATAACTGACCAAAATCTGTAAATAAAGCATTGTCACTTTTAACGGTATCACTACCAAATACATCTTCGTAAGTTTGGTAATACTCATCACCGTGTATCATAACTACCTTTGAGTGACCTGTAGCATTCGTAGCTGATTCTGTGTAATTCTTATCGCAATAAGTTTTAATCTTCTTTTGAAAATCCTTATCACTAAATCTTTTTAGTTGTGATAAAGGAGCATTTCTAAAGATAGTATAATAGATATAGAAGTAATCATAATCCTCTGGATCCTGATACTCTCTTGCATAAACTAAATTTAAACTTGAACCTTTTGTCATTATGATAGTACCTTTTTTAATAAAATTATTATAGTCATCATTGCAAACATCATCACAAAAAAAGAAGTAATCATTAGGCAGCCTCTAACGACATATCAATTACTTCATCAACATTGTTCTCATCAATAGAACATAAGTCAACATTTTGTACATTCATAATTTTTGCTTTAGCAGCTTCTTTGCTGATAGAGTTATTTTTAAGTTCGTTGATAATGTTATCAACTGCTTTTTCGGCTTCGT
>NYWG01000048.1 GCA_002684915.1 Verrucomicrobiales bacterium
CGACCAAGAGGGATTGCTACAGAAAGATTTTTTAGATTGTTTTTACTAAGGTTTTTAAAAACCAATGAAGGTGTCTTTTTTTTGCCTTCTCCCTCAATCAAAGGGATGATAGTTGGCCGCTCCTGCCCGAGCAATTGATCAGGATCACGCTGTCGACTCAACTCGATTCCAGTAGCCGAAAATTTATTACTCAAGATTTGCTTCAAGCTACCACTAGCTACGACGTCTCCCCCCTCGATTCCAGCCCCAGGCCCTAGATCAATAATATAGTCAGCTCGAGCCATTGTATCCTCATCATGTTCGACAACTACAATCGAATTACCACGCGACCGAAGTTTCTCAAGCGTATCGAGTAGCTGATGATTATCACGGGTATGTAGTCCAATGGTGGGTTCGTCTAAAACATAGAGCACTCCACTTAAATTTGATCCAAGCTGTGCAGCTAAACGAATTCGTTGCGATTCACCACCACTGAGTGTCGTGACCGAGCGGCCAAGCTGTAAATAGTCTAATCCAACTGCACTAAGAAAATTAAGACGTGAAACTATCTCAGGTAAAATATCTCTGGCAATTTCAATGCCTCTTCCTTTCCACTTCAGTTTAGAAAATAACTTTTTAGCCACAGCAACAGTCGATTGAGCAAACTCATCAATTGTTGGATTTGAATTAAACTGGAATGCATTAGGAATAGATAATTGTAATCGAACAGATCTAGCAAGAGGGTTAAGCCTAGAACCTTTGCAATCAGGACAAACTTCACGACAATCCGCTTTCCACTCAAACCAAGTTTCTTCAACAGCCTCTTGAGTATCACCACGATCTAGATTCGGCATATCGAATATTTCACCAAAACCCTTACAAGTGGTGCACCAACCTCGTGGCGAATTGTAACTAAAATCCTTGGGATCCAGTGGTGTAAAAGAGGCTCCGCAACCTCCACAAACATTATTGGTAGCATGAACAGTCTCATGCCCGGATTCATCGACAGCAAATAGTGTCCCTGCACCATGAAAAAGCGTTTCACTGATCAATGAAGCTAGAGACTTATTTCGGTTAGATTTTATTTCACCAACGACAACTTCGACGTCGTGCTCACGAAATCGATCGAGCCTCATAGGCTCATCTGTCGGAAAATACTCACCATCGGCACGAACCTGTTGATATCCGTGTCGAGTAGCCCACTCTCCGACATCAGTATGAAAACCTTTTCGGTTACGAATCCGAGGAGCAAGCAGTCTCAGCATTCCACGTTCCTTAAACTGTTGTTTTAATGTAAAGACTAATGCCTCCAGCGTCTGGGCTTGAACCGGCAATTGGCATTTGGGGCAGTGAATAACTCCAAGCTTTGTATAAAGAAGTCTAATAAAATGATGTATCTCAGTAACTGTGGCAACAGTACTTTTACCGCCACCTCGAGAGATGCGTTGTTCGATACTAACAGTCGGAGGAAGGCCATGGACTGCATCAACATCAGGACGCGGCATCTGCTCAACAAACTGCCGAGCATAAGCATTAAGGGAATCAAGAAAACGACGTTGGCCTTCCGAAAAAAGAATATCGAATGCTAGTGTGCTCTTTCCTGACCCACTAACTCCAGTAATTACCACTAATTTTCCACGAGGCAGGCGGACTGAAATATTACGCAAATTATTTTCGCGAGCTCCCTCGATACGAATCCATCGGGAATAATCATCCGTTTTTCTTCGCTTTGACACAGTTCACATGCGCTCGGTAGTCTCAAGTCCTAGTGTTTCCAATCCAGTTTTAAGAACTTTGCCGGTTAGATCACACAGGGCCAGCCGCTGAATTCGAATCTCTCCCTCAGCCTGCAACACCGGACAATTCTCATAGAAAGAAGCATAATACCCGGCTAACTCGTACAGGTAGTTACAAAGAAAATTAGGGCGACACTCATCCCCTACTTGCTCAAGAACTAAACCAAAACGCAACAAATGCTTAGCCAAAGTTAGTTCTTCCGCCTGAGCAAGCGTAAAAAATTTCGGCTTTAAAATTATTTCGCCATCAAGTTTTCGGAAGATACTACATATACGCGTATATGCATAAAGTAAATATGGAGCAGTGTTACCAACAAGAGAAAGCATGTTGTCCCAGCTAAAAACATAATCACTCTGTCGGTTTCCAGAAAGATCGGCATATTTCAGCGCACCAATTCCAACAACACGTGCAATTTCACGCCGCTCATTTTCTCCCATATCAGGGTTTTTTTCCGTAACAACATCAAACGCTCGCTGTTCAGCCTCGTTTAGCAAATAATTTAGCCGGACAATTTCCCCACTTCGTGTTTTAAAAGGCTTTCCATCTTCACCTAAGATGGCTCCAAACCATACATGATTCAACTTCATTGCATGCTCTGGTTTCCAACGCGTATATAGTTCGAATAGTTGCTGGAAATGAAGCTGCTGACGGCCATCTGTAACGTATATAACTTCGCTTGGCTGCCAACTATTTTGACGATACTCCAAAGTAGCTAAATCTGTTGTGGTATAGTTCGCAGCACCATCACTTTTTTGCACCATGGCTGGATGTTTTTTAAGTGCTTTTGACTCATTAAAATAGACTATTTTTGCCCCCTCGCTTTCCTCGGCTATACCACGTTCGAAAAGCTCATCGACAATCCTCTTAAGCCGGTCATTGTAGAAACTTTCACCTAGTGTCTCATCGAAATCAACCTTCAGTCGGCTGTAGATTTCATCGAACTGATGACGAGATAATTCAATCATCTTCCTCCAAATAATAAGATTTTCCTCATCCCCATCCTGCAACTTCACCAACTCATGCCTAACACGATCAAGTACTACCTCATCATTATCGCAAGCAGCATTTACAAGTTTATAAAGTCGCTCCATTTCATGAAGGGCATCGACAGAAAGTGCATTTTTATCAAGGTTCTCCTTCCACCCAACCAATAATTTACCAAATTGCGTCCCCCAATCTCCAATATGATTATCTGTAACAACCTTATGACCCAACAAACGAAATACTTTGGCCAACGTGTAGCCAAGTATCGTAGATCGAATGTGGCCTACATGCATTGGCTTAGCAACATTGGGAGAAGAATAATCAATAACAATAGTACGTGGTTTTTTTTCAATAGAAAAAAACAGATGTTCACCTTTACAGGCACGAACAAGAACATCAGATATAGATTCGGTTTTAAGTCGAAAATTTAGAAAACCCGGACCAGCTACTTCTACTAGTTCGCAAAACTCGGATACGTCGAGTTTGTCTATGACCTGCTCGGCAAATTTACGAGGGTCCATCTTGTTACGCTTAGCCAAACCAATAAGTGCATTAGCTTGATAGTCTCCAAATTTAAGGTCAGGGCAAGGTCTAACTAAAATGCTAGAAATGTTAGCATCCGGCATTAAAGAAAGGACCGCTTTTTGTAGCCCTTCCTGTAAATTCAATTGAATCACGATAATAGGATTTGATAGAAATTTACTAAAGAGAAGGCAAGTTGTTAAAATCAGCCTTCCTGCGAACTACGAATAATCTGATACATCTCGGCAGCATCTTCAGCATCTTCCAGCAATTTTCGGAATTCCTTTTTGTGAAGCACCTTAGCGATCTTAGCCAAAGTATGTAAATGTTTTTGAAACTGCCCTTGTGGCACAAGAAAAAGCATTACAAGCGTAACCGGCTGATTATCAAGTGCATCAAAATTAACCCCATTCCTACTTCGCCCGAAAGCTCCCGTAACCTCGTCAATTAAATCTGTAGATGCATGAGGAATCCCAATGCCAAAACCAATTCCGGTACTCATGGAAATTTCACGCTTTTTGACAACAGAGAGGACAGCATCACGATGCTCGGATTTCACACGACCATTACTAACTAATAATTCGATTAGCTCCTCAATAGCCTCCCAACGGTCTGTAGCTGTAAGTTCAGTTACAACCTGCTCTTTGGTAAGTAAATCCGCTAGCTCCATTGTATATAATCCAGCCCGAAATCTGGTTCGAATTAACTACCTGCTTTACAGTAAACAAACAAGCGTGAACTTCGTTGCCAAACCATAAATCTATCTACAAGCTAGTTCCAAGCAGGTTTTTTGAATCAATAAATCAATAAGTTTAAAATAATGAATGAACGAGAGAAAATTAGCGCTAGCATTATAGATGCAGGATTAGTGGCCATTGTTCGCGTACATCATCCAGAATTAGCACTTCCTATTGCGAAAGCATTGGTCGCAGGCGGTATTCGAGCAGTTGAATTAACCATGACCATTCCTAACGCACTAGATGCGATCCGAACAATTGACCGAGAATTAGGCAATAAAATACTTTTGGGAGTAGGCACAGTCATTGATGATGATACCTGCAAAGCTGCTATCGATGCTGGTGCTAAGTATATAATCAGCCCCATAACTAAACCTTCGCTTGTAGAAAATGCACACGCAATGGACCGCCCTGTTATGCTCGGTGCGTATACCCCTTCTGAAGCTCAGGCAGCTTATGAAGCCGGGTCGGATTTTATTAAGATTTTCCCAGCAGACTCACTGGGACCAAGTTACATAAAAGCATTACTTGCACCATTAACACATCTAAAAATAATTCCAACTGGCGGCGTTAACCTTGACACGATGGAGTCTTTTCTTGCTGCTGGTTCAACTGCATTAGGAATTGGATCTTCTTTATTAAAAAAGAATATCATTAACTCTGAAAACTGGTCAGAACTAGAGTCCTTATCTAGGCAGCATGTTGATAAATTAGCCAAATTGAAATCCAGATCTTTGGCATAAACAATTATCCAAATAGCTTTACCAAAATCAGGCAGTTTGATAAATAATTTGCAGTGAACAAAACACTATCAATCGGTTTTATTGGTGCAGGAAAAATGGCTGCCGCTTTGGCAAAAGGTTTTGTCAATGCCGGCTTAGTAAGCCCAAAGAACCTGATTGCTAGCGACCCTGTTCCAGCAGGACGTAAGGCTTTTAGACAAGAACTTAACTGTGAAACTACTGACAACAATGCCGATGTACTGGCTAAGGCAAATATTGTTTTTCTAGCGTTCAAACCGAATCAGCTAGAGGAAGCTACAGATCCAATTCGCAATCTATTCAACGATGATCATCTAGTAATCTCAATTCTAGCAGGAGTACGATTGTCTAAACTGGATACAGCGTGCGGTGGTTGTGCTCGAATAGTGCGAGTAATGCCAAATACACCGGCTCTCGTCGGCGAAGGCGCATGCGGTTTTGCAATTAGCAAATCAAGTTTATCTACCGATAGTGAACTCGTTAAACGTTTGCTTTCTTCTGTAGGAATCGCCTATGAGGTTAAAGAGAATTTGATAGATGCGATCACTGGACTGAGTGGAAGTGGCCCGGCATATGGCTATACGATAATTGACGCACTAAGTGACGGCGGTGTAGCAGCCGGTTTACCTCGAGAAGTCGCAACCAAACTTGCAGCTCAAACAATGCTTGGCTCAGCAAAGATGGTGCTCACAACCGGAAAACATCCTAGTGAACTAAAAGACATGGTTTGCAGTCCAGGAGGCACTACGATTGAAGGGATAAAAGAACTCGAAGAAGGTGGTGTCCGCAGTGCATTAATCAATGCCGTGCGAGCTGCTACAGAACGGGCAATTGAACTAGGGCAAGATTAATTTATGACATTTCCTCCTCCAACCGAAAAGCAGGCAAAAATCCTGTGGACATCCTTTACGGCATTAGCAATAGGAATACTTATAACACTTACCTCTTTACTATTAATTGGAGTAAGCTGGATTGCTAACGCACTTTCATCAGTTCTTATTCCTTTGGCGATAGCCGGCATTATTGCATATCTACTTGATCCAGTTGTTGACTGGTTTCACAAAAAACAAGGAATGAAACGCCATAACGCAATCATTCTTGTATTCGTAATCGCAATATTGCTAATAGGCGGATTGGTTGCCTCTATAATTCCTGCACTGATTGATGAAGCCTCGAAATTAAAAACGGAATTCCCAAAACAAGCTAAGGTATTTCAGCAAAAAGTTAATTCGCTTGTACAAACTAACGCTTCAAATACTTCAACTAATGCGCCTAACAATAATATGTTACTTAACTTACCTAAGTGGGTTCAAGGCGTTGGACTCACAAATAAAAAGGCAAGTGAGTTTGGTATTGTTGCTGTATCTAATATGTCCACTTGGCTTTTAGATCAGTTAAAAAAAATAACTAAGATATTTGGATTCCTTGCAGGACTGGCCTTAGTCCCGGTCTACGTTTTCTATTTCTTACTTGAAAAACGGGCCATAAAAAGCAATTGGAAAGACTATCTCCCAGTAAGAAAATCAAAAATAAAAGATGAGATTGTTTTCGTGCTTCACTCTATCAATGAATGCTTAATTGTATTCTTTCGAAGTCAGGTTTTAGTTGCAATGTGTGTCGGCACACTTTTGACAATTGGATTTCTAGTATTAGGGTTAGAGTACGCAATACTTCTTGGAGTCATGGCAGGGGTTTTAGGAATCATACCTTATTTAGGAGTAGCATTGAGTATCATTCCCGCGTTCATACTCTCAATGGTACAGTTCGTACCGACCGATGGATGGCTTTATCCAATACTGATTTTGGTTTGGTTCGCAGCCGTGCAAGCTATGGAGGGACTATTTATTTCTCCAAAAATTATTGGTGATCGAGTCGGACTTCATCCACTAACTATCATTGTAGCCATCATGGTAGGGACAACATTACTAGGAGGAATTGTTGGAGGTGTATTAGCCATTCCATTAACAGCTGCATTACGAACCTTGATGTTTAGATATGTATGGATTGAACGAGCTGGTGCTTCAAACGAAAGCCCTTCCTAATCCTTGCCTTAATTCGCCTTGTTGCAACGAAGAATCATTAAATCGTAAACCGATAATTTGAACAAAAAAGAAATAGAACATAGTAAGCCTGAAAAACAAAACGAAGAACGGCTTCGTATTTATTTTCTTCCTAACCTAATGACAGCAGGCAATTTGTTGTGTGGATTTTTTGCTCTATGGTATATAGTTAAGGTAACTCCACCGGTAGGGACCGATATTCCTTTTGATGCTGGAACTATTACACCAGCCCTCTGGTTGATATTAGGAGCATTTTTATTCGATGCACTCGATGGAAGAATTGCCAGGTTAATAGGCAAAGAGAGTCCGTTCGGACTCCAGTTTGATTCCCTAGCCGATATCATTTCATTCGGGGCTGCACCCGCATTCTTAATGCAACGTGTAATTTTGCATGAATTCCAAGAAATAGGACTTATTGTAGCATCAGTCTACCTCTTATGTGGCGCGCTTCGCCTCGCCCGATATAACTGCCTAGCAATGTTACCTAACTCCGAAAGTAAAAAAGAATTTCTTGGATTTCCGATTCCAGCTTCGGCAGCTTTGGTCGCATCACTGACTATTTTTATTATTTGGCTAGAAGGAAAGGAAATGACCAACACTATGTGGCGTTGGGTACTACTTTCCGTACTAGTCTTTCTTTCCATAATGATGGTCAGCGAAGTCAAATATCCTGCCTTCAAAACTTTGGACTTCCGAACACGCAGGCCATTCACCAAGTTTGTTGTTTTCGTAATTGGAGTAACTTGCCTAGTCGTTCTTTGGGAGTACATCGTCCCTGTTGTTCTCCCGATAATCTTTACATCATACCTAATCTACGGATTTATCAGGCCTAAACTGTCGCGAAAATTAAGGAAAGAAATTGAAGAGTCAGAATATGAAGATGATTAAACTTTTTATTATCAACGAATGACACNTACAGGATATCTCATANCGATCATTTCCGGAGCGATNACTGGATTCATATGTGCAGTACCTGTAGGCCCAATAAACGTAGCCATAATGGAAGAGGGAANTCAAANCGGCCGTAAACAAGCATTCATAATTGCTATCGGGGCACTACTAATGGAAATGATATATTGCATAATTGCCTTCAGTGGATTTGCCACCCTTTTTAGTGATAAAATCATATTAGCCACAGTCGAATTAATTAGTTTCCTAGCTGTTACATTTTTTGGCATCAAATACCTTATGATTGACGCCGTAACAGTACAGGGCAAACGCGCAAAAGTGGTTGAAAATAGACTGTCTCCTCACACTGCATTTTGGACGGGGTTCGTTCGCGTATTAGTTAATCCCAACGTCTTACTATTCTGGATCATGATCTCTGCTGTTCTAATATCGAATCAAACTATACAAGCTGAATGGAAAAGCAGAATGGCCTGTGTAATTGGAGCAGCTATTGGTATAGGCAGTTGGTTCACATTACTCGTTATTGGAAGTGCGCGAGCTAAAAATAGATTTTCGGATAAAACTCTAGTCAAGTTCTCTCAAATATCCGGCGTACTTCTACTGCTTCTATCTATTGTAATTGCTTTGAGATTAATAGGAACTGTGGCTCAAAGCAACTAGGATTCAAAAAAATATCCTTATTAGCTCTAAAATTTATTTAGCCAGCAGACTTATTTAATGCCTCAAGAACAATGCTTGGGGTTAACACCTCAGGAAGTATTTGCGGCTTCTTATTTATATCTGCAGAAAAAACCAAAACTAACGGTACTCCTACTCTATTCCACTTAGCAAGTTCGCGTGTTATATGATCAGGACGTCGAGTGAAATCAGCTCGAAAAGCCTTGATGTTTTTTTCTGCAATAAGAGATCTCACGGAACTAATATCAATGCTTGTTTTTTTATTGGCTATACAGGTCATACACCATTTGGCGGTAAAATCGACTAATACTGTTTGACCATTTTTTTGAGCAGCTATCACTGCCGATGGCGACCAATTATGCCACTGAATACCACCAGGGAAGTCTTGAACCACATCAACCGATTTCGAATTAGAATCGATTGGCTTACGCCATTGAAACTGACCTTCCAGTCCAAAGATAAAACCTCCTATCCCTAATAAGCCTGCAATTCCAAGCGCCAAGCCTTTCCGCTTTGTACCCCGTTGGAAAAACTCGCCGAAAACCCAAAGCGACATGGACAATATTATTAAAAAAATACCAAGCCAAAGAATCCGATCGCCATAGTATTCATAGTTCAGCATGAACAACCAAATTACAGTTCCCATCATAGGAAAGCCCATCGAAATCTTAAACTTTTCCATCCAAGGACCAGGCTTAGGTAGGAAACGCAACCACTTTGGATTCCAACTCAATATCACATAAGGCAAAGCCAAGCCAAGTGCGACAAAGGCAAATATAAGTATAATTAAATCTGCGGATTGCATAAATGCAAACCCTAGTGCTGGAGCCAAAAAAGGAGCGGTACATGGTGTCGCAAGAACAGTCGCCAACACACCATTAAAAAAAGCACCACTAGCTCCTTCCTTGGAACTTACTGAACCAGCTGCAACTCCAACCGAACCCAAGGTTACTTCAAAAAGACCAAAAAGATTTAAAGCTACTAGCGTGACAAGTATGGTAAGTAATACAACAAATTGCGGGTTAGACATCTGCATTCCCCAACTTGCAAGTTCGCCTGCACTTTTCACACTAATTACAATAGTTGCTAAAATCATAAATGACACAAAAACCCCCATGCCATATAAAACTCCCAACATACGCACACGGGCCTTTGATTTGTGACCATGATTAACAAATCCTAAAATTTTTAGTGAAATCACAGGCAACACACATGGCATCACATTCAAAAGCAATCCACCTAAAAAAGCATATAATAACATCATACCAAGGGACTGATTATTGGCCTTCAAATTCAGGGTAGCACTCCTCTCGATTTCGATTGGTATATCCAACTCGACCGCACGAGTTTTTTCATAGTCATTCAAATTAAAAACTAATAAACCTTGAACTCTTACAGGCCATTGGCCTTCAAATTTCAATACCGTTTTTTCAACCCTGACTTTACTATCATCAAAAAAATTTATTTTACTTTCAGGAGAAAATTCAAAGTCTGCGTACTTGAAGGAAAAAAAATCAACCTCACTTCCCGCTTCTTCAGATTCAAACTCAACTATAAATCTTCTTTCGTCCTGGTTTATCTCCTCACCCCACCAAGCCTTAGCCTTTATTATATTCACGGGAGCTCGCTGAGGTATTTTTTCCTTCCAATCTCTAATTGTATTTACAGAAGATGATTCTTTCAATGCTTGCCCAATCACAAAATTAGCGCTGACCTCCTGATTCCTAGGATTACATTGAATTTCACATTCAAGCCAACTCACCTTAGCGGAAAGTTCAACTTGCCCTAACGGGGCATTCTCCGAAACAAACAAGGGGACAATTAACACTATTGTGTTTTTATAGCCATAACCAGTGGAACCCAATGATTGAAACTTTTCGGGTACCGGCCATTGAATCTCTCCAGCCGTAACCCAATCAGGTAACTCCCATTTCACAGATGTCGGAATACCAGCGGTACCGGGGTTAATCCAATAGGTATGCCACCCTTCATCCATAGTCATTTCAATTCCAGCCATGATTGTAGAGCCCGACTTGGCTGTTTCATGGGATATAAGCAATTTGACCTTAGTCGCCTTCTCAGAGGCCGCATTCAATCCTCCTTCAAACGGATTATTAAACTGTGCAGAAGTATTAACTTCTAGCAGTAATAAAATTAAAATATTGAGAACTAATGCTTTCATAGCGAGTTAGAATGCTACCACAAGAGGAAACGTTCAATAATCATATCACCTCTTTAGGGCAACTTGGAAGAGAATGAAGGAAAATTTCACCATATCGCTTGGTCAATACACGGTTATCAAGCACAACCACAATACCATTGTCACTTTTCGTTCGGATCAATCGCCCCACCCCTTGTCGAAATTTCAGTACAGCAACTGGTAAGGAAAACTCCATGAATGCATTTCCATCACGTGCCTCAATTGACTCAATCTGGGCCTCGACCAACGGATGATCCGGCACCATAAATGGAAGCCGAGTTATGATTACATTTCTCAATGCATCTCCCGGAACATCAACTCCTTGCCAAAAACTGTCAGTACCAAATAAAACTGATCTTTCATCACGTTTAAACCGTTCCAACATAATAGACCTTGGCACGCCATTACCCTGAATCATACACTCAATACCTTTTTCAATAAAAAACCCTTTAAGCTCTTCTCCAATATCACGCATTAACTTAAAATTGGTAAACAACACAAATGCCCCACCATCACTAAGCTCGACAAAATAACGGACTTGCGCAACTAAAGCATCTCGAAATTCTGTTTCGCGAGGATCCGGCATCTTTCCAGCGATATACAGCTTCATTTGTTTTTCATAATCAAATGGGGAACCGACCTGAACCGATCTCACCATCTCAGCCCCAATCTGCGTTGAAAAATACTCAAGTGGATTATCAAGCTTATTCTGGGGCATCGAACTTAGTTTTCTAGATTGCAAATCACTTAATGCCAGTGTCGCACTTGTGAGAACAATCGGAGAACTACATTGAAAAAGTCTACGTCTCAAATGGACCGCTACATCAATTGGCGCAGCATTAAGCGAAAGAATAGTGTTAGACTTGCCTGATCTCTCAACCCAATAAACATGATCATTAGAAGACTGCGAAAGAAACATCAATACAGCCTCACGTAGCTCACCGATACGACGATTAAACTCAGCTAACTCCTGTACTGTATCTGAATCATCCACTTCTTCTCTTACCTGTAAAAGAACCTCACGCACACGTTGTAAAGGCAGAGTCAACGAGTCATCTATAATACCCGAAGAACGCACACGCAGCTCTTTCCATATAGTTCGTTTTCTATTATTAAACTTAACACTGCACTGACTCTCGTTTAGCTCATTACAAGCAACCTCAAGTTCGTCAAAGAACTGCTCCATCGCATTCTCTGCATCCTCAACTAAGCGCGTTGCTCTGCCCGATCGCAATAAACCAAACAATCCTTTACCAGTCTTAGAGTTCCACAACCGTTGCAGATTGAATCGAACCTGCCCACTTGAAATACTCATACCTATATGTTTAGACGCTACATGGCCAACATTGTGAGCTTCATCTAGAATCACAAAATCATTATTAAACAAAACACCTTCATTATTTTCATCATCACGCTCTTCACCTAGTAGACTAAAAAATAAAGAATGGTTAAGCACCAGAAGGTCAGCTGAAAGAATTCTACTCCGGGCACGTTGGTAAAAGCATGTTTGGCCCATCTTAGATAAATCAGAATTATGACCACAAAGCTTTGATGAACAAAGACCTCGCTCAGAACAAACAAGATCCCACACCTTTGGATCAGGCATTATTTCAAAATCTGAAAGGCTACCATCATTCGTTTCATTCGACCAATCGGTAATACGCCGCAATTCCTCTATCTCAGATGAGGTAAGTAGATTAGCCGACTGTTGCCGCGCACGCTGTAACCGTCTTGTACAAAGATAATTAGAACGGCCCTTTAACATCGAAAATGAAAAATCTAAAGGTAGAATTTGCTTCAGCATTGGCAAATCCTTCTCAGTTAGCTGCTCTTGGAGATTAATAGTGTGCGTCGAGATAACAGCTTTTTTATTGTAATTAACTGCATACAAAATTCCTGGAATCAAATATGCCAGACTTTTACCAACACCCGTTCCAGCCTCTATGACAAGATGCTGGCTTTCTTCTAATGCCTTTGCAACCTCCACAGCCATATGTTGCTGTTCTGCACGAAACTCAAAATTTTTTGCTTTAGACAGCAATCCATTTTCCGAAAAAATTAATTTAGTATCAGCAATCAGATTAGATCCTGAATTNTGCTCTTCATCAATGAAANTAATCACCATCTTTCTTTCTAGNCACCACTGCTAGTTTATTTTTATTTTTCAACANCCGNCTAGCTGGCAACACGCCTCCAAAATTAATGTTCGAATAAAGCAAACAATCTTGTCCAATTATCGTCCCAGGCTGCAATACNACATTGCAACCAATCTCAGTCCGGTCACCGATCAANGCGCCTAACTTATCCATACCAGTATCTATTTTTCTTTCTTCTAAATGCACTCTCACATTTCCACGGATTAAACGGTAATTTGAAAGTATTGCTCCTGCACCTAGATGTACTTTTGCCCCTAAAACAGAGTCTCCAACATAGTTGAAATGCGCAACTTTACAGCCATTAAACAACAATGAATTCTTGATCTCTACCGCATGGCCAATCACACAATTATCCCCCACAACCACATTATTTCGTAAAATAGCCCCGTGCCCTATCCGACAATTACGACCAATACTAACTGGACCACAAATTAATGCTCCAGCCTCAATAATCGAGTTTTCACCAATATACACATCTCCTCGGATCACTGCCTGATTATGGACTTGCCCATTCTGCTCGTGTTGAAGGTTCGAACGAAGATATTCTTCAATGCGAAGTAAGACATCCCAAGGTTGTCTAATCTCATGAAAAAGCTCACTGTGCTCTGTCTGCTTCAGACTAAACAACTCATCAACACTTGGAATTTCAAAGTCGAGCTTCACTTAACAGTAGGAAAACAAAAAACCCTCCAATAGAAGGGTTTTTTGAATAGAAATCTAAAGGACTAAATCCTCGCGTTCGAGAAAACCTGACAGCTGACGAATGCGGGTTGGGTGACGCATCTTTCTCAATGCCTTAGCCTCAATCTGACGAATTCGTTCACGTGTAACCTTGAATTGTTTACCAACCTCTTCAAGAGTCCGGCTATAACCATCAGACAATCCAAAGCGCAGCTCAAGCACCTTTCTTTCACGCTCAGTTAACGAAGTCAAAACATCACCAAGTCGATCTTTAAGTAGGCTGTAACTCGCCATATCAGTAGGATTCTCGGCACTTTTATCTTCAATGAAATCACCAAAACTAGTGTCTTCACTATCTCCAACTGGCGCCTGCAAAGAAATTGGTTGCTGAGCCATTTTCATAATGGCTCGAACACGATCAACCTCAATCTCCATCTCCTCAGCTATCTCTTCAGGAGTTGCCTCTCGCCCATACTCCTGAACTAATTGTTTCTGTACACGCATTAGCTTATTGATGGTTTCGATCATGTGCACAGGAATACGTATCGTTCGAGCTTGATCAGCTATCGAACGAGTTATCGCTTGACGAATCCACCATGTCGCGTAGGTAGAAAACTTATAACCACGTCTATACTCAAATTTTTCGACAGCCTTCATTAAGCCCATATTGCCTTCTTGAATTAAATCAAGAAATGACAGGCCGCGATTGGTATATTTTTTTGCGATTGAAATCACCAAACGAAGGTTAGCTTCAATCATCTCAGTCTTAGCTTGATGGGCTTTACGAGCAAAATGCTGCAATTCCTTATATGTATCAAGGTAGTCCTCAGCCGGCTTACGAACGAACGCTTCAAGCGCAGTGAGCTTACCTTCTTCAGCTTGGAGCATCATATCTATTTGAGAAGACTTAGGTGCTTTGCGTAATTTTTCAAGAGAGAGAAACGTCTGCTGCATCTTATCATGAATGTTGTCCGCAACTAGACCCATTTCTTCAATAACCTTTTGCTTGAACAGAAATTTAGAAAAATTCTTCTGCAATTTTTCATTACCCTTATTAAAATCACTCAATATTTTTTTGGCACGACTATTTGGAGCCTTGCGCCAAGCTATATATTTTTTATCAACCTCACCGTCTTCTTCACGAACTTTCTTTATAAGACGGTGTAAGGTTTTAAGATGCTTATCACGAGTTTCAATCACCTTATCTAAGGTTACCCTATCAAAACGCTCTTTCGGCGGGTCGGCAGTTAATTTTTCAGCCAATGCGATATGCTCCTTAGCCGTAAAACCAAGCCCATAAAGAATCCTCTTAACCTCTAACTCTGCTTCCTCAATACGCTTAGAAATCTCGACCTCCTGCTCACGCGTCAGCAATGGAACTTGCCCCATTTGCTTAAGATACATTCGAACTGGATCATCTAAAATATCAAGACGTGTTTTCTCTGCTTCTGCAGCAGACTCAACTGGTTTCTGACGCGGAGCGGCATCAAGCTGCTCCACTATTTCCACCTCTAAACCCTTAAGCTTCTTCAGAACCTCCTCAAGTTTTTCCGCTGTTACAAAATCGCGAGGTAAAGCTTCGTTAATATCTCCAACAGTCAGATGTCCTTGGTCTTGAGCTAACTGAACAAGCTCTTTAATTTTATCCTTAAGATTAAACTCTTCATCTTTGGTAAAATCAGGCTCTTCCGGCGGCATATCAACTGGCGGCTCACCTTCAACTCCTTCTTGCTCATTAACATTATCTGTATTTTCCTCTTCCTTTTTCGATTTGATCTCTTTTGCAGTAGGTTTCTTTTTAGTAGCCTTAGCTTTTGTCTTACTAGCTGATGCTTTTACAGCCTTCTTCGCTGGAGCTTTTTTTGCTACGGCCTTCTTCGCTACGGCCTTCTTCGCTACAGCCTTCTTCGCTACGGCCTTCTTCGCTACGGCCTTCTTCGCTACGG
>NYWG01000049.1 GCA_002684915.1 Verrucomicrobiales bacterium
TGGGGTAAAAATTAATGGTTCCCAATGGGAAGCTAAGTCGTTTTTAATTGAACCTGAAATATGGAAAGTTGAGAGTTCGAATGATGTGCTTAATTGGAATCGAGCAATCTTAGATTCTGATTCATTAAATTATTTTCAATATTTTAATGATAATGTCACTAATAAAGAATTCCAGTTTTATCGTTTAAGTCGATAACTTAATTGTTTTGATAAAGGATGAAATAGATAAGATTCGTGGATTTACGATAATAGAGTTGCTTGTAGTTATATCTATTTTAGCAATATTAACAGGTTTGCTTCTACCCGTTTTACAGAGGGCAAGATTGAAAGGTCTTGATACGCACTGTATGAGTAACTTGAGGCAATTAAGTTTAGCAGGACAAATGTACTGGGATGATAACAATAGTCAGGCTTTTTCATATCGGGGTAATTCATTGAATGGTGGAAATACTTACTGGTTTGGCTGGCTTGGTCGTGGGGATGAAGGTAAACGCCGATTTGATATATCTAAGGGCGTTCTATATAAATATATAAAGAATAGCAGTATTCAAACTTGCGCCAGATTAGATTACATTAATGATGAGTTTAAGCTGAAAGCTACAGGTGCAGCTTACGGCTATGGTTATAACCTGCACTTAGATGGAGGGAGTAGTTTGAAACCTGTAGTTATGACCACTTTATCGAGTCCAAGTACTGTTGCATTTTTAGCGGATGCTGCTCAGGTAAATACTTTTCAATCACCCGCATCAAAAAACAATCCAATGATTGAGGAGTTCTATTATGTTAACAGCCGAGAGCAGACTGCCCATTTTCGGCATAACAAAGAATCTTATGTGGCCTTCTGCGATGGTCGTGTCGAGCTGGTGGGTTTTTCAAGTGGCTCAATTGATCATAGATTGCCAGAGCAGTGGATAGGTCGTTTGCCTTCTAAAGTATTATTGTTAAAAAGCGTTTATAGAGAATGATTAATCTTCTTGTTTCGTCTGAATAGGGCTTTTTATTATTGGCTCTGTTGGGGCGGGGGGAGTTGGCTCTGGCTTTTCTTCTATTCGAGTTACTTTCACTTCAAGTGGGGAGTATTTTTTAACAATTATATCCTTCATGCTGCCAAAAGATACGCGAACATTTAAATTTGTTTCATTGATTCCTTCAGGTAGTTCGAATGGATCTAGAAAGACTTTAACAGCTGTTGGGCTTGTTAGATCCGGTGCAGGGTCTGCATCAGAAGCTAATTCGACCTTCACTTCTTCCGGATCAAGTATATAGCGAGATGTATCATTTGGGGATTGCAAAATTCGTAAGGCGAAATTCTGAACTACATTAACCCTGTTTGTTGTTGCCTCAGGTATTTCCAGAGGAGTAGTTGGTTTAGCTTCGAACACCGTTGCCTCTTTGACGCGCTTAGGGTCATTTGTTTGTTGGCGGCCATTAATGGTATACCAAATTGCAATCGCCGAAAGAATAGACAATGCTTTCCATCCAATATTACGAGTAAATATGATTTCCCAAGACATTTTATATTTATGCCGGTTTGGTTTTACTGCTGGTCTTTTTGTTTCTTAATACAATAGACTTCAACCAGTTAGGAAAGCTTCTGTTACGTATTGGTGTAACAAATATTGAATTCAATGTGCCTCTTAGCTTCTTTAATGTAATAACTCGTGATAACTGACCTTTATGGGCGGTTGATATAGCGCCAGTCTCTTCTGAAACAATAATAACCAATGAATCTGATTCTTCGCTCATTCCCATTGCTGCACGATGTCTGGTTCCAATAGTTTTGCTTATGTCTTGGCGTCTTGTTAATGGAAAAATACAAGCGGCACTTAAGATGCGATCCTCTTTTATAATAATCCCTCCATCATGAATCGCGTTATTGGGAAAAAAAATGGTTTCAATCATCTCTGGTGTTGCTTCGCAGTCTATTGGTATTCCTGACTCAACTACGTCTTGTAAATGAGTTGATTGTTCAATTGCTATTAGAGCACCAATTCTTGATTCACTAAGTCTATCAACGGCTTGAAGAATGACTTCGATATTTTCTCTTTGTTCCCTTAAGGATCCAAAAAAAGTAAGGTTTCCTAGTCCCGCTAGTAGTCTTCGTAATTCTGGTTGGAAAATAATTAAGGCGGCAAATGCTGATAGACCAAAGAAATAACTTAATAAAGATTCAAGAACTTGAAGATTAAGTCCTATACAAACTAATAGCCCAATTAGTAGGCCGAGGAATGCAAGAACAATTGGCCAGCCGCGAGTTCCTCGGAAAAAATTTAGTGTGTAATATATTGCCACTGATAATATGCCAATTTCGGCAATAGGACGCCAATACTGAATCCAGTTATTATCAAGTGATTGTTCCATTGTTGTTTTCAATCAGCGCCTCAGCCATTCGTACAGCTTGAACGGTTTCTGCAACTTCATGTGCTCGTATTATTTGTGAGCCTTGCATGATTGCCCAAGTAGCACATGTAAGTGATGCTGGTAGCCGTTTCTCTACTGGAGTTCCAAGCAGTTTTTCGATGAAGGATTTTCGAGATGCTCCAATCAAAACCGGACGCTGAAACATATTAAACTTATTTAATTGACTCATCAACTCAATATTGTGCTTCAATGATTTTCCAAAGCCAATTCCAGGATCAAAAGCAATTTGTTCGGCAGATATTCCATGTTCCTCAAAGCTATTCAAGCGCTCTTGGAAGAAGTTACAAACATCGCTGATGACATCTTCGTAAAATGGATTTTTTTGCATTGATTCAGGTGAGCCTTGCATATGCATGCAGATATACCCTGCCTTTGTACTGGAGATAACATTCCACATTTTGGAGTTATTATTATTGGCACCGATATCATTTATGATAGATGCTCCAGCATTAATGGCTTCTTCTGCAACAACCGGCTTGTGAGTGTCAACGGATATGATGGCTTCTGATTGTTTGGATAATTTATCTATTACAGGTATGACTCTATTTAATTCTTCCTTTACGGAAATTGATGCAGCTCCTGGTCGGGTGGATTCTCCTCCTATATCTAGAATATCAGCACCTTCATCAACAAGTTTTAGAGCATGATCGACCGCTCTGTTAGTATTAAAAAAAAGTCCTCCATCTGAGAAGGAGTCTGGAGTCACATTTACTATTCCCATTATCAATGTCTTGCGTGGGAAAATAAATGTATGATTTCCTGTTGCCCATTGCATGTTGAATATTAAAGCTGATTTATTTAACTATTGAATATGAATTAATCATTTAAGATCTAAGATCTGAATTAGAATATTTTCAAGTGCTTGAGCCGATGGAGGAGGTCCGAACACAACACGGTTTTTGACTATTGTTTGAGGCATTATAGTGGTGCCTCCATTGGTGCTGTTTAAATTGTATATTTCTATATTTGTTGCAATTTGATCTAGTACAGATTGGCTGTTAATTGTTTTATCAAGTATATTTTTCCCTAAGATGCTTTCAGCATAATTGCGAACTGTCGAAAGAGGCTTGGCGGAGTTGTGATTACTAAATAGCCAATTATCAAATTCGTCATATTTTTCAGGAGATATCTGATGCACTGCGAGGCAGATTTTTGCATAGTTACATGCATTAATATGATCTTTTTGAGTGGTTTTTATAAGAGGGTTGCATTTATTGTCTAATGGCATCGGTACCATTATGCATGAAAGTTTGTTTTCGTATTTTGGTATAGTTTGCCGGATGTAGCTGTGCAGTGTGCGGCAGTGGTGACACGTATAGTCAAATAAAACTGCAATACGATTTTTTGCTTTTCTATTTCCTATTATTGGGAGTTTAGATGTAATTAGGCTAAGTTTGGTTTTTGGAATTGGGAATGGAGTTTCTTTGTCGTTCTCCTTAACAGCCGCGTTGTTGTTTTGATCAGGTTGAGAGGTGATTTTTTTTTGATTATTTTGGGTAACTGAATTGGTTTTAGAATTAGTAAGTTCAACAATTTTGGCAGCGGGCTTTTGTTTTGGGAAAATATATTGAGTTCCTGCTATAAGCGCTATGAGGGCAGTCATTGCTAATATTCCACCTGTTATGTTTATATTAACTTTTAAACTCTCTGCGATGATGCCAGCACGAGCGAGGAAGATCACTGCGGCGGTCATGGCTAAAGCGTGTGCAGTACAGCAAAATGGGCAGAATGCTTTAATTACTAATGCTTGTATGCCGATGAACCAAACACCTGCGCCAATAACAGCAAATGCACAAAGTGTAAGTGCGTTTAATGATCGAATATTTTTCTTATTGTTAGTTAGGAGATTGTGATTTTTTATGCTGAATGTTTTTAGTAAAAATACCAAGTAAAGACAAAGTCCAGGTATGGAAACTGGGACTCTAAGCAAGTAGGCCCATTGGCTTTTTAGTACCTTGTCGCAACCTGAGTCAGGGCCGCACCCGGGTACGTCTCCACCTTGTGTTAGAGCTAATAGCGCTAAGTATATAGTTATAATTGATGCAGAAAAGAGTAGAACTCGTGTTAATTGAATCCAGTTTCCTATCAAGATAGATTCACTAGAAGAATTGCTTTGGCTTGATTCGGTATTGCTCATTACCTTTTTTATCGAAAGTATTTTTTGAATGAAGTTATTGTTGATTTAGCTGCTTCATCTGAGTTTGGAATCGGGAAAGCTTCCGCAGAAACAAATTGGTCAAAGCCGACTTCATTGAGAGCATCTGATATCGGTTTGTGATTCATATGACCAAATCCTGCTGCTTGGCGATTACTATCGACGAAGTGTAAGTGGCCAATCATATTTCCACTATTTTGAATAGCCTGATGAATAGATTGTTCTTCTATATTCATATGGAATAAATCTGCTAGAATTTTAATGTTCTTGCTTTCTAGTGTTTTCAAATACTCCGCAGTGTCACCAATTGTATTAAATAAATTAGTTTCGTAGCGGTTTAAGGGTTCGTAGAGTAACGGGGTTTTATATTGATTTGCATAAGCTCCAAGTTCATTAAGGCCAACGCTTAGCCAGTCGATGGCTTGTTCTTTACTTGTGTCGCCTCCGTGTCGCCCTTGCATAGATCCGATAATAGCTGGGGTTCCAAAAGGTCCTGCAAAGTCAATTATGCTTTTTATAAAGTCTATTGCTTTTTTTCGAATTTCGATATCAGGGTTTGTAAGTGATAGGCGGTGAACTACCATTCCAGCTCCTGTGCCCATTGCTGCAAATTGAAGTTTGTGTTTTGATAATAAATCTTGAAATTGATTTTTATCGACGGATTCAGGGCTGCGGGGGAAAATCTCTACTCCGTCAAATCCTAATTCTTTTGCTTTGGCACAGCTGCTAGGGAGGTCATCCCAGTATACAAAAGGCCCGCCTTTAGCTTCCGGGACAAGAGCAATCGTTACGCTTGATTTAATCATATCAATAAAAGGATCAGATTCAGTCTTGATTGTGGTTGTTGCAAGCGAGAAGTTGTCTTAGTTGTGTTTTAGGTTCCACTCTTGGATATGTTATTTAAGATGGAGGTCTGAGAAGTTTAGATATTGCTCCCAATCAAAGTCTGTGACGTCGTGTTTTCCTGTGCGGATGTGATATCCGATATTATGCCCAACTGAATGATCACTTTTTGGTTGTTTAGGGGAGGTTAGCCCTTTGAGGTTGAATAATTCATAAACAGGGCTGGCGTGATACGCTGACAGGAACTCACCTTTTGGGTCTGCCCACTTGTCTTCAGTTGCACTAGCAATGTAAACAGGGCGAGGTGCTGCTAGTGATATTAATAAGTGCTGGTCCACGGGGAGTTCGTTTACTCTATCATTAAACTTAGTAAAATTATCACAAAACCAATGAGGAAAGCTTGTGTTTATTCTTTTTACTGTTTCCCCAAACTCACGGCGACTTAGCGCAGCCCCTCCGCAGCCTGAATTGTTTGAAATCACTAATGCAAAACGCTCGTCTTCAGCACCTGCCCATAGTGCTGTTTTTCCAAGCCGAGAGTGGCCCATTACAGCAACTTTTTTAGCATTAATATCGTTATCATTTTCCAGGTAGTCCAAGCATCGACTTAGGCCCCAAGCCCATGTGGCGATACTGCCCCAGTCGTTTGGTTTTGGTTTGCCGTAGAGCTTGTGAATACCATTGGAGAAGTTGTCATCGAAGTCTGGATCAATATCTCCATAGTATATTGTCGCTAGTGCATAACCGCGATTGAGTATTTTTTCTACAGCCCAGCGAGATTGTCTTACGCCTCGAGATTGCTCTCCTGCCTTATTGTTCTTTATACCCCATTTTTTTTCATTTCGGACCCATGAGCGGGTAATGGAAATTCCAGGGTCAGAACTTATGGTATGATTTCCATAGAAATTTGTGGTCAAAAATGTAGGGAAGGGTCCATTCTTGCCTTTGGGTAAATAAATTAGAAGAGAGGCTTCTGGTGTTTCTTCATTACGCGCGAATGTAATTAATACTTCTCGACGAATAGCTATCCCTCCTAATGCTGTTGAATCGTTTTGTATAACTTTGAATTTCAGGCCGCTTGGCTTTTTCTTGCTGTGCCCATACACATGTTCTCGAAACAAATTAAGTATCTCAGGGCGTCTTTTTCTTTCCCAATCTTCTGTAGATGTGACTGGAGAGCCATCTCTCATTTTAAGTGGATCTATTAGATTGTATTTTGGTACTTTATCTTCGTTATAATTAGCAGCGGATATATGAGGGATTGGCATGTTTATTATTAGTGTTATGGAGAAAGCAATCCTGCCTGTTATAGTCATGCGCTTAATCCAATCCAACTAGCCGAAAAGAAGCAAGGCTGGAGTGAGGGGATACTTGTATAGTTCTGTTAAATGCCTCATGATAATCAGATGTATTACCTAAAGTTTTTCCTGATTGTTAGTTGCTTGGTTATTTTTGCTAACACTTCATTGCCTCAGTCGTTGCATGAAAAGATGTTTCGCGATTGGGATAAAAATAAGGATGGAAAATTGTTTAAATCTGAGTTGCCTAAAAATCTTAAGAAAAATTTCAATCAAGTGGACACTGATAATAATGGTTATATTACAATCAATGAACATGTTGGTTTNCTGGTAAAGAATTCTAATGGGCGAAAAAAAGATACTAAAGATTGGAGTGGNTTTAGAGTTATACGTGGNATTCGTTATGTTGAAGANGGGCACGAACGTCAGTCCTTGGATTTAGCTTTTCCGATTAAAAGAAAGANTAATAACCCATTGCCTGTAATTGCTTTCATTCATGGTGGCGCCTGGCGNGCTGGTAATAAAGATGGCGGACTCAATCGATTATATGAATTTCTTAAGTCAGGTGAATATATTGGAGTGTCTATAGGCTACAGATTAAGTCAGCATGCTAAATGGCCTGCTCAGATTCATGATTGTAAGGCTGCAATTCGCTGGATTAAGGCAAATGCAAAAAAATACAACTTGAATGGTAATCGTATTGCAGTTCATGGAACATCAGCCGGAGGTCATTTATGTGCTATATTAGGTACTTCTTCTGGGGTGTTAGAATTGGATGGATCGCTTGGATTGCACACTGATCAGTCTACGACGGTTAGATGTGTGATTGATTTTTACGGGCCGACAAATTTTTTACGTATGAATGATTTTGATAGTCGTATTGATCACGACGCAGTTAGTTCACCAGAAAGTGAGTTGATTGGGGGGGCTATACAGGATAACAAGAACCTTACCCTAAAAGCTAATCCGATTTCTTATGTCGATAAGGCTGATGCTCCGTTTTTAATTATGCATGGAACCGAGGATATGCTAGTGCCTTACAACCAGTCTGTATTATTAGACAAAGCACTAAAATCAGCAGGCGTGCCATCTGTTTTTTTGACAGTAAAAGGGGGTGGGCACCGTGGAGGAGGAGGATTGTTAATTGAAAGATTTCGCCATTTTTTGGAACATTATTTGTTAGATATGAATTTTTCGATAAATGATGAAATTATTCCTGTAGATAAGATTGCTAACTATTGATCATTTTTAGTTGCTAATTTTATAAGGTGTTGATGGGTATTCACTTGACGGGGTTGAAGTTGCAACCGTAGGGTCCTTGTTTAGGCGCTATTCATGTTAGGCGATATTAAAGGCCTATTTTCCAATGATATTGGAATAGATTTGGGCACAGCGAACTCCCTTGTTTATGTTAGAGACAGGGGGATCGTTTTACGTGAGCCATCTGTTGTCGCGATCGAGGCTGGGATGACCACTGTATTAGCTGTTGGGGATGAAGCTAAGCGAATGCTTGGGCGCACTCCTGGCAACATAGTAGCTATTCGCCCAATGAAAGACGGAGTCATTGCTGATTTCGAAATCACTGAGGCAATGCTCAGGAACTTTATACAAAAGGTTCACAATCGGAAACTTATTGCTCCTCGGGTGGTTGTAGCTGTTCCTTCAGGGATAACCGAGGTTGAAAAACGAGCAGTTAAGGATTCTGCGACGCATGCTGGAGCTCGTGAAGTTTACTTGATCGAGCAACCAATGGCGTCTGCTATTGGGGTTGGGTTGCCGGTGCATGAGCCGACTGGCAATATGATTGTGGATATAGGTGGAGGCACATGCGAAATTGCCATAATCTCGCTTGCAGGTATTGTGTTTAGCCGAAGCCTACGTGTTGGTGGTGACGAATTTGATGATACAATTGTTGCCTATATGAAGCGTGCTTATAATTTAATGATAGGCGAACGTACTGCGGAGGAAATCAAAATAACAGTTGGTTCCGCTTTTCCGCTTGAAGAGGAGCTTTCAATGGATGTTAAAGGCCGCGATTTGAGCGCTGGCTTACCGCGGATCATGACGGTTAGATCTGAGGAGATTCGCGACGCATTGAAAGAGCCATTAAATAACATTCTGGAGTCCATCCGATTAACATTGGAGCGTTGCCCCCCAGAACTCTCAGCTGATTTAGTAGACCGCGGTATTGTGGTTGCAGGTGGGGGAGCTCTTGTTAGGGGGATCGACCAATTAATTGCTAAGGAGACTGGCTTGCCGGTTCATATCGCGGACTCTCCCCTAACTGCTGTGGCAGAGGGAACCGGGAAAGTTTTGCAGGAATTGCAATTTCTCCGGAGGGTAGCATCTTCTAGTGCGGAATAATGTGCGTTCGTCCCGTTGGAAAACGGGATGAAACAGTTTTTTTACAGGTCTAGGCAGACAGCGGTTGGAGCAGTGCTCTTGGCGCTTATTGTGCTGCTTATTATTCCTGGAATTGCGCGGGCAAAGTTAAAGTCTACTATTGGGGGTATGTTTCTACCCGCTATTGGGGTTAGTAGTGTTGGAAATAATGTAATAGGAGTTTTATCTTCAAAATCTCTAAATCCTGTTCAGGATGAGGTTAATGACCAAGCTATAGATTCTGATTTAAAACTGGAGAATATCCATTTACGAGCTGAAAATCTTCGATTACGAGCTGCTGCTGATTGGGGACTGCGTGTGCCTTGGAGAACCAAACTAGCTCAAGTTATTGGAAGAGATTCGTTCAACTGGTGGCGCCGTGTAAAGTTGAATCTTGGCAGCCAACACGGTATCCGATCTAATCAACCGCTGGTCTCTATTGAGGGATATCTAGTGGGGAGGATAACAGAAGTTGGATTAAAAACCTCTTGGGCTGTTTTATTAGGAGATCCAAACTGTCGTTTTTCGGCATTGATAAAATCTTCGCGTCAGCAAGGAGGGATAGTTTCTCCAAGAAGGTTTAATTCAAATTACCGTATCGTTGAATTAACCTATTTGCCAAATGATATTGAGGTTCGCCCAGGGAATTTAGTTGTGACTAGTGGTTTAGGAGGGGCGTTTCCTAAGGAAATTCCAGTTGGGCAAGTGGAAGATTCCTGGCTGTCTAGGGATGGATTGTATTTAGAAGCAAAGGTTAAAATACATGCAGATTTAAACCGTTTAGAAGAAGTTCGAATATTGACTGAGTACTGAGCATGACTTTTAGAATTAGCAAAATGCTTTTACTTTTGATTGGAGCGTATTTTTTAACGTTCATCCAGTCCTACTGGCATTGGCCTAGGCTGTTGTTAGGGTTCCAGCCTGACTTGACGCCTGCATTCTTGGTCTTTGTTGGGATGACTATGGGGGCTGGATATGTGTCTTCCATGGCTTTAGCGACGGGTCTTTGGCTGGATAGCCTTTCAGCAAACCCTTTTGGTATTAGTGTTTTTCCTTTGTTTTTTGTTGGTTGGGTTGTTTTTTGTGTTCGAGAAAAAATTATGACCAGAGAATTCATGGCACAAATTTATCTTGGTACTATAGCTAGTTTGATTGTCTTCTTATTTCAATTAATACTTTTGAGAATGTTTTCAGCTAATCCAATGATAGGATGGGAAATGGTTTTTTGGTCTTTGTTAAATGCATTTTTTTGCGGGTTGTTTGTGCCTTTGTTTACCCTGTCTCATAAAGCATTTGGACGATGGTTCTCTCATCCTTCATATGAGCCTAATAAATGGTTGGATAATAATCGTCAAATTGTGAGAGGTAAGGATTAGAAAAGAATATGTTTATTTTTGACCAGCTAAGAAGCAAAGATATACCTATTAAGATAATAGTTATATTCATTCTTTGCTGCTTTTTGGTTTTAGTTGCGAAGTTGTGGAAGCTGCAGGTTTCTACTGCTGTTAGTTTTCAGGACAGGCAGGAAAATCAATCTGTTAGAGCGATACGGTTGCCCGCAACTCGAGGGAATATTCTAGATAGAAACAAAAAACCATTGGCAGTTAACCGTTTAAGGTTTGATGTTCTCATATATATAGACGAATTGAGATCTTTATTTAGAGAACATTATTTTAGTCTTAAAAATGGACGGAAAATGAATCGATCTGAGCAGCGTAGGCTTGGTAAAGAAGCTCGGTATCAAGTTGTCAGTAATCTTACAATGCAAGTTAGTATGCGTATCGGTGAGCCTCTGGTGCTAAATGAAAAACGATTTCATGAGCACTACGAACAAAGGCTATATATGCCTTTGCCTGTTATGCAGGATCTCTCCCCAAGTCAAGTGGCTAAATTTGTTGAGTTGATTCACAGCCTTCCGGGGGTTGGATTGTCGGTTAATCCCGTTCGTACTTATCCAAATGGTGAAATGGCTTTTCATGCGCTTGGATATCTTCGGCGAGATGATAATCCTGAAGATGATCAGGAAGTGCAGTTTTCATATCGCTATCGAATGCCTGATTATGTAGGGATAGATGGGCTAGAGGGGATTTATGATCGGTTGCTTCGAGGAGAGGCAGGAGCTAAAGCTATTCGGGTTAATAATATTAGTTATCGAACGAGTGAGGATGTTTGGGTTTGGCCCGAGTCGGGTCGTGATATTGAATTGTCAATTAACCGTGATATTCAGTTAGCTGCTGAAGAGGCTTTAAAATCCAATGGTCCAGAAACACGTGGATCTATAATTGTAATGGATCCAAATAATGGGGACTTACTAGCATTGGTGTCCAAGCCAAGTTTTGATTCAAATAAATTTATTTCAGGATTTTCGAGAGAGGAGATTGCTCAGTTAAATGATAGCCAATTGAATCGTTGGATCAATCGTGCTTCAGGGAGTGGTAATGTTGCCTATCCACCTGGTTCTATCTTTAAAATAATATCATCAATTGCTTACCTTGAAGAAGGGTTAATTAATAATCCGAATAAAGAAATTTTCAATAAGGGGTTCTTTAGGAATGAACAACTTTATCCAAATTACTCACTTGATGATACTGCTCCATCAGGAAATTATAATTTTATTCGAGCGTTTAAGCTTTCTTGTAATTCATATTTCATACATTTCGCTCTAACTCCAGACGGTTTAACTGACCAATGGCGTCAAGGGAAACGGGTATTAATAGATTGGGGGAATCGGTTTCGGTTGGGGAAGAAGACTATTCATCCATTGCAGGTATCTGGTTATGAGTTTCAAAGCCCGCTAAGAGAAGGAAGTGGTTATTTTCCGGTTGTGGGAAATGAGTACAAGACAAAAGATCAATACGGAAAGAAATCTAGATGGGCTGCGGGAGACGTTGCAAATCTATGTATTGGTCAAGGGGAAATAACAGTGACGCCATTGCAAATGGCTGTAATGACCGCAGCAATAGCAAATGGAGGTAAGTTGATTCAGCCACGTTTGGTTTTGAGTGTTAGTTCTTCAAATGAAGATGCCCAATCCAATTTAAGAAATATTCCAAGTAAAGTACTGGGGGATCTTAATCTTAAGGATGAAACGGTTTCATTACTGCATGAGGCGATGCTAGCTGATGTTGATGACCGTGATGGTAGTGGCAGAGGTGCTAGAGTAAGCGGCATTTCAATTGGAGGTAAAACGGGGACTGCAGAGAAAAAAGTTCCAACAGGAAAATTTAACCCTAAGACTGGGGCAAGGCTATTCCGTATGGATCATATCACTTGGTTTGTCTCTTTTGCTCCAGTTGAATCACCCAGATATGCGATGGTTGTAATGGTTGAGAGTGGAGCGTCTGGAGGTAAAATCTGTGCGCCAATTGCTGGTCGTGTTTATCGAGCTATCCGGGAAGTGGAGAATAGTAATAATAAAGAAGGGGCGAAGTTAGCTAATAGATGATGAACTCATTTTTGATGCATTTTCGTAAGCTTCGAGTGGATCTGTTACTGGGTTTTTCTCTATTTGGATTAATGTTTTTTGGTTCAGCTTTTATTTTAAGTGCGTCAATTGACCAATATGAGATTAATGCTTTATTTGAGACTTATTTTTTTCGTCAGGTCGTTTTTTATTTTGTTGGTATTACATTTGGAGTTTTTTTTGTAATTGTTGATTATCATCGGTTGTCTGGATACGCACAGACTTCTTACTGGATTATTATTTTGCTTCTTGTTTTGGTTTTAATACCAGGTGTAGGTGAGGTGCGTTTCGGGGCGAGGCGTTGGTTTGATCTTGGGGTAACCCTTGTTCAGCCATCAGAATTTGCAAAATTGGCTTTTATTTTTGCATTGGCTGATTTTTTGACTCGGCCAAGTGATGAAATGTTTATGCCAGGAGTTTTTGTTAAGGCTATCGGAATGACTGCTTTACCATTTTTATTAATATTAAAAGAGCCTGACCTTGGCTCGTCTTTAGTATTTTTTCCAATTGGAACCGCTATGATGTTTGTTGCTGGGGTACCCCTTCGTTTTTTGGGAAAATTTCTAGGTTTTTCCAGTGTTTTGGTTTTATTGGTTATAATTAATGTTTTATATGCTCCTGCAGATTGGCGCATACCATTGAATGAATATCAACGTCATCGATTACTAGTATATTTTAATAAAGATTTTGCTTCGGCTGATGCTACTCCTGCAGAGCGTAAAGAGGCACGAGAGTTACAGCGTAGTCGAACTCATAATATCCGGCAGGCTGAGATTTCAGTTGGTTCTGGTGGCTTAATGGGTAAAGGATGGGGTCAGGGGCCGCAAACGCGATTAGGCTATCTGCCGAAAGGGGTTGCGCATAACGACTTTATTTTTTCTGTGATATCCGAGGAAACAGGATTTTTGGGCAGTATGGCAGTATTATCGCTATATGCTATTCTTCTTTTAAAGGGGATGCAGATTGCAGATCAGGCGAGAGACCGCCTTGGTAAGTTATTGGCAGTAGGTGTAGTGGCTATGATTTTTTGCCACGTATTTGTTAATATCGGTATGCATCTTAGATTGATGCCTGTAACCGGTATCCCGCTGCCGCTACTAAGTTATGGTGGGTCGTCTGTTCTTAGTTCGTTAATCGCCATTGCTGTCCTTCAAAACGTAAAACTACATAAAAATTCATATTAAATAAAATGTCAGATAATAATTCATTTAAACGAGGTAAAAAACGAGGAATGAGATTTAAACCTTCCGGTGGTTTTAACAGACGCTCTAGTCGTTCTGGGGTTAAGGCGAGGGCAGATGTTGAAAGCGTTAAGACTACACAGGATGAAATTTTCAATACGAGAGAACATGAAAATGAGATTGTTCGTTCTGAAAACAAAGCGCATGGGCTTTCGCCTAATGCTGATTTGGAATCTGCCAAGGCTCAGAGATTGATGAATAATAAGGAAGCTGATGTTGACGTTAGGAAAAATGAGAGTGAATCTAAAAGCTCTTTTGAACCGGTTCCGCTCCCTGAAGAGCCTACTAAATCTGTTACTGAAAAGATTAATCGAGCTGCAAAGAAATTCTGCAGTAAGGTGAAAGGTGTATTTCGACCTGTGCAGCACTCACATAAGGAAGTGTTAATTAATGCGGAATCACTTGAAACACGTGTTGCTGTAACAGTTAAAGGTCAGCTTGAAAATCTTACTATTGAAAGAGTTGATGATTTGCGAATGGTTGGCAGTATATACAAGGGTAAGATTCGTAATTTAGAAGATGGGCTTAAAGCTGCTTTTGTTGATATCGGCTATGAAAAAAATGCTTTCCTCCATTATTGGGATATAATTCCGAGTCCCCTTGATTCATCTTATGATGTTGTGGATCGGGGTAGAAAGAAAAAGTTAAAGCCTAAAATTACCAACAAGGATATTCCAAAGAAATATCCGTCAGGTAGTGAGTTAATTGTGCAAGTGACTAAAGGGCCAATAGGTACTAAAGGACCACGTGTTACAACAAATGTGCTTTTGCCTGGTAGATACTTGGTTTTACTTCCTAACTCGGAACAATCTGGTGTTTCTCGAAAAATTGAAAACAAAGAAGAGCGCTCTCGCTTAAAGAAAATTGTTCGTGAGCTTAATATACCCGAAGGAATGGGCGTGATAATTCGAACTGCTGGCGAGGGGCAGCGCAAGGCTTATTTTATAAGGGATTTAGTAATATTGATAGAAAAATGGAATCAGATCAAGGAGCGTGTTCATAGTCAGAATGCTGGTAGTTGCGTTTTTGAAGAACCGGATCTTATAGAGAGAACAGTTCGAGATTTTTTGACTGAAGATATAGAGCGAATAGTAGTGGATAATGTAAATGAGGCCGATCGCGTAAAGGAACTCATAGGACGTGTTTCTAAGCGCTCTATTGAGAAAGTTCACCGTTACGCCTTTTCAGAGCCTATATTTGATCGATTTGGTGTTACAAGGCAATTGGAGACTGCTTATTTAAGGCAGGTGTCACTCCCTAGCGGTGGTTATATTATTATCGACGAGACAGAGGCGTTGGTTGCAATTGATGTAAATACAGGAAGCCATCGTAATAAGCGTAATAACAAGAAAGAGCAGGATAAAACTTTATTAAGAGTGAACTTAGAAGCTGCAGATGAAATCTGTCGTCAATTGAGATTGCGGAATATTGGAGGTCTTATTGTATTGGACTTTATAGATATGAAGGGTCCTCGTGATAGACGAGAAGTTTATCAGCGAATGCGTGATTCATTGCGTAAGGACAAGTCTAAGACACATGTTTTGCCAATATCGGATCTTGGATTAATGGAAATGACCAGGCAGAGGCAGTCGGAGAGTGTAAGGGAAACTGCTTATTCGGATTGCGATCATTGTAGCGGTCGAGGAAAGCTAAAAAGCTCTCTCACTATGAGTGTTGACATACAAAGGAAGCTTGGTGAAATTATTAAGAAACGAGATAAATTTGAGGAGCGGCGTGAACAGGAGTCAGATTTTAATCTTCGAGTTAATGTTCATCCATTGGTATTAGAAAGGCTGAGAAATGAGGATGAGGATATATTTATAGATATGGAAAAGAGATATTTAGTGAAAATCTCATTTAGATCAGAAGAAAATATGCACCAGGAAGAGTTTGAAGTTTATGATGCTAATACTAACAAGAGTTTAGCAAAGATAGATAGGTGACAGTAGGCTAATTATCTCTATTTAAACTCACTATATTTAGCCCCCAATGCAGCTCATTGTTCTTTTTGGCTGAAAGAAATCTGGTTTGCCAATTTTGTGGCCAGCTTCTTTTTTAAGCACAATGTTTTTTATTGTAGATGCTAATTGATCATCACTTGCTCCACCTCGAATTACTGATTTAAGATCATGCTCGTTAAGGCTAAATAGGCAGGTTCGAACTTTTCCGTCAGAAGTTAGCCGAATGCGATTGCAATTACCACAGAATGGATTCGTTACAGGTGCAATAATTCCAAGCTCTGCTTCATCACCTCCAATAGACCATCGAGAGGCAGTCTCAGATATGTTTTGAGAGGGTAGGGCGGCTATAGAGAATTTGGATTTAATTCGATTTAGAATCTCTTGGCCAGGCACAACATGATTTCTTTGCCATGATCGTCCGGAATCAAGTGGCATGAATTCTATCATTCTAATAATAATTTTATTACTTATTGCGAATTCAACTAGAGATTCAATTTCGTGATCATTAATCCCTCTAATGATCACTGTATTTACTTTAACTGGATTAAGGTTAAGAGTCTTTGCTAATTGAATTGATTCAATTATATTATTTAATCCGTTATATCCTGTAATTCTTCTGAAGTTTTTCTGGTTCAGTGAGTCTAGGCTAAGAGTTACTCTGGTTAAGCCAGCTTCTTTTAGTTTTTTTGCCAAGCTTGGGAATTTTGAACCATTGCTTGTTAATGAAAGATCTTCTATTCCACTTAAGTTGGAGATTGATGAAATAAGATCTTCTATACCAGATCTCAATAGTGGTTCACCACCTGTAATTCGGATTTTATTAACGCCTAGTGATGTTGAAACTTTTACTATACGTGTAATTTCTTCAAAGCTTAAGATTTCAGATTTAGGTTTCCAATTGTGTATTATCTTTTCTGTTCCAACTGCTTTAGATTTAAATCTTTTTCTTGATCGATAAAAATTAGCTGCCTCTTCTGTATCTGGTAGGCAGTAAGCGCAACGGAAATTACACCTGTCGGTTATGCTGATTCGCAAATCGCGAATTGTTCTGTTANATGTATCTCTTAGTACACCGTACTGCGTCATGGNGNNGTTGNATTTTGACTNCCAGTTGATGGCGCGATTTTCACCGTTCCGTCACTTTTGATCTCAACATTTAAATCNGTTTTCTTTGTGCTTTCTTCTTTTGGTTTTCTTGAACTCATGCTCATTAGCTTGGAACCGCCTTTTCTTCTAGCGCTGCCGTAGAGCCCTCGGCGAATCCACTCGAGTTTTTTCGAGGCCATAAGTTCACCTTGCAGTTTTAAAACCTTCTGTCGGAGAACGGCTATGTCTTGAAATTGTTTTTCTAGTTCTGCTTTTTCAGCAATTAGTTTGTCGCGTTGCTTAAGAAGGTATTCACGATCGGCTTCACTGGCTTCAAGGCGTCGTTCGATTGAGCTTATTTCCTCATCCTTTGAAACGATTTGTGTGTTAAGAGTTTTAATTTGAGAATCGTAATCTTTATTCTTATTTTGTGCTGTTTCGAGATCCTTATTTAAAGCAACAATTTTTTCATCTTTTGCAGCTAGAGCATCGGCAGCTTGTTTTTGAAAAGAGGCGTACTCTGTTAAATTGAGGTTTAATTCCTTTTCCACTTTTAGGAGTCTATCTTGTGTAGTAGCTACCTTGGTTGTTGCAGCATTTAGCTGTTCCGTTAGCTCTTTGCTCTCTGATTCTAAACTAGTTTTTTCCTCTGTTAGCTTTGTTATTTCTTTGTCTTTGGATTCAATTGTCGTGTTTTTTTCGTTGATAGTCTTAGAAAGAATAATCACCGATGAAGCACCTAAAACTACTGCAATAACTGCAAAAATTAGTAAACCGTTTCCCTTCATAGCTAGGGGAAATTAAAGGCAGGTGCCTTTAGTGGCAATAATAAATTCTTTTATTTAAGAACGAAAAAGACATTTAAATTTAATTTTCTTCATGTTCTTAAGGAATTACGATTGGTTCAGAAAGTATGCTTATTTTAATAATCAAGTATATATTAAAACTGCACAATACGAATTGTCCCGATGTTAGAATCAGTTTCTAGTTCGGCTAAGCATTCAGAATTGGGAATACTATCAATATTAAGAGCTGTTAACGCTTCGCCGCCTTTATGATCCCGGCAGAGGCTCATATTAGCGATATTAATTCCGTATTTGCCTAGTACGGTTCCTAAATGTCCGACTATTCCAGGTGTGTCTTTATTCTCCATCATGAAAAGAACACCATCTGGTATGATTTCTACGGGTTGACTGTTTAGTCTTACAATTCTGGGGTGTTGGGCAAGTCCGAAAAATGAGCCTGCAACTGATATTTCTTCGTCTCCTGCACAAGCTTGAATTTGAAGCCATTCTCGAAAGTCAACTTGTTCATTAGATTTAACCTCTTGAATAATGAGTCCTCTTTCTTTTGCTATAGAGTGAACGTTAACAAGATTAATTTCCTCTCCTTCGGCTGCACCAAGAAAACCTTTTATGATTGAACGAGCTATTGGGTCACCTGGGAGCTCGGTTGCTAATCCACCGTAGGTTATAGTTAAACGTTCTGTGCCAACTTGGCCTAATTTTGCCAATAACAAGCCGAGTTTTTCTCCGAGTTTAAGATAAGGTTGGACTTGAGCTGATGTCTGGGCATCAAGACTTGGCATATTGATGGAATTGATAAGGCTACCATGTAGCAGATAGTCGGTAATCCCTTGTGCGACTTCTAGGCCAACATTGTCTTGAGCTTCTTTAGTGCTTGCTCCGAGATGTGGAGTTAGAATTAAGTTTGGGCATTTGCGCAGTTCGGAATCGTTATCCAATGGCTCTGATTCATATACGTCTAGTGCGGCTCCAGCAATTAATCCTCCCTTTAGGGCGTCGAGAAGATCTTTTTCGTTTATTATTCCCCCTCTTGCGCAGTTAAGCAGGCGTACTTCAGGTTTCATTTTGGCAAATGTATCCTTATTGATCATGCCTCGTGTTTCATCTGTCAAAGGCATATGGACAGTTATGAAATCTGCGTTTTTATAAATTTCTTCTAGCGAAGCTAGTTCTACTTGAAGCGCTTTTGCTCTAGATGGCGTAATATATGGATCGAACGCCATGACTCGCATTCCAAATGCTACTGCACGCCTGGCTACCTCGCCACCGATACGGCCCATGCCAAGCACTCCTAAAGTTTTATTGTATAGTTCAACTCCTTTGTATGCTTTTCGGTTCCATTCTCCAGAGTTCATAGAGCCGTGTGCTTGAGGAATATTCCGGGCAAGTGCCATCATCATCGAGAAAGTTAGTTCGCATGTGGCGATGGTGTTACCTCCTGGGGTGTTCATCACGATAACTCCATTTTGAGTTGCTGCTTCGATATCAATGTTATCAACGCCTACGCCAGCGCGTCCAACGATTTTCAATTTTTGAGCTGATTCAATTATAGTCTTCGTTATCTTTGTTTCAGAACGAACAGCAATCGCTGATATATTTTTAATCAGAGGAAGTAATTCCTCTTCTGAATGGGTTTGGTCAAGAACGATAGTTTCTATACCACTTTGTTGCTTTAGGTGATTAATTCCTGTTTGAGAAATAGGATCGCAGACAAGTACTTTCATAAAATTTATTTTTTTGTGGAGCGTTAGCCTTCACGTGTTTTAATACGCTCAAGTATTTTGTTGATTACTTCTTCTTTTGGATTACTGCCCAAATCTCCTTTGCCGTGCTCTCTGACAGCTAGATTCTCCGATTCTTGCTCGCGTTTTCCAATTAGAAGAATGGTGTGTACTTTTTCTGTTTCGGCACGACGAATGCGAGCTCCGATTTTATCAGAAGTTGTATCTATACTTGTTCGAACGCCGTTTTTACGAAGGCGTGAAACAGTATCGTTAGCAAAATTGATTTGGTCCTCCCCGAATGGTAATACGCGAACTTGGTCTGGAGCCAGCCAGAGCGGAAAGTTTCCTGCATAATGCTCAATTAAAAACGCAATAAAACGTTCGTGGGTTCCTAGTGGTGCACGATGAATACATAATGGGACTTCGGGTTTATTGTCACGTGTTTTATATTCAAGTCCGAAACGTTTAGGCACTGCAAAATCTACTTGATTAGTGGCTATAGTGAATTCCCTCCCTGAAATACTATATACTTGCACGTCAATTTTTGGTCCGTAAAATGCAGCCTCGTCTGGAACCTCTACAAAATCTACCCCAGATTCCACAAGTACGTTCCTTACCATGTCTTCAGTTTGTTTCCATAGTGCAGGCTCGTTTACGTATTTGTCACCTAGCCTTTCTGAACTGTGGGTGCTAAAGCGCATATTATATTTTTGAAATCCAAATATTTTGAAATATTTTAAGTACATTTCGTTTACCGCTTTAAATTCATCGGCGAATTGGTCTGCTGTACAATATATGTGTGCATCGTTCATTTGCATGGATCGAACTCGCATTAGTCCCATAAGTTCTCCTGAGCGTTCGTAGCGATAACATGTTCCGTATTCAGCAAGTCGAAGCGGTAGTTCGCGGTAGCTACGTGGTACTGCTGAAAAGATTTTGTGATGATGGGGACAGTTCATAGCCTTGAGATAGATTTTATCAGATGGCTTATCGGGATCTCCCTCGTTTAATTCCATTGGGGGAAACATGCTTTCTGCATAATAGGGGAGATGGCCAGAGGTTTTGTACATGCTTTCTCTGGCGAGGTGGGGCGTCCTGACACGGTCATAACCAGCTTCAAATTCAGTTTCTTTTGCTAGTTTTTCTAGTTCTTCTATTAGAACTGTTCCTTTAGGAAGCCACAAAGGGAGTCCAGGGCCCACATCATCATCGAATGCAAATAGTTGCATTTCACGACCTATTTTTCGATGGTCACGTCTAAGGGCTTCTTCTTGTGCTTCTAGCCATTCGTTGAGTTGAGTTTTATTCTTGAATGCTGTTCCGTAAATCCTTTGAAGCTGTGGGTTGTTTTCGTTGCCTCTATAGTAAGCCGCTGCAACTCGTAGTAACTTATATGCCTTAATATTACCGGTGCGCATTACATGTGGGCCGGCGCATAGATCAATAAATTCTCCGTTTTGGTAAAAAGATATTTCTTCGCCTTCGGGGATGTCATCAACCCGTTCTAGCTTGTATTTCTGATCTTGTTCTTTGTAAAAAGCCTTCGCTTCTTCGCGTGACTTAGTTGATCGCTCAAACTTTTGGTTTTCCTTTATTACTTTTTTCATTTCAGCCTCTATGGCTTCAAAGTCTTCTGGGGAAAAACGGTGCTCTAGATCAAAGTCATAATAAAACCCTTCATCAGTAGGGGGGCCGATATCGAGTTTGGCATTTGGCCAAAGGCGAAGAACAGCGGTTGCAAGTACATGGGCACAAGAATGGCGCAAGCGCTCAAGATCACTCATTTGACTGCGCTGTTCGAGCGTCTTGCGTTGAATATCTTGTTTTGCAGATTCCATAATCTTGTACTTCTTTAGACCGATGCTAGTGAAGGGAAATCTTAAGCTACTTTTTGGCTCGAAGGATAATTGCTTTATCGTGAGTCCCGTCAACTTCGACGCTATGCGTCTCTACATCCGGGTCGTCCTTGAGTGCGTTATGAATTGTTCTTCGATCGTAAGAGTTCATTGGTTCTAATTCAACAATGTCTCCCCATCGCCGAACTTGATCAGCGGATTTTAATGCTTTTTCTACAAGTTTATCTTGTTCGCTGAAACGATATCCAGCTACATCAATCATTACTTTTTCAGCATTTTCATCCATTTGAAATAGAATACGATTGATTATATACTGAAGGTCGAAAAGAGTTTGGCCTTTGCGCCCGATTAGGCGGCCAGAGTCGTCAGGAGCTTGTATGTCCAATACTTTGCTGCCGTCTCTATCTTTTTCTTCTATGGTGAACTCAAATCCAAGGTTTTTTAGAATGGATTCAAGTAGTGCTTTAGGATCTTTGGTAGGTTCGTTCATAGTATTAATTGTTAATTATTTTTTACGTTTATTTTTAGCTTTAATTGGTTTTGCCAGAGCGGAATTTGTAGATGTTGAATTTGGTGTTTCAACGACAATGTTCCTCGTCATCTTTGTCTGTATAATGGTAAGTATGTTAGATACAGTCCAGTAAAGGGTCAGTCCAGACGGAAAATAGTACATTATAAAAGCAAACATTAGGGGCATGAACTTCATCATTTTTTGTTGAACAGGATCCATTGTTGGGGAGACTGGAGTCATTCTCATTTGAAGGACCATGGTGATAGTCATAATGACGGGGAGTGGATTGATAGGGAATCCTGCAATGTGTGCTATTGTGTCGGATTGTGAAAGATCGGTAGCCCATAGGAATTCAGCACCTCGTAGTTCAACAGCACTTCGAAGCATATAAAAATAGCCAAGAAATATTGGGAGCTGAATTAGCATAGGAAGGCAACTTCCCATGGGGTTGATCCTATGTTCTCTCATGAACTCCATAGTTTTTTTGTTCATTTTTTGAGGGTCCCCCTTATACTTCTCCCTAATCTCTGCCATTTGAGGCTGGAAGGCCGCCATTCGTTTCATCGAAACTGTACTGGCTCTAGTTAGTGGAAAAAATAATAATTTAATGATTATTGTGATAACGATTATGCTCCATGCATAAGTAAGCCCCCAGCTGTTTAAGCCATTCATCGATCTTAATAGTACCCTTGCAAAGAAGCCGAAGAATCCATCAAAATCCATAATTGACTGTAGTGAGTTTTTGTATGTGATTCCTAATTGGACTAGTGTTCGATATTCTTTTGGTCCAGCGTAAGACGTAAATGTTTGTTCGAAGGATTCACCTGGTTTGAGTTCTTCTGAAGGGAATTTGAAACTAGCTGCGATTCCAGTGTTATGAATGTATTGTCCATTTGCTGACTGGTTATCTATTTGGGCTGCCCCAATTTGTTTTGAATGAGCTATTGCACCAGAAAATTGCTGCATTGGCATTGTAGCAATCGCAAAAAACCGATTATGAACGCCTGTCCAATTATTAGTTGTGATTCCGGCTATCGGATTCGATGTGTAATGGGTGCGTGGTGTTCCAGGGATGCAGCCTAGTGTTCTGTTTGCGAACCAGCCTTCGTCAATTTCTTCCATTTCCTCGCCGTTATAAAATTGAACCCCCCAAGATGATTGATTATCAGGTACTGTAAGGGGCATTGCTGTGCCCAGATTTAATGTTCTAGGCTTTAATATGATGGGCTTATCAGTGGTGTTTACTAGTTTAATGGAAGTCTGTAATAGATAGTTCGAAGTTGTGGTAAATTTTTTGATAATTTGAATGCCGACTTGGTTCGTTGAGGTCATTGTTAACCATTTATCGTCATTTACTATTGAGAATTCGCTATCGTCGATTCCTCCTAATGAAAATAACGGGAGCTTGGCGCCATGGTTTAAAAATATAATATTATTATTGGTAGGGCTACTCGGGTCTGCCTTGTAGTTGGTAAGGCCAATTGATTTTAGTCCTCCTGCTGATGTGAAGGTGAAAATTGAGTTCTCTGTCTCTAACGCAACTAATTTTTCAGACGCTAGTGTTATTGGAGGCGAAGAATCCCCAGCAAATGGTAAGACTGTGTTTGTATTTGTGACTGTTTGTGAAGAATTAATTGATGGTGCGTTAGTATTGGTTCTGCTATTTGGCTGTTGACTTGGGGAAGGGGGGGATGGCCAAGTGAAATAGAGTAGTAAAACGCATATTGAGACAACTATGAAGGCAGTTCGATCCATAAAATTTTTAATTTTTAAGTTTAGTCGCGCTTAAGTTTAACTGTTTAGGAGGAACAGGATCGTGTCCGTGGTTACCCCAAGGATTACAGCGCAATATTCTGTATATTCCTAGTAAAGAGCCTTTAATTGAGCCGTGTAGTTTAATTGCTTCTATCGTGTACATTGAACAAGATGGTGAAAAACGACAGGAACCAGTTGGCCCAAACAGGGCATTTTTGATAGGAGATAAAAACAATCTATATACGCGAATAATTAGCAGTAGTATGTGCTGTATCAGGTTCATCACGGTTTTTCATTAAGTTCCGCCTGGAACGGGATAGTGCTGGTTGGAAGCAGTTCGCATTTTTTAAGCAGTGTTATAAAATCTTTTTCTACGTCGTGAAAACTATGTTTTGCAATGGATTTTCGCGCGATTAAAATTAAGTCGACGTTGCGAAGGAGTTCTTTTCTATGTAATCGGAAGCATTCCCTCATTAGTCTTCTGGCTCGATTACGAATTACAGCTTTTCCTAAGCGCTTACTTGTAACCACTCCGAGCCTAGAGAATGAGGCTGTTGGTAAAATCTGCCAGTTTGCCAATAAGCAGCCTTTGGCTAAACGTTCACCTTTTTCTTTGTGGTTCCGAAAATCCGAACTGGCTTGAATGCGGACTGATTTTGGAAAACTGGCAATTTGGCCGGAGGCCGTCATGACTGCCGAATTTGTCTTATGCTGCTGTCAGCTTTGCCCGGCCGCGTGCTCTACGACCTGCTAGAATCTTTCGACCTGCTTTAGTAGCCATTTTGGCTCGGAAACCGTGTTTGCGTTTGCGTCGAATGTTTGACGGTTGAAATGTTTGTTTCATCTGGATCTAAAAACTATTAATAATTGGGCGAACTGCAGTTTAAAAGTTTACTTTTTGCCCCAATTTGATTCCTTTTTTTCCCCTTGTTCTCCTTAAAAAGGGGAAGAAAACTAGCAGTAAAGCCGAAACTGTCAAGCATCTGGGTAAGGTAAATATAAATATCATTTTAACATTGTAAATCGATGAAAAGTTTATTTTTGAGATGCTTTTTGCTCCTTTGAGCTATATTAAGCGATTGCAATGTTAATGCTTAGAGCAAAACCGCCAGAATCTTGGCTTGTAAAAGTAATGGATAATCTGGGTGAGGTACTTGTTGATCATGCACATTTAGAGCGAAAAGCAGCTCAATCAGCCTTAAAGCTTCAGAGGTATAATCAGCTTGAGCATAATCTTCATGAGTTGAGTAATATTGCTATTGAGGAATTAGAGCATTTCAAACTTGTCCTCAATTTTTTGGAACAAAGGAGAATTAAATTAGGCAAGGCTATTTCTAGCCCGTGGATATCCGGGATGATGAATGCTGTTCGAAAAGGGCTTAATGAGCAAGTAATCGATCATTTGATTTGTGCGGCAATGATTGAGGGGCGAAGTTGCGAGAAATTTCAAATACTTGCAGTCGCGCTTAAAACTGTTGATGCCTGTTTATCAGAATTTTACAGAGGATTAGTTGAGTCTGAAGGTAATCATTACGCTACTTATTTGTTAATGGCTAAAAGAATAGACGAGAATGAGACGGAAAGGCGTTTAGACTTTTTTTTGGATCTAGATGCCGAGCTGGTAGAGAAGGCCAACGACTTACCTATTTTGCATTAAAATCCTACTAGTAACGTTGACTTTTCAGCTTGCATATTAAGCAAATAAGGAGAAAATTCCTGAAACCTATGTCTTTTGAATTTACCGCAATTTTTAGGAGGATTGTTGGTTTGGTGGGAGGACTAGCCGTTTTCTTGTTCGGCATCATGGAGGTAACTGCTGATGTTCAAATTAGTGCACCTATATGGGGAGGGGAAGTGTCGGGTCATATTGTGCTGGATGGTTCTGATTCTCGTCATCAATTATTAGTCACTCATATTCAATCTGAAGCTGTACAGGAAGATAAAACTCGAAGTGTTAAACTTACTGCAGAACCTGAGGGTTTAGTGCGTATAAGCAATGGTTTAGTTGAACCTCTTTCGAATGGTAAAGGTAAGATTTATGTCGGTGATACAGTTGGAAATGGTGCGGCTATTACATTTGAGGTCAAAAATGTAGATGCTTATAAACAAGTTAATTTTTCGAATTCAATTGTGCCTTTGTTTACTAAGCATGGTTGTAACGGGGGAGGTTGTCATGGTAAGTCTGGCGGCCAAAATGGTTTTAGGCTTTCATTGCTTGGTTTCGAACCTCAAGAAGATTTTGAGTATCTGCTTCGTGAGGCACGTGGGCGTAGGCTTTTCCCTGCTGCTCCGGAGCGAAGCCTACTTTTGTTAAAGGCAAGTGGTAAGTTGCCTCACGGTGGAGGGGCTCGAATTGATGCGAATTCCTTTGATTATAAAATGATCGTCAATTGGATGCGGCAAGGAATGCCGTATGGGAAATCTACAGATCCTAAACTTGAGTCAATCGAGGTTCATCCGAAAGAGAGGCTCATGAAGAGAGGCGCACAACAACAGTTAGTTGTTTTAGCCCGAATGACAGATGGATCCGTTGAAGATATTACGCATTCTTCTGTTTATGAGTCTAATGATCGTGAATTTGCCGAAGCGGATAATTCAGGTTTAGTTATNGCTGGTAATCAGCCAGGTGAAATTGCNATCATGATACGTTATCAGGATAANACTTCTGTATTTCGNGGCGTTATNCCATTGGGNGNTCCTGTNAAGGANACGCCGAATGAAAGAAATTTCATNGATAANTTTATTTTTGCTAAATTGAAAAAAGTTGGTNTGCCNCCTTCAAATATTTCAGATGATTCTACTTATCTACGGCGTGTAACCTTAGATATTGTNGGGAGGCTTCCGACAGTCGAAGAGGCGGGATTATTTCTCAAAGATAATTCTGCTAACAAAAGAGCTGCGTTAGTTGATCGTTTGATTTCGACAGAGGAATATGCGGAGTTCTTTGCCAATAAGTGGTCATCACTGCTTCGAAACAAAAGGTCAAATGGAGCGCAGTTGCGAACCACTATGGCTTTTTATAACTGGATAAAAGAGAGTTTTTATAACAATAAGCCTTACGATAGTTTTACGCGTGAAATTCTAGCTGCGTCTGGCGATATAAAACAAAGCCCGGCAACTGCATGGTTTAAACAAGTAAATTCCCAGCAGGCTCAGATGGAAGATGCGGCACAATTGTTTCTTGGAACACGTTTGCAATGTGCTCAATGTCATCATCATCCTTATGAAAAATGGTCGCAAAACGACTACTATAGATTTATGGCATTTTTCTCCCGAGTTGGGAAGGCCAATGCTGGTCGCCCTGGAGATGATATGGTTTTTCACCGGGCAGGTATCGCTCAGGTGACTAATAAGAAAACGAACAAATCTGTTAAGCCGGCTGGTTTGGGTTCTCAAGAACTAATTATTGCAGCCGTAGATGATCCAAGGCACTTATTAGTGGATTGGATGAAGTCGGATGAGAATCGATTGTTTTCAAAGACGTTGGTGAATAGATATTGGAAGCATTTCTTTGGTCGTGGGTTGGTTGATCCTGAGGATGATTTTCGTTCAACAAATCCTGCGACACACCCTAAACTTCTGAATGCGCTTGCCGATTATTTTGAGAGATCTAATTACAATTTAAAGGAGTTGGTTCGCGTGATTTCCAATTCATCTACATATCAATTGAGTTCTGTTCCGAATAAGTATAACTCGAAAGATAAACATTACTTTTCACGTTTTCAGCCTAAACGCCTAACAGCTGAGGTTCTTTACGATTCATTAAATAATTTGATTTTGGCTAAAAGTGACTTCAGTGGTTTGCCCGTTGGGACTCGCGCAGTGTGTTTGCCGGACAACAGTTATAATAGTTCAAATTATTTTCTTAGTGTATTTGGCAGGCCAGATTCTTCAAGTGCCTGCGAATGTGAGAGGTCTCAAGAGGCTAGCCTTGCGCAGAGTCTTCATCTGTTTAACGCTAAAAATATTCATGATCAACTTGCCCGCAAGGACGGTAGGGCTGCCCGATTGGCATCAGACAAAGACACTAGTCATCTTGCAAAAATTAATAGTTTATACTACCGGGCATTTGCTAGGCTTCCTAGACAAGAGGAAGTTGATGTTGCGGTTAGTTACTTAAATCGTGTCGCTGTTAGTAAAGGAGGGGAGTCAGTTGGCAAAATTAAGGAGCGTTATGAGGATATTCTTTGGGCTTTAGTTAACACTAAAGAGTTTCTTTTCAATCACTGAACTTTGTTCTTTCCGATTTCTTTCGTTTTCTTAAGTAAACATAAATAAAACCCAATAAACACAGGGTTAAAAGCTAAGCTATTTATATTTTATTGATTCCTATTGATACCTATTAATCTGCATTCTGACAGTCAAAATGTGGCATTAATGCCACGTAAACATCTTTGGGTTTTATTAGGTTGGATTGCTTTTGCGGCAAAAGTTAATGTCTCTTCTTTATGGATGAAAAAGAAAACAAGCCAATTGTCATCAAGAAGAGAAGTCTTATGATAGTCGCCGCTGTTGTATTCTTTGGCAGCCTAAAAATCATACTAGAATTAATTCTAAAGGATTAATATGAAACTACTACTAATCACAATCGCAGCCGTGGTGCTGGTGGGGTATGGAAGTTCTATGTCTTTTACTGAAATAATTTCTAACCCTTAGGCTTTGATTGGCATATTAACTAACTTCGGCATCATGTTAGCTAACCTCGGTATAGTTCTACCTGTCGTTCTTGTACTAATTATAGTTGGGTATTTCTTGTTGAAGTTTCTTTTCCGTAAAAACAAGGACGAAAAGATTGAAGAATATACGCGATTTTAACTAAACCAACTCACTCCACCACTTGAATTCCTAATCCGACTTTAGAACCAAGGATTACCCAAGCTTCAAAGCTAGACCTTCTAATACAAATCAGATAGTCTTTTGTAATTCTTTTATAAAAATGAAAATTAAATTAAACAAATTCACTGTTGTTGTCGTTTTGTTAGGTGTTATTTCCATTCAAAATGCTTTCGCTCAAGCCGCAAATTCCCATCCAACTACAAAGGCACTAAAAGTATTGCAGCCTTTTATTGGAAATTGGACAGGGGAATTTAAAGCTATCGGGGGATTTGAAGGATTAGAGAAAGGGAGGATGGTGGCTGGCTCCGAGCGAGTTAAATGGATTTCAAATAAAACAGCTGTTCAAATTACTTGGGACAACAAATTTAAGGATGACGGAAAGCCGTTTGCTTTTGGAACAGGAATTATTACTCTTAATCCACTTACCAAGAAACTTAATTGGAATTCTTTTGGCTACGATGGAGAAGTCTATTGGACAGGGAAAGGAGTAGGAGAAGTGAAAAACGGATCGCTACATTTTGACGTAGAAGAGAACACAATCAACAAGACAAATACGAAATATCAGACAACAAGGAGAAAGCTAAATAATAAGACAACAATTATTCAGCATAAGAACCTTGTGCAAAACGGTAAAAAAATAGGTGATTTTAATGAGGTTAAGCTTACTAAAGGTCAGAAAAAGTAGACTGAATATAACTAACTCTCTTTGTAACTTAAGTGCTTTCGGGTTTTAGATTCTAGAAACAGC
>NYWG01000050.1 GCA_002684915.1 Verrucomicrobiales bacterium
TGACGGAGGAAAAGCCGCCTCAACTATCACGATACCTGTTCCAGCTAAAGCTGCAGCTCCTAAGGTCGGAATTACTAAACCAGCTTCTGCTCCTGTAGTTAAAGAAGATTCGGAAAAGAAAGCCGCCGAAGCTACTGCTCCAGCAGCCGAAGTGAAGGCCGCACCAGTGGAGGCCACAGCCAAGTCGGTAAAAAAGAAAAAAGCGAAAGTCCGCAAAACTGTATCAGCTGATAATGCATTTGACACCTCATTAGCCGCGGTAACCGCATTGGGGTCCTTGATTCTTGCTGCATTTCTGTTTGGGCTTGGATCTTAAAATCGATCAACTAATTAACTCTTAAAATGGCATCTGATAAAGTAACAACTCTGACCGCAGACAATTTCGATTCGGAAGTCCTTAAATCGTCAGTACCTGTACTTGTTGATTTCTGGGCTGAATGGTGTGGTCCCTGCAAAATGATAGGCCCAGTAATAGACCAAATTGCAGATGAAAACGATGGGAAAGCCAAGGTTGGCAAGGTGAACATTGATGACCACCAACAACTCGCCGTTCAGTATAACGTACAGTCAATTCCCACACTGATGGTATTTAAGAACGGTCAAGTAGCAGAACAAAAAGTGGGTGGAATGAGCAAAGCTGACCTACAAGCCATGCTCGACACTCACGCATAATCGCGTGAGTCTTCCGGGAGGAAAATGACCTCCCTAATTCAAACCCCTCGAAGCTACAAGCAACGGTCTGAGTTCTATCATCAACTCAGCATGCTGCAGCAGGCTGGCGTTGGATTAAACGATTCGCTTCGTCAAATTAGCCCGAACAATCAACGCGAGGCCAAGGAAATTAATATAACCCTTGATCAACTGGACTCAGGTGAAACCTTTTCTGAGTCGCTTAGTAGAAGGAGGCACTGGCTTCCACACTTTGATCGAATGATGATTGAAGCTGGCGAAACGAGCGGACGTTTAGACGAAACACTTAATATCCTATCCAAGCATTATGAGCACCGTGCTAGCCTAATTCAGCAAGCTCTTATAAAACTGGCTTATCCCATACTCCTTATACACTTCATTATACTACTGCCAGCAATTATTGGCTTCGGAAAAACACTTGTCGCAGGAAGCGGTACAAGCTTACTGGACGCCTTCGCGCCATCATTAGGAATTTTGGCTATTGGATACGGATTAGTATTCGCAGTAGTTTACCTAGGACAAGCAAACCGAGGCTACGCAATTAGATCGATACTGGAAAAAATATGGCACTGGATTCCTGGCTTCGGCAATGCACTAAAGGAAGTTAAGCTCTCCCGCCTAGCCTTCTCACTCCACGCGCTTTTAAATGCTGGCGTGAATATCCGTGAAGCATGGCAAAACGCAGCCAACGCATCAGCATCTCCTTGGCTGATTACTTTATCTAATAACTTCATCAGGCAAATTGATATCGGACTGACCCCAGCAGAAGTTATTCGGCAAGAAACTCAATTACCAAAAATGTTTCGCGATCTTTATAGCACTGGGGAAGCCTCTGGGCAACTGGATGACTCCCTTCAACGATTAGCTAAATATTATCAGGATGAAGGCTTACGACACCTCATCACAGCCTCCACCGTTGCAACTGCAGTTGTGTATGGAATCGCTGCAATCAGTGTCGCATTCATAGTCATTAGCTTTTGGCTTAATTATTATGGTTCAATTTTGAACATGAACTAACATTCACGCTTTGCCAATTCGTTATTCAATGGCTACTCTCTCGGCATGGATTCGTTGTTAAAGTTATTGCGCGAAAATGCGGCACTCACTACTGAGGATTTGGCAGGAATGCTCAGCCTTTCTGAGGACGAAGTACGCACAAAAATCCGCCAGGCTCAAGGCGATGGAACCATTCTTGGCTATCAAGCCATACTGAGTGACGAAGCCATTGAAGACAATGGCGTTCAGGCCGTGATAGAAGTCAATCTTACTCCTGAACGTGACGGCGGCTTCAATCGATTAGCTCATCGAATTGCAAAGTACAATGAGGTAAGCTCATGCTATCTAATGTCAGGGAGCTATGATATACTTGTAATCATAGACGGAGCAAACCTGCGGCAAGTAGCTTCTTTCGTTTCGGAAAAGCTCGCTACCATTCAAGGAGTCACTTCAACAGCAACACACTTCCTCCTAAAGCGTTACAAAGAAAACGGAGTAATAATCAATGGAGAAGAGGAAGTTGACCGACTCACCATTAGCCCTTAAGGCCATAAAAATCCAAGGCAACTCCACCAAAAAACTTCTCTTTTGCTGCAGTTGAAAATTGGCTGAGGTAGTCATCAGTCAATACGTGAATCTGGCTATAGCTTCCGGCCAATTTGCAAACCGGCCAATCAGAACCGTACATTAATCTATCCTCACCAAATGACTCGAAAACAACATCTAAATAAGAAGAGAAATCACTAGGATTCCAAGAAGTCCAATTTCCCTCGGTAACTAAACCGGATACTTTACAGGTTAAATTACTAAATTGGGCGATTTCTCGAATATATTTATCCCAAGGAGATATTTCCTTATCCTTAATCAATGGCTTAGCTATGTGATCGAGCACAAAAGGCTGATCAGGAAATTGCTTCACTAATTCAATCGCAGCTGGAAGTTGCTTTGGGAAAACCAGTATGTCATACCTCAAGTCGAACGATTGCAACTTGCTGATACCTCTAATGAACTCCGGTAATAGCATGAAGTTCTCATCAGGCTCATCCTGAACAACATGGCGTACTCCAACGAACTTTGGATGCGATGCAAATTCAGCCANCTGATCTTCAACCTGTTCAGAACGTAAATCCACCCAACCAACAACACCCTTAACAATACTNCTCTCGTCGGCCAATTTCAAAAGCCAACGCGATTCATCAAGAGATTGACGGGCCTGAACNGCCACTGAACCATCAATCCCCCATCGATCAANCTCTACCTGCAAATGCTGTGGCAAATGGTCAGATCGGATCACCGACAATTCATCTGTCATCCACGGATACTGCTCAGATTCGTAAACCCAAAAATGCTGGTGTGAATCGATCTTCATGAAATGCTATATCCGGAAAGAGTCCTAAAACAATTCGAGAAGAACAAGAGGAATTACTGATTGCTATGATTTATTAACAATTCGATAATCTTATTATTATTTACTATTTCGGCAAAATCCAACGCACTTAAGTTTTTGAATTTTATTTCATGATCAGCCCCTGCTGACAAAAGAAGCTCGACCATCTCAGGGCTTTCAGACTGTACAGCTATATGAAGTGCTGTTAGCCCCGAATTATTTAAGGACGATGTTTTAATATCTAAATTTACTTTTCGATTTATTAAAGCCTTAACAACCTGAATGTCATTAGCAATGACTGCGGTATGAAGAATAGTTAAGCCTAATCCCTGAGTCTGATTTAATCGTCTCAGACTATAAGAGTTAACCTTTGAGAGAGCATCTTGTTGATTACTAAATACAATATCATTTTGAATAGGCGATTTACAGCCTGTAAGGCATAAAAAAACAATTGCAACTAACAATAAATAACGCATCTCACATTAGTTCATTATACTAAATAACCGGCTGCCAGTTCGCATAATTATTGAATTATTAACTACGGCAACTCCATAGACTGGCCCCTTTATATCAAGCTTACTCTTGAACACTTCCGTTGGGCCTTCATGATCATTTTTCATGACTACCGTGCTACCTTCTTTGCAGAAGAAATAAACTAGTCCGTCTACGCCCACCGGAGTTGCCCAACAACTACCTGGAAGCCTGTGATCCCAAAATTTCTTTCCTGTCTTAATATCATTGCAAGAAACCACACCCGCACGATTTACATAATAAACATTCCCATCAATAACTAACGGGGAACTCATACTCGATGTTGCATTTTCAGCAGTCCATTTAACCTGATCCTTATTTAATAATCCTTTTTTATTTCTAGGTAATGCAATAGAAGAAGGCTTTTCCGAAGACCCTACAAGAATCAAATCACCACCCAATGTTGCAGAAGGAATTGTATTCTTTTGCACACCATTGAATGACCAAATCTGCTTACCATCTTTAAGGTTAATGGCCTCAACAATACCATTAGAACTTATAATAATCTGATTAGGGGAAACCCTCTCATCAATTACCGGAGTCGACCAAGAAACTCGTTTTTCACGGATATTCTTCCAATCGTTCTTACCTGTTTTTTTATTAATTTTTAATAGATAACCTTCTGCTGAATGATCTATTAAAAGTACAAGGTGGTCTTCTGATTGTACTAATGATGTCCCAACACCATGATTTCCTTCAAATGCACCATAATCTTCTGTGACAGATCTTTTCCATTTGATATTTCCCTGATGCGAAATAGCCACTAACAAACCAGTTTCAAAAAAACAATAAACTCCAAATTTATCAACACACGGAGTAGATGAACCTTTTGATATATATTGACTGACTTTTTGAAGGTTTTTGTTCTCAAATAGTTTAGACCAAACTTTTTTACCTGTTATTAAATCATAACAATGAACCCCCAATTTCTCCTTGTTTTCACCAATCACATCAGTGATGAAAACTTTCCCATCGAAGACTACTGGACTAGATTGCCCATAACCTTCTAACTGCTTTGACCACTTAATATCACTATCCTGCCATTTAGATGGTAAATTTTTTGCTAATGTGAGACTTGAACCATCCCCACGAAATCCAGGCCAATTATTACCATTTAATATTTCAGATCGGGCAGTTGGTTTAGTCTTTAAAATTATTTTTTCAATAGAGTTAATTGCACCAGACTTCATGCTTGTTCCTCCGATCACATATAAATCACCATTAAAACTAGCCATTCTATGGAAGAATCTGGCCTTATTTAATTTATTCCCAACATGCCATTTCTCTTCAGAAACATCGTATCTGTGTAGATTCTCAGATGAGTCACTGACATAAACACTCCCCTTAGCATAGCCCGCAGCAGAGCCAAAACCTTTTAGCGACCCTTTACTTGGCAACTGTGGACCTCGTGCCCATTCATTTTTCTTTGTGTCGTAAATATCAAAGTCATTCAATGTCCCCCCGTCGTCCATTCCACCTACAACATAAATATATCTATCATCATGCGTAATTGAAAACGCTCTGCGATCCGCAGGCATTTCAGGAAGTACTTTCCATTGGATTTTTTTTGCCCTTAAATCTGCTGATATACACCCCAGCCACTCCTCACGTCCATTCCCAAAATCCCATCCACCAAAAACGTACATAATATCCCCGACCACTACCGCCTCATGAGACGATCTAGGTTCAGGTAATCTTCCATATAAGGTCCATTTATTTGTTTTAGGATCATACGATTCAATTTCTTCAATTGAATGNAAATTATGAGGGTCTTCTGGNTTGTTTGTTGCCTGTGANCCTCCAACTTTNANGACCCTTCCTTTATATGAAACCATTGCATANCCCTGAGCCGGAATTCCGTTTTTCAACTTTTCCCATTTCCCTTTTGGCTGCAATTTAATACGCCAAAACTCATTTTCATGATGCTCCTTTGAATAAGTATGAGCCTTACCCTTATGACCACCATGTAAATACAAATAACCATCAGATTCACAAGATCCAAAGCTAACCATTTCGAGTGGAACATCTTCTGACCAAAACGGTTTTGAATTATCTTCGTTGGCTACTCCATTATCGATAAGGCAATTTGCCCAAAGCAATAAACCAATTAGATAGACTGTTAATTTCATTTCTTTATATTAGTTAATTATTGATCAGATAAATTAAATACCCCCTCTTGCCTTATACTACATCATGCAGACAAGAGGGGGTGGCTTTTTTGCGTGGATGTACTAGAGGAACATGATGTAAATTCATTTAAATCCTTTGACGACAGGCTGTGGTTTAAATCAATCAATTTAAACATCTTTAAAAACTCATCTACCACTAGCTTCTCTACATCAAACACATGCATTTCATGTACGAAATTATTTTCATGCAGCAAGTATATGCGATTCATGCTGTTCACAAGAGATAGTCGAATGGCATCTTTTTTACTCATTTCTATTCCTTGTCATTACCCAGTCATTAGAATCTGCAATGTTGCACCACTTCCGCATATCGTCCATCGCTTGAAATGATAAAACCTCGGAATGACCATCTACAAATGCATTAACGGCTTTTCCCTTGTACCTATGATGAACGTATCCGTAAGACGGAGCTGAATTATTTAAATCCAAATTAGTCTCCCATTCCCTTTTCGCAAAGTAAGGCGACTTAACGAGATAAAAACCGTTAACCATTCTGTCCCCGAATTTATGCCTCGATGATGAGAAAACAATCAAACTTGAAGGGTTTTTAGCTCCACTAGTACTCAGGAGACAGAAAGAACCAAACTTAGAAAGAGCTTTATTTGTCGGAGCAAGGTCAACATCGTCACCACCAACAAATCTTGAATTAACCCCCAATGATGGAAAAAGGCTTACTGCATAACTATAGTCTTCATAACTAGATCTAAACTCATCTAACAAGCTTCGGTTTTCATTTGCATAGATCAACTCAAATGAATCGCCAAGCCATGGAATTAATCTCCATGGATAACGTACATTTATAGGGTTTAGTAGAGGTTTCCCATTTAGATCAAAAGCCTCGAATCCATTTCTATATCCAGGCATTACCTTCCCATCATGATCTTCTGAGTATAAATGCCATCCAAGTATAAGTTGTTTCGAACTACTTATTTCATTTGCCTTTTTCGCTGCCAATTTTGAATCAGCTAGAACAGGAAACAGCAATGAAGCTAGCATTGATATAATAACAATAACCACCAATAGCTCAATAAGCGTAAACGCATGACTTAATTTATTGTTAATAACCATGCTAGAGTATTAAATAACTTCCCTTGCCCTACTGTTTAAACTGCACCATACAAGAGCAAGGGAAGTTGGAGCTATTTTTTTGCTTTGCGTGTTTGGTATAGTGCAGTAATTCGAATCCGCAATGCCCCTTCCTTCTTGTCCAATATTTACGCCGTGAGACAAGAAAGGAAGAGGCGAGTGTTCGTCGTTTGCGTGTTTATTAGCTGACACGGCGTAAATACCAGATTAATTCTGTATTACTCTGTAATAACGAGCAGGACTCGCAACATCGGAGTTATAACTATTTCCATCTGTTTCAATCTTTTCCCACAAAGCATCTTTGCCTAATTCCTCTGAACTAAACAGATTGCCATTACCAGACCATTCCACGGTAACCCCACCGCCAATATTTCTAGTGATAGATAATACTGCCGGAGTTAGTTGTGCAGGAACAATTTCGAACTCTAATTCCAAAGTAGGGCTTTCACCTAAGATATGATCTTTAGTATATAAATCAGGATATCCCTTGCCGTTATTCTGCGTTTTTGCGTATAGAATCTGTGACAATGTGAAGAAGACTTTACCTTTTGATAATGATTCAGCGATGTAGCGCTGGATGTTTTCGTCATCTATATTAATCGAAAACTCGAACACACTGTCTTCAGGAACCAACTCACCCTGCTCAACCCCATCAATCTGACCAATCGCAAAGGCAGAAGCATTATGAGGTGATGCAAATCTATAATAATCAACATCAGTTGCCTGGCCTTCACTAAAGCCCAATGAATATGCATTATTGCTCCCGTCATCATTTCTAGCAGACATCGGAGAGGCTTCATTCCAAGTTGAACTGTCAAAACCATTCCTGAATCCAGTGCCAAATAATTCAACCGGACTTACTGTATCATCTACACCGTTATATTTAGAATAATCATCTGGCGTGCCGTCATATAAAAATTGTTCATCCAGCGCAACTGTAGCCTTAACGGTTGCTGACTTAATTTTATATTGAGAATAATGAAGACCTAATGGAACTTTTGATATCGTATCGAAAGCAACAATCATTTGCCCATATCTCTGAGCAACACGAGCATCACCTTCTCCAGACACAAAACCAAAAACAGGCGCCAAATTTCTTTTTCCAGGGGTACTGTTTCTAGGGTATGTCCAGCGATCTTCACTAGCCAAATTAAATTCTGAGTTGTAATTACTACCCATTTCGTATTTTGCAGTAATCTGCTTATCGACTTTTGCTGACACCAAACTCATATGAGGACCTGCCGCAGAAAATTTAATTAGATATTCTGACGGTCTTAACCCCTCTAAATCAAACAGAAACTGGGAAATCACTTCGCTGCCGCCTCGGGAAGTCTTTTTACGAGCTACTTCACTATATGCACCTCTCAACTCAGTTTCGCCTATTTTTATTGTAACACTGCCTGGATTCACTGGCGTGCCTGTAGTTCGAATCTGAAGCGCAAGTTTAACGATTTCACCATCAACAGAATCTGAAATTTCAAAATTACTTATCCCTCCAGGATTATAAATGTTTTTAGTAGATGTAATGAATCCGCCTGGCGTTGTCTGCCTTAACAAAGCACCATAATCAAAGTTAATTTCACGGCTACCTTCCAAATCAGGTTCATTCCAATCATTAAACCCATTAGTAAATTCAACCCATCCATCATGTAACCAACCCGGCCCACTTTGAGCTTGGAAATCTATAATAACTTCTTTGGTTTTATAATCCAATCGAGCCGCAGCCAAACTCATATGAGGACCAGCTGCGCTAAATTCAATACTGTAATCAGCATCAAAAATTGAAGCCCCAGAAAGATCAAAATTGATCAAACTAATTACCCCCTTATCTCCACTTAAAACTTCTGAACGAACACCTGAGATTTCATTATCACCAGATTTCAATACAAAACTGCCATAATCAGCCGGGGAACCTAATGTCCATATTTGAAATCTAATTTCATCAAGTTTCCCAAGTGCGCTGTCATTCAGAATAAAGCTACTAACACCTCCAGGATTATAAATGTTACCAGTAGATGTCACCATCGCTCCTGGCGTATTTTGGGTTATTGTAATGCCTCCCTTACTGAATTCCATATCAGGCGCATTTCCGGGCTCACCGAAACCAACAGTAAATTCATCCCACTCTGCGTATTCACTATTTTCAGTTTCAAAATCTTGAAACTCATACACCAACTCTGGCTCTAACTCTATATCCAATCTAGCTGCAGCCAAACTCATATGAGGACCGGAAGCTGCAAAACTGATCGAATATTCGGCGTCCTCTATGCTTGAATCACCTAAATTAAAATTAATCAAACTGATAACACCTTCATCTCCTGATACAACCTCTTCCCTCGTTCCAGTGATTTCGACATCACCTGAATTTAATTTAAAACTTCCATAATTTGCAGGTGAACCCTTAGTCCAAACCTGTAATACAATAGATTTCAGATTCTCAGTAACACTATCGTTTAAGACAAACTGACTAATTCCGGCCGGATTATAGATATTACCCGAACCCGTAGCCATTGCCCCAGGAGTGTTCTGAGTAATCGTAGCAGTATCTTTACTCCCATCAACATCTGCACTGTTCCCAGGAACCCCAAAACCAACTGTGAATTTATCCCACTCTGCAAATTCCCCATTTCCGTAATAAAACTTTTTAAAAGCAAATGCAGTGACTTCTCTTAATAGATTAATCCTCACAGACACTAAACTCATATGAGCTCCACTCGCATTGAAATTCAAAGAATAATCTGAGTTATTAATAACATTATCTCCCAAGCTAAAAGAGACCTTAGTCATTACACCATTGTCACCGGTGGTAGCTGTAGTTACTCCTTTAATTGTTGTATCCCCTGATACCAACTCGAAACTATCGTAATCCAACGGGACACCAGCAGTCGAAACCTGCAATACGATTTGTTTTAATGTTCCAGGGGCCGAATCTGTCAAAGAAAATTTACTTACACCACCCGGGTTATAAATATTTCCAGTTGAAGTAATAATAGCACCTGGAGCTAATTGCTTTAGACTGACAGTGCCCACGCTCCCTTGTATGTCAGGAGCATTGCCAGAAGATGCAGATGTAAGAGTTTTCCATTCAGCAACCTCACCACCATCAATCGCCAAATCCTCAAACTCTTGGCCATATGATGTTAGTGAAATCAATGTCGCTAAAAGAAATACGATTAACGATTTACTAGCGGCAATATATTTACCCATTTTATCTGTAAACAGTACTAGCCTGCCCTCTTTATCCATCGATAACCGAGGTAGGCTGGACGTATTTTTATTAGTTTCGCGAACCAAGATTGGCTCCTGACTTATTTCCTTAATTTTTAGCTTATGTTCCATTTCTATCAAAATTGTTTGCCGCCCCTCCTAAAGGAGAGGCGGCGGGTTCCCCAAAGTCGTTGAAGTTTGGACGGTATAACCACTTCAATTTCGACACCTAAAGCATGCGAAGCTATTGAGACTCACTCTCAATAAAGGTGCAAAAAAAACCAAATTAATTGGTTAGACCTTAAGAAACCGTGCTGACAATGAGCAAGAGGGCCACCCCTTGCAAAAGCGATATTGAGATGCAATCTCATTTAAGTCAAATATAATTTGAACTGTATATGAGTTTTAAGTCTAAAAAATTATTGGTAATTAAAATCCCAAATTAATCCGGAAGAATGGTTTTGTGTAATAACTGAATAAGCAGTCTTCGCCTCTACATGACCATCACCTAATACAAGATTAGTTCGCCCAGTATTTCCACCTTTTGAACCATGCCGGGCATATATTGGCTTAAGCTGACTAGGCTTTCTAATGCTTCCTAATTCTAAAACTAGATCTTTATCTGAAATAAGTGGTATTGGATAATACTGATCATCATTGCCCTGACCATTCTTAGGACTAAAAACATAGCCACGATATTTTTCTCTTTTAGGTCCAGAAGGCGTGTCAGCAAAAAGAGCAGTTAAGTCAGGCCGTCGTAATAATGTTAATTTCGGCTTTGTTTTGGACCCTTCTATACCTCTAGGATCGAATGTAGTTGAACTGTTATATCCTATTGAATGCCAATTACGATTCTCCCAATCACCCCCGTATTTCGTTCGCTTCGCTGAAGGGCACAAGAACATCTCCTTGCTTTGAATGTAATTAGCAATTGCTGTCACCCAAATACGTTCTAAAGAGTTCTCAGACATAGAAAAATCAGTCGCTATAGGAAGCCCTCCATCATGTTCACTAGCCCTCATCATAACCGCCAAACCAATTTGCTTCATATTGGATGCACACTTTATCGACAATGCTCTTCCTTTTGCTTTGGATAAAACCGGCAACAATAGCCCAGCTAATATACCAACAATAGCTATAACTACTAATAGTTCTATCAAAGTAAACCCGCTTCTTTCTCTACTCTTCATATAACTAATCCCTTTGCCTTAACTTCGGCGTCAAATTTTTACTAATCTTCTTTCGATTTAATAAATGGAAAATCAATAATAATGGAAAAAATAAACCGACAATAAAATGAGCATAACTAACTAACGAACGATATTCTTCTCCAGAATAGTAAAGTAAATAAGCTGTAATAATCATAAACACATTAATTATTATTAATATAATGCCGGTTATCTTATTTCTTTTCTGCTTCAGCCCAGCGGGTATATGGGCCGCAATCAAAAACCCGAAGATTATCATCATGATAAATGCTGAAGCTCCATGTGTTTTCAGTATTGGATATTGAAACGGATGTTTTTCTACGCCAAATTCCCCTTCCACTTCCACCCAAGTATTCAAAATAAAAAAAGTTAAACCAGAGCACCAGCTAATGGATAAAAAGAGGAATAAAATTATCCTATTATTCCATGATATTTTTATACTTGGTTTATGAATCTTCAATGCTGTTAATATGAATTTTTCAATTTAATTAAATCTATCCAATATATGCCCTTTATTATCAACAATTAACAAATGCGAGGACATCAACTCTAAAATTTCTGCATATTTAGGACTAAGCAAAACCACTTTTGTAAGAGCATCGGCCACCATACAACTAGGAGCAAAAACACTAACACTTCGATTTGTTTTAATTGATTTCTTGGCAATTGAATTATGTACCACTAGTGACTTTTTATTATAATAGAATGCACTGGTTGCTAAAGCACTGTTCAGCATCCTTACAGGCACGATATTTCTAGCACAACTATCACCAGGCACTTTGATTCCAATCGTTTCATTTTCCCATTGGTTGACTCTCAAATCACCACCAGCATTAACAATTGCAAAGGGCAAACCCTTGAGCTTTTCGAAAGCTTTATCTACTGCGTAACCTTTTGCTATCCCGCCCAGATCCAGCTGAACTTGTTTTTTAAAATAAACTTGCCTCTTATCCAGAGAAATACTTTCCCAATTATTATCTACATCTAAACTAATACCATGATCTGGCAATAACCCAGCTTTAATCATCTTCGAAGCAATTGTAACATCAAATAATCCTCCAGTTAAATTACTCAGTTCCATCGAAAAATTTAAAATAAAAGAGAGATCTTTTGAAATACCGCAAGGTCGGTGATGAGCATTATGATTCACATATGACAACTCACTATCCCTGTCATGAAAACTCATTAATTTTTGAATTCTACCTATCTCAGCAAACGCCTCTTTACTCTTATCTAATAAATAAGAATCGCTAAATTCACCACTGAGTGAGATTTCAACATATGTTCCTAACAAGGGTTTACATTGTGATATACTATTCACCAATAAACAAAAAGCAGGATATAATTAATACCCTGCCCTCACTGTAATATTATGACTCGAATTCAAATTTTGCTAATTACTATTTTCCAAGTTTGCACCAGCCTATTAATTCCATCGGTAATATGCCTACAGGACAATGTAGCGCCTGATATATTCTTTATTTGCTTGTCTAATTTTAAAATTGATTCGTGCCCTCTTCCATTAAACTGGGCCCTCCATTTTGGATTCATTATCTGATGCCCGTAGGTCTCCCTATAAACCATAATCTCTATCCCTTTGACTTTCCCTTTTTCAGTTAATGCTACCGCATAATCAATGTTCTCATGCTTACCAATAACATTATCAACTATAAACCATCCCCCGGATTCTGTTTTCCAAATCTTTAGATTCTTGTGCCTAACTCGAACCTTGGACGCTGTTTTTATTAATTTAGCTTGCTGACTCGAAAGAGTTAGAGGAATAGCCGTCATCTTAACATCACCCCAAAGCGCTTTTTGCGCTTGGGGTGTGTTAAGATAAGTTTTTGAGAAGATCTTAGGTGCCACAAACAAGTTTGCAGCAGCACACAAGAATAATTTCCTTAAAACACCTCTTCTGTTATTCAGCATTGGTGTTTAATTAAGCATCAAAACTCGTAACCAAAGAACAGCCCTAGATGATAACGCTCATGTTCATCCCAGTTGTATCCATCGCGAGAATGCTCCTCACCATCAGCACCCCAGCCCTTTACCTGAAAAAGTAAACCAGCAGTTGCCCACCAATTCTCTTCGGCATAATGGACCGTAGGTCCTAAGTACAATCCGTATTGGAATTGGTCTCCAATAGCAAAATCACCTAAATCCCAACTCGATGGTTTGCCGGCTATTTCTTTGAAATAGTTACCATTTTCATCAAGGCCCTTTTCTTCCGGACTCAGAAAATCTGATTGATAACGTGTCTCCACACCAACAAACCATTTAGGGGCTACTCGGTAAGAAAGCCCTAACGATAAATCAAAAGCGATTTCTTCTTCCAGCACACCTGGCCCTTTTCTTCTTTCAAATTCCATTTTGTTTTTGCTAGCCAAAACCAAAGTGTCATCCAACCAATTTTTCTGAAGCCAAATGGTTGGCACTATTGAATGTTGATCAATATCAGCTCCGTCGAGCCTGTATAGACTCCGGTATTCCCATGCACCACCAACTGACAATCCAATTGCGTCCTTATAAGGGCTTAGCACATTGTATTTTAGAGATACTTCCACTCCGCCAATCCCGGTGTTTTTAAAACTGCCGCCTTCTCCACCTTGAGTGTCCACCATTGGGCCCCATTCA
>NYWG01000051.1 GCA_002684915.1 Verrucomicrobiales bacterium
GTCGTACTCGTAAAGCCGGGCGTCGATGTAGACGTTCTCCAGTTTTTCCGATGTCAACGGAAAGCTGAGAACAACATCACCCTCAATTGGTTCAGCCAGTGGCATAGACAAGCGGGCGAACAGTAGTGTGGCCGCATAAAGCGAATATGTTATTAGTCTATTCAAATTGATATTTTGATAACATCTTAGCCCGAGAAAAGTTGTAAGGAATCTTGTTAATTTGTTTGTGATTCAGTGTTGCGCCTAGGCGGCTAGTTCGGTTGAATTGGGGTGTTGCAAAATAGATTCAAAATTGTTCTGGTTATGACTTGGCTAGGGATTCCTTTATGGGTTCCTGCAATTGTTTTTGCCAATGAACCCACCACGACGCAGTTGGATTTTTTTGAAAACAAAATTCGCCCAGTTTTAGCGCAGCATTGTTACAATTGTCATAGTACTCAGTCAAAAAAATTGAAGGCAGAGTTATATCTCGATAATCGTGAACAAGCGCTCATAGGGGGTGAGTCTGGCCCGTCAATTCTTCCAGGTAAGGCAGACTCGAGTTTACTATATCGCGCGGTTTTGTACAAAGAAGAGTCGCTTGAGATGCCTCCCAAGCGGAAGTTGCCAGATGCGGTGATTGCCGATTTTAAGAAATGGATCGACATGGGAGCTCCTTGGCCAAAATCCAACGAGCCACAGATTGTTAAAAATGACGGTATTGATTTCGAGAAATTTCGCAATGAACACTGGTCGCTAAAGCCTATAATAAATCCAACCCCACCTGAGGTTGTCAATACAGCTTGGCCAAAGAATTCGATTGATCAATTTGTTCTTGCTCGGCTTGAAGCTGGTAAGATGAAGCCAGCACAAGAAGCGGATCGTCGGACGCTTATTCGCCGTGCTTATTTTGGATTGGTAGGCCTTCCGCCATCTCCCGAGTCTGTTGCCGCTTTTGTTGGTGGAGATATTAGCTGGGATCACGTTATCGAGGAGCTACTAGCCTCCCCTCAGTACGGTGAGCGTTGGGCTCGTCATTGGATGGATGTTGCCCGTTACAGTGATGGACTGGGTGGTTTCCTGGATAACCGCGGTTTGCCCAATGCTTGGCAATACCGTGACTTTGTAGTTAACGCTTTCAACGCAGACGTGCCATTTGATCAATTTGTACGTTGGCAAATTGCTGGAGAATTAACGCCGGAGGCACCTTTGTCGGCTCGTGCAGGCACTGGGTTTTTTGCAGTTGGGCCAACTTACAATGGAGATGGAGGCGACGCTGAAGCCTCTGCCGCAGCTCGTGCAGAGACGTTAAGTGACCGAGTGGACACATTCTCCCGTGCTTTTCTTGGTTTAACTGTTGCCTGCGCACGTTGTCACGATCACAAATTTGATCCGGTTTCTATTAAGGACTACTACGCCATAGCCGGTGTATTTAATAATACTAGTATTGCCGACAAGCCTCTGGCTCCGGATACGGCCGTGAAGGCATACGACGATCATCAAAATAAAATTAAAAGTTTTGAAAAACAAATAAAGCAACTGAACGACAAGATCAAAAAAGAGAAACGAGAAATTACTGAAGAGGAAAAAAAGAAGCGTGACGAGTGGGCTAAAAACCGGGATGAGCTTCGAAAGAGTTTGCCCCCAAAGTATGCTATCGCTCACGGGCTTCGTGAAAACGGTAGTAATAACATGCATGTAGCCATTCGTGGAGACCTCAGAAAAAAAGGGGAAGAAGTCCCGCGCCGTTTTCTTGAGGTGATTTCTCGTGATAAAACCTTCAACAAGAAAAGTGGTCTTTTACAGTTGGCCGAGTCGGTGGTTGCTCGCGATAATCCGCTTACTTCACGAGTATTTGTTAATCGTGTTTGGCAATGGCACTTCGGCAGAGCGATTGTTCGTACTCCGAGTAACTTTGGGATTATTGGTGATAAGCCTACGCATCCACTTTTACTCGATTGGCTGGCTAAGAACTTTATGGACAACGGTTGGTCGATTAAGGATTTGCACCGTTTAATAATGAAGTCGTCCACTTATCGAATGAGCAGTGAGCACATTGCCGCCAACTTTGATCGTGACGGGGATAATCGCATGATTTGGAGAATGAATCCTCGTCGTGTTGAAGTAGAGTCGTGGCGAGATAGTTTACTTTCTGCTACAGCTGAACTGGACTTAAAAATCGGAGGGGCTCCCATTAATCAGATTTTAGAAAGTCCTCGCCGTAGTGTCTACGCGACCATTAGTCGTAATGGTGATCGTATTAGTTCTGATCCGTTCTTTCGTTTATTCGATTTTCCAGCGCCGCGCAGTACAGCTGCTAAGCGAACGACAAGTACTGTTCCACAGCAGTATTTATTTATAATGAATAGCCCGTTTTTTCAGAAACGGGCGGAAGCTCTGGTAAGCCGTTTGATTAGGGAGAGTGAAACCAATGAAGATCGGATTAACAGGGCTTATCAGCTATTATACAATCGATTGCCTTCTGATGGCGAACGGGAAACAGGCTTGGAGTTTCTCTCAAAGGTCGATTTTGAGCCTGGTTGGCAACAGTATGCGCAAGCTCTACTTGGTTCAGAAGAGTTCCGATATATTGAGTAGTTTTCGCTTAATTAAAGCCCGTGTTTAAAATTTATTCTGTGACCTAGTCAGTATAAATTTATGTTCAATTAGGAATTGCCAAGAGTATGGGAGTAGGCAGCTTTGAGCTGCTGCACAGATTTTTCCCAATTGAGATCTGAATGAAAACGTTCATAACCTATACGCCCCATGCTCTTTAGTTTTGCGGGATCATCTATTAAATTCGAGACTGCCTGGCCAAGTGCTTGACTGGAAACTTTATCCACAAATATAGCGGCTTCACCTGCTGAGTAGCGACTTTCTTTAAGGTTATATGATACTTGAGGTTTTCCCATTGCCATGTATTCAAGTACTTTATTCATTGTGCAATGGTGATTGTATGGATTAATCGGGTCACCAGAAACACCAAGGTCCATCGTGCTGAGTGCGGAAAACAATTCAACTCCTTCAACACGTCCAGGCAAATCGATAAAATCTTTCAATTCAAGTTCGTCGCGAAGCTTAATGAGATTTTCATGTTCAGGCCCGAATCCCATAAGTAGAAATTGGATGTCCTTTCTATCTAGTTTCCTAACAATATAATGAACAGATTTAATAATTTGATCAATGCCATCTGCGCTTCCCATTACTCCAACGTAACCTACAAGATATTTACGGCCTTTTTTTAGGGCGGGGTTGGGTTTGATTTCACCACTTGGAATTTTAGGGGCTGATCTAACAATGAATACATCTTTTTCTGTTTGATTTCCTCTGCCAGTTGCAATCTCGGAGACAGACTGGTTTGTAGTGATTACAGTATCGGCAAAAAAGTATGTAAACCATTCAGCGATGCGAACCGTCCAATAAAGCAATCCACGTTTGTCGAATTTTGCTTCAAACATTTCCGGGGTTGCGTCGTGGACATCGTAAATTAACTTTACTCCGGCGAGTTTGAATGGAGCTGCAGCCATGAACAGAATGTCAGGCGGATTGCACACTTGAATAATGTCGAATCGATGTCGCCTCCATGCCTTGCATAGCAGGCGGAATTCACCCCAAAGAGCTGAGCTGTATTNTCGGAAAAATCCGACGATTGAATTAGCTTCTTCGCCGATCCAGTGGCGGTAAATTTGAATNCCATCGAGANTCTCCTCAGGATTNGTGTAGCCATGCATTTGTGGGCAGATCACGATTACTTCGTATCCAGCATCGCGTAAGGCACATGATTCCTGCCAAACGCGTCGATCCAGAGGCACAGGTAGGTTTTCAACGACGATACAGACGCAGGGTTTCTTTTTGCTGGGGGATATGCCCATTTTCAGGGAGGAAGGCTAGGAGTGGACGTTCAAAAACGCAAGACGGTTCGTTTTTATATAAGAACAATCTGGTCAGTTTTGCGGCGACATGGTTTTCTGCTGCAAGCGATAATTAAGTATGATCACTTTTCTTAAGGGGACACTTGAAGATGCACTGCCTACAAAGGTGGTTATTGAGGTTAATGGCGTTGGGTACGAATTACTAATTCCATTGTCCTCGTTTGAAAAACTTCCTGGCCTTGGTAAAGCAGTAGTTCTCAAAACTCAATTGGTTGTCAGAGAGGACTCTCAGACTTTATATGGTTTTGCTACTGAAGATGAACGGGATATGTTCAAGATGATTCAAAGTGTTAGTGGCATTGGGCCACGGCTTGCTTTGAATGTCTTGAGTGGAATGGCTGTTGATTCGTTTAAGTTGGCTATTGGTTCCGGCGATGTGAAGCGGCTTTCCAGCATCAATGGGATAGGAAAAAAGACGGCTGAAAGAATGGTGCTCGAACTCAAGGATAAGGTTGATCATTTACATGGGGATTTACCAACAGCGTTAGGCCAAGTGCCCGGTGATTTGGATAAGAGCATTTCTGATACAGTTGCGGCGTTAGAGGCACTCGGCTCTAAAAGTGCTGAAGCTCAAAAAGCAGCTCAGGCTGCAAAGGCAATGCTTGGGGATCAAGCTTCGGTCGAGGAGCTTGTCAGAGCTGCTCTGAAGGGAGGGAAATAGAAGAACATTGCCAGGACCTGTTGTCATTCCGAACAAGGCTTCGCTTATCCAAAAGTTAGCGGGAGGAGTGGTGTATGGATTGCTTAGATTGTTGCGATTTACTTGGCGGATTAATTTTTCTGATCCTCACGGGGTGATTAAGGATAGTCGCGATAAACCTTTCATCCTTTGTGTTTGGCATAATCGTTTAGTGTTCGGGATGGATGCATATAGTAATAACATAAAGCCGATTAGTGGCCGGCGCTTAGCTGCGATGGTTAGTGCGAGCAAGGATGGTGCCCTTCTTGTTGAAGTGTTGAAGGCTTTTGATATTGAGCCAGTTCGTGGTTCTACAAGTCGCCGTGGTCGACAAGCGCTTTTGGAATTATCACGAAAAATGAAGGCTGGTATGCATTTAGGTATAACTCCGGATGGACCTAGAGGACCTTGCTATGAAATTCAGGATGGCATTCTTGCATTATCACAAGTGACTGGGTTGCCGATTATTCCTTTAGGTGCTTCAGCCAATAGAAAATACCGGTTTAATAGTTGGGATCGATTCCAATTACCGATGCCGTTTGCTCGATGTGATGTGGCTTATGGTGCTCCATTACAAGTGCCTAGAGAGCTAGATGATACTCAGCGTGCTGCTATTCGCGCAGAGTTGAAAAGTCGGATGGATGAAATAAATCCTGAATAAGCTGATGTCGCGAGGTTGCAGAATTCTCTAAACTCGATATAAACGCGTGAGGTGAGTGCAGGTTCATTAGAAGGCGCATTGCGCCTGCAAAAATTCATTTTATTTGCAGTGATTGCATTAGCGGTTGTCATTTTTGGCTACACGCTTGCGGATGATATGTTTTTTGCTGCATTGGCGTTTGGCGGAGTGGCTTGGTTGATATTGATGCCATACCACGCAACGCTGGCTGTCAGCTTGGCTATAGCAACATTTTCCACGGCATTGATTATGCCGTTTTTTCCAGGACGTCCATTTGTTTGGGAGGCAGCAGCTTTGTTGGGGTGGACTGGCTGTATTTTGGTTTTTTCCTTCAGGCAATACCGAGATGAAATGTGGGATTCGATTGGAGAGCACAAGTGGCTATTGGTTGGCGTGGCCGGTTATTGTGCTGTACTTGTTTTTACGATGCTGGAGAGAGGTGTCGGGTTTAGGACGATGGGCGGTGCACAGATGGGTGGGCGTTTCTATTTTCAGCAAATCACATGTGCTATATTTCCATTGATGTTCATAATGCTTCGTATGAAGGAGGGTCAGATCCGAAAGCTGTTTATTATTCAATGCTTGCTTTCTGCAACTTGGGTTGTTTCAGACGTGATTTATACCAACGCATCTTGGCTATTTAATATTTTATTTTTTCTAGAGGTGCCAGGTGATGCGATGAACTTTGAAAGAGAGAGGTTGAAGATGGGTATTAACCGTTATCAGTCGCTAGCATTTGTGAGCACAGGGTTTCTATGGCTATTATTAATTAAGGTTAAGATGAAAGATTTCCTGACCTCGAAGGGTATTTGGCTGGTCCCAATTTTTCTGAGCATTGTAGCTGTAGGGTTGTTGAGCGGCCATAGATATACGGTTGCTATTATTGTTTTAGTTACATTTTTTAGTTCTTTAACCCAGCGGTTATACAACTTCCGAAATATGATTATCGGCGGTTTGGTATTAATAATAGGTTTGTTTATCGCTTATGGATTTGCTGATCGTATGCCGCTGGCCGCTCAGCGTGCAATTTCTGTTTTGCCTGCAATTGAGGTTCATCGTGACGCTGAAATTGATGGGTCTAGCACCATGGAAACCCGCCGAATATTAAGGGAAGAAGGCCTGAAATTAATTCCACAATATTTGCTGGTAGGGCGAGGTTTTGGGCAGTCTGGTTTCGGTGATCATTCATTACATTGGGATCCTACGGCGATTACCTATCACATTAATCAGGGTCGTTTTTTTAATGGTTTTATTGGATTGATGGTTAATACGGGTCTTTTCGGGACGCTCTTTATGCTTTTATTCCTGATAATGGGATCAATTATAGCAGTTAGGATTATTTTATATCTCCGAAAGAATGGAGTGGAAGATGAATTTTCCAGAGTGTGTTGCCTTATTGCGAGTTTGTGGTTGGCAAATGTAGTTGCATTCGCGGCTTTGCATGGAGATAGCGAGTATGCAATGAAAACCTTTTCTTTGCAGGCTGGTTTGCTAATTGCTTGCGAATATATGTTGCGGGGTCGTGCCCGCACGGAAGCCATGCCTGAGACGGTTGAGGCGACATGAAGATTCTTCATTTGGTTGGTCAGCGTGAAGACTTTGGAGGCATCCTCTCGGTTATACGCTCCTTGCATCAAGTTAGCCCAAGCACCAGTTATCAACACTCAGTCTGGGTACATAAAGAATACAAAGAGACCCGAGAACCAATTCTCAACTATCGGTATGGCAGATTCATTATAAGCGATGCTTCAAGTCACTTATTAATTTTCTTTTCCAGCGTTTTAGCTTTTTTAGATGTGCGTTGTTTATTGAGGCGGGAGTCATTTGATGTCATCCATGCGCACACCCGCGGAGGCTTGATTGTTGCTTTGTTCGTCTCTTGGTTCATGCGAAAGCCTGTTTTATTCACCAACCATACTTTTGCTAGGCGTACGGGTTTTTATAGATGGATAGCTAGGCGAAAGCGAATGACTACTGTTCTTCTTAATCCTGCCATGGCTAAGCATTATAGTTTAGCAATTGACGAGCCGCGAAGTTGGGTTGTTTTTTCGGGTTGTGCAGATGTTTTTTTGGATAAACAGCTTGCTGAAAATTTTTGGTTAAGTTCTGCCTCGAAGGCAAAACTTAAGTTGGTTGGAATGGGGTCAGTGGTGCGCTGGAAAGGTTGGCATTTACCAATAAAAGCCATTGCAAAACTTCCTTTGAAAATGCGATCTCGGGTTGAATTTCATTTATGGGGGCCGGAACAGAAGGATTCCGATTCTCAAGCTTTTGCAAATGAGTTAAAGGAGTTTATTAGTCAAAAAAATCTTCAGGAATCGGTCTTTTTACATGGAGCAACAAACAAGGTCGTAGAGTCGCTCCAGACAGGGCACTTTGTAGTTGTAGCTTCTGAAAATGAACCTTGCAGTGTTTCGCTTATGGAGTCTCTCGCTCTTGGCCTTCCTGCGCTTGCTGCTCGGAGCGGGGGGAATGTTGATATTGTTAAAGATGGCGAGACAGGAATTCTTTTTGAGAATGGAAGCGCGGAGGATCTTAAAAATAAAATCATCTCTATTCTAACCGGTGAGGTTAAACTTCGACAAGCTGTTGAAATTCGAGAGAGTGTCCGGGGTTGGGCTGCCAGTGCTATGACGGAAAAATACAATCGTATTTATGATCATATGGTTCAAATAAATTCTAATAAATTATGAAGCTCGTTGTCTTTGCCCATGTTCCTCCGCCGTTTCATGGCCAAAGTTTCATGGTGCAACAGTTGCTTGATGAACTTCAGGAAGACAAGGGTGGTGTAATTAATGTATTTCATATTGATGCTCGCCTATCAAAGGATATCGATGACATTGCTTCGGTAGGTTTGCGTAAATTTTTTCTACTGTTTAGTTATTGCATGCGAGCGATTTGGTTGCGTGTTATGAAAGGTGCCACACATTTTTATTATGTTCCCGCCCCAGGGCTTCGAAGTGCTGTTTATCGTGATTGGATTGTAATGCTGTTGTGCCGTCCTTTTTATAAAAAGACTATATATCACTATCAGGCTGCTGGTGTTGGAGTCTGGCTTGAAACTAAGGCGTATCCTTGGGAACGCTGGATATCACAATTTTTGTTAGGTCGCGCAGATCTCAGTATGGTGCTCGGCGATTATTATCATGAAGATGCTGGCAAGCTTAGCCCAAAAAAAATTATTACTATTCCCAACTGCTGTTCAGATCCTTGTCCTGACTATGATGAGCGAATCAAACCAAAACAGCAGGCACGTGCTGATGCGCTTAGAAACGAAGGAACATTTCGTATTCTTTATCTCAGTTTGTGTTATCGAGAAAAGGGCTTATTTGATCTGATTGAAGCTGTCGCATTAGTTAATAATCATCTTGAATCTTCCGGTTTGGCTCAGCGAGTCCAATTGGATGTTGCCGGGAAATTTTATCTTTCTAAGGAAGAGGCTGAGTTTAATGAACGCATTAATCATGCGGATTTAATTGGCGATCAGGGGGCAATGGTTACGTATCATGGATTTGCGGATGAGGGAAAAAAACTTGAGCTTTTCTGCCAGGCTGATGCTTTCTCATTACCGTCTTACTACGGTTTTGAGGCGCATCCAGTCTGTTTGGTTGAGGCGATGGCTCATGGGTTGCCAATTATTGCAACTCGTTGGCGGATATTACCTGAGTTATTTCCTGAAAATTATGAAGGTTTGGTAGATGTTCAATCGCCAGAACAAATTGCCGACAAGATTAAGCAGTTTATTGGCTGTGTGGATCAGGCAGGTTTACGCAATCGATATTTGCGATACTTTACGCGGAAGGCGTTCGGTGAAAGAGTCCGCTCTGCATTGCTATCAACTTGAAGGTGAATGAGTATCGACGAACAAAATAATCCAGCCCATGTTTCAATGCAACATGGAGCCGATCATTACGGCGATTCCGCCATGATTCATGCGTTGGTAGATGAAGCTCTCAAAGCGCTTCAATTGCCTGAAGACTATGTACGGCCTGGTGATCGAGTGGTCCTAAAGCCCAATTGGGTCAAGGAACACGATGAGCGTCATCCTGGGCCTGATCAATGGGAACATGTTGTTACGCATCCATCAGTAATTGAAGCGGTCATAAGGTGGGTTGCCAAGCATCTTAAAGGAAATGGCTCAATAACTATTTGTGATGCTCCGCAGACCGACTCATCATTTGATAAGCTTAGTCGGTATTGCGGGTTAGAAGAGTTGATCAAACTGAGTCGCTTAGAATTTCCTGGGCTAAAGATTGAATTGCTAGATCTTCGTCCAGAAGAATGGCAGTCCGTCGACGGAGTAACTGTTTCAAGGAAAAAGTTATCTGGAGATCCGATGGGCAATACATTAGTTCCGCTTAATGAGGCTAGTGAGTTTTTTGGTTTTAGCGGAAATGGACAGTTGTACGGGGCATCGTTTAATATTGATGAAACAAATGAGCACCATCAAGGCGGGCGCCATGAGTATATGCTTTGCCGGACGCCAATGGATGCTGATGTGCTCATTAATATACCAAAACTTAAAACTCATAAAAAAGTAGGGCTTACCTGTGCACTGAAAAATCTTGTTGGCATTAATGCGAATAAAAACTGGCTGCCTCATCATACTGAAGGAACACCGGCTACGGGTGGTGACCAGTTTCCTGTGGCGACCACGAAAGCGAGGCTAGAACACTCATGGATGGGTAGAGTGAAACGTCTTGTAAATGGGCGGCCTGTGTTGTCGCGAATGCTTGTTCCTCTTAAAAAGGTAGGGAGACTTTTTTTTGGTGACACACAAAAAATTGTTCGTTCTGGAAACTGGCATGGTAATGACACTTGTTGGCGAATGGTGCTCGACTTGAACAAGTGCCTCTTTGATTTTGATGGATCAGGAAAGGAAAGAAAAAAACCACTCCGTTATCTAGCCATTGTCGATGGGATTATAGGAGGAGAAGGTAACGGGCCAATGGCGCCTGATAGAAAACCGTGCGGAATAATCATTGCTGGGACACATCCAGCTGCAGTGGACATGGCTGCTGCTACGCTAATGGGATTTGATTGGCGGGATATTCGATTATTAAAAAATGCTTTTGCGATGGAAAAAAGAAATTTTGTTCCTTTTACGCATAGTAATATTCAAGTGAAATCCAATAAAGAGGAATGGAACGGCCCACTTAGTCAAATGACGGATTGGTTTGATTTTGTGCCGCACTTTGGATGGGTCGGAGCGATTGAGCGTAATCATTCAACATTACCTGAGCAATGAGTCTGGAGGATAAACTTTATCCGTTTCTCTCTTTTTATGATCGTTTACCGCAAGGTGCTCGTAATACTATTGGCTCAATGTATCGCCTAATGCCTAGGCGAATTCGCTATGGCAAGGCCTATAAAGAATTTCGTTGCTTGGCCGAAGAATCGCCAGAGTGGAGTACGGCAGAAATCGACGAGTACCAGATACGGGAGTTACGGCGTACTTTGATCAATGCCGCCAGTTATTGTCCTTATTACCAGCGCACTTTTGCGAAGGCTGGTTTTGACCCTAGTCTTCTGAGTTCTACTGACGAGCTTGTGAACTGTCCGATGTTGAACAAGGAAGACATACAAAAAAACCTTAATGGGTTAACTTCTAGCAATATTTCTGATTCCCAAAAACTGTATATTACAACAGGCGGATCCACTGGAGTCCCGGTTGGGTTTCATCTTCAAAAAGGGATAAGTCGACCTAAAGAACAGGCGTTTATGGAGGCTAATTGGCGTCGTATTGGATATTTCGATAAAGCGAGATTAGCACTGATCCGAGGGCAAGTGACTGACTCTCGGTCCAGTGGGAAAATCATATCATACGATGCCACTAGAAATTGGCTGTTGCTTTCTTCTTCTCATTTAACTGATGAGCGTATTCCGGAATATTTAAATGAACTTGAGAAATTTAATCCGGATTTCTTATACGTTTATCCATCTTCCGCATTGCAGTTGGCAGAATTTTTGGAGCGGCATAATCAAACTTGGCGGGTGCCGATTCAGGGAATGTTTTGTGGGTCTGAGCAGTTAACAACAAGTCAAAAAAGAACGCTCGAATCCGTTTTTCAATGCCATGTCATTCGTTGGTATGGGCATTCAGAAAGAGCGGTGCTTGCTGCCGAGGGTGCTTGTTCTGATTTATATTATTTTTGGCCGCACTATGGATTTGTAGAGTTTGGAGATCAGAATGAGGATGGTCTTTGTGAAGTCATTGCTACTACGTTCGATAACCTTGCAATGCCGCTAGTGAGGTATAAGACAGGTGATTATGTGCGGTTGGCTAAGATTGATACCCACCGTGAATTCCTATGGCCTGCAGTCGAGGAAATTTCGGGACGAGAACAGGAATTTCTCATAACTTCTTCTGGTCGTCGTATTTCACTTACTACCTTTAATATGCATGATGCTATTTTTGATGATTTGTATGCAGTGCAGTTTTTTCAGTCTGAACCAGGTATTGCAGAGTTTCGCTACATTCCATCATCGAGTTTTCATTCATCGCGATTGGATAATATAAAGAGTGGTATTATGAGAAAACTTGGTGATGATTTTCAATTGACCATGCGAGAAGTCGAAGAGGTTGAAAAGACTCCTAGAGGAAAACATACTTGGCTTGTAACTCAGCTTTGATTCCCGCTTGGCGAAACGGGGGCATTGAGAGTATGGTTCCCGAGTAATGTATAAAGACAAGGCGGCAAAGATTTTCATTCATTGGCTGGTAGTTGCCGTTCTGCTAGCTAATCTTACATATGGTGCCAAGGTATATTCTGAGAGCGAAGCGGTTTCTGAGGAGAATGATCCACATGCTAATCTCGATTTATTTGTGAATGTGCTCGAGCGTATTCGTAGGGATTATGTCGATGGCAAAGATCTTACCTATCAGGATCTTGTTCATGGGGCTCTAGATGGGATGCTAAGCAAACTAGATCCGAACAGTGAATTTATGCCTCCGATTAAATACAATTATCTTAAGGAGGATACCGAGGGCAATTTTGGAGGAGTTGGTGTTCATATTAATATTCAAGATGGATATCTTACAGTATTGGCGCCGATGGAGGACACGCCTGCATTCGAGGCTGGGGTTATGTCAGGAGATCGATTTATTAAGATTGATGGAGAGAATGCACGAAATATTTCGATGCCCGAGGCGATGAAAAAGCTTAGAGGCAAGCCTGGCTCGAAGGTTGCGGTAACACTGTTTCGCCCGTCGTCGGGTAAGAATATTGACGTTAAACTCAAGAGAGCACTGATAAAGGTTTCGACTGTTAAGGATATCAACAATCAACGTAAATTTTATGTCGATGAAAACAAAATCGGATATATTCGTATAACCCAATTTGGTGAAGAGACTGCCCGTGACTTAGAGGAGGGGATCAAACAACTTGAAGTTCAAGATATGAAGGGACTGGTTCTAGATTTACGTCATAATCCTGGCGGGTTACTCGATCAAGCTGTAAAGGTATGTGAAAAGTTTTTAACACAAGGAGAATTAATTGTGACTACAGAGGGTCGGCGAAAAAGTGAAAATTCAATACATAAGTCTTCTGGGAGATACGCGCGTCCAGAATTGCCCTTGGTTGTCTTGGTTAACGAGTTTAGTGCCAGCGCTTCTGAAATTGTTGCTGGTTGTATGCAAGATCTTAAGCGTGCAAAAATTGTTGGGAAGAAAACTTTTGGAAAAGGTTCAGTACAGAAAATATTACCATTGACGGGTCAGGAAGGTTCCGCATTGCGCTTAACTACTGCTAAATATTACACCCCTAGCCATAAGGTTATTCATGGAAAAGGCATACAGCCGGATTATAAAATCTCCATGAGTAGAACAGATGAAGAATTACTATTTTTGTCTCGTACACCAGGGGGAATGGAAATGATCGATAAAGATCGACGAGAATCCGTGAAGAATTTTAAGGACCCACAATTGGTCAAGGCAATGGAGATCTTGGTTGGTAAAAAGAAACTTCGGGCTCAGGCGGATAAAAAGAAAAAGGCAGAGGAGGGCAATAATAGTGTGGATACGGAAGCCGGCGAAGAAATTGATTCACCCGAAAAGAAGTCAGATGAAAAACAATCTGATAAGCAGGAATGATCCATTCGTTTGTGAAAGTTTGCGTTTAATTTAATGTTGTTGTTGGCCTTTGAAACTTCCTGTGATGAGACCAGTGTAGCTGTGCTCAAAAATGGATGTGTTCTAGCTAATGCAGTTTCTTCTCAGGTAAAGATACATGAGGAATATGGTGGAGTAGTTCCGGAACTTGCTTCGAGAGAACATCTTCGCAATCTAATGCCAGTGGCTCGACAGGCGCTTGATCAGGCTGGAGTGACACCGAATCAGATTGAGGCTGTAGCGGGAACTCGTGGCCCTGGCCTTCCCGGAGCATTGCTTGTTGGGTTACGCGCTTCGCAAGGAATTGCTTTTATCTTGGATAAGCCGTTCATCGGCATTCATCATCATGAGGCACATCTTTACTCACCATGGATAAGTGGGGATCCTTTATCTTTGGATATAGATGCTTTTCAGCCCAATGTTTCGCTTATTGTTAGTGGAGGTCATACTATGTTGGTCCAAGTTTCAGCTCCAATGAAGCACCGTGTACTTGGGATGACAGTTGATGATGCTGCCGGTGAATGTTTTGACAAGGTTGCAAAGCTGATAGGCTTACCTTATCCCGGAGGCCCGGAGCTTGATCGTCTAGCCAAAGAAGGAAATGAAAAGATTCATCAATTCCCTCGGCCTAAACTTCACGATGATTCTCATGACTTTAGTTTTAGTGGGCTTAAGACATCCGTGCGCTATTTTATTCGCGACAATCCTGAAGTTCTGGAAGATGGATTACGGTTACGTGATCTCTGTGCAGGGGTGCAGTCCGCGATTGTCGATGTTCTAGTAAAAAAAACAGTCCGCGCTGCAAAGCGGCATGGCCTTCGTTGTATTACCGCTTCCGGTGGCGTAACTTGCAACAGTAGATTGCGAACAGTGCTTGAAGAAGTATGTAGGGATGAGGATTTTATGCTGCGTTTAGCAAATCCAAAGCTATGCACCGATAACGCTGCTATGGTAGGAATGGTAGCTCATATGCGCTTAGCCAATGACTGTGAGTTCACTTCACTTGATGCAGAGATTATACCAAATTGGTCTCTTGAGCAGTTAGCTTGAATTAACACTACAAATTCAGATGAAAATTAAATGGAATTTAGCCTTAATTTTTTTGGTAATTATTAAGGCTTCGGTTAATGGGGCTGAGTTGAAAATTGGATTGGCTTCTGAGACTGATCAAGTGGTGGTAGAAGCCAAAAAACTTGATCAGGCCCGTATCGGGTCACTGATGTTTTCAGATGATCTGAATAATTGGTTTCCGACAGCCTCAACTGACCAAGCTGCACTAAATTATAATGAGCATCCGATTTCGGGGCGGCGTTATTTTCAAATCCAAGAAACGACACCACCAAGACTAACTTCCTCTTTGAATTGGAAAACAAAGATTGCCCTGCCGGAGGATAAATTTCTTATAGAGTTCAAGGCACAGGAGGGGATATGGATACCACCGGGAAATAATAAAACTAAGCAGACCCAGTGGGTTAAGTTTACTGTGTTGATGGATGATCTTACTACGGTATATTTCCAAAATGGAAACAGTATGAAATTTCATTATGAATTTGGCACAAAGTTTGTATCTGAGTTTGATGGAATGTCGCATATGGAGTTTGATGGAGCTTCCCTGTTTCATGCTGGCCGACGTGCTATAATTGGAGCTGTATTGTTTTCTGAGAAGCATAGTGAATACGCAATCCAATTTGTCGGGCAAGATAAGCTTCCTGCGCCGATGGTAAGTTTCCTTTGGCAATTGGTTGATGGTGTGATTGATAAGCCGGAGACGTTGCGAGGATTATATATGCCGACTTATGAGCAAGCGGGTGTCAGTAGTGAAATTGCAGAAGCATTAGGGCAAATTGATGTTCCATTAGTTTCAGCGCTGCGTTGGGAAACAGGATCGGATGTAGTCTACTCAATGGGTTGGGCGATGGGGCGTTTGGTGTTTGTCGAAGGAAGCAAGATTTCGGCGGCCTTTCGTTTAGGGAAGTTGAAGAGTGATGATATATTGCTTACTGACTATGTTCCGGCAGAAATTCCACGTGTTGCTGGGATTATTGCCCTTCACCCCTCCACGCCAAATTCTCATGTTGCAATTTTAGCTAAAAATTTTGGTGTCCCATTTTACTATGAAGGAGATGAGGCTACACGGTTGACGCTTACTTCCCTGGAAGGCCGCGAGGTGATGCTGCGCACAAAGGCTGGAGGCGGTATTAACCAATCACAGGATGATTCGGCTAAATTAATTGGACTTGAAGCGGATTTGCCAGACACATTTCGTAATGAGATAAACAAACTTAAGACTCCACCAGACTTAAAATTTGAGGCCAAAAAAACATCAGGTGTTTATACTAAGGAAATAAAATCGGTAAAACCTACTGATACTGCATATGTTGGAGGTAAAGCTGCCAAGTTCTATCTGCTGCGAAAGCACATTCCAAATAATTCGCCTGATCCAGCAATAGCTATAACATTTGATCTTTGGGATGAGTTCATTGGACATCGCTTGGGTAATGGTAAAACGATCCGAGAAGAAATTGATGATCGCCTATTCAAGGCGCAGGAGTCGGGGCTTCAGGCTGAAATGGAGGATGCGCTAAAGAGTGTTCGTAAATTGATAAGAGATGGAGAGTTTCTAGAGTCTCAAAGACAAGCGATTCTAGCGGCTTTGAGTCCGTTCGAAAAAGATCGGAAGATTAGATTTCGTAGCTCTACTAATATTGAAGATAGTCGTTATTTCACTGGGGCAGGTCTCTACGATAGTTTCAGCGGCTGTCTGCTTGATGAATTGGATAATGATACTAGTGGCCCTTGTGCTTGCGATGGTAACAAGGAAAAAGAACGCGGGGTGTTTCGTGCTATAAAACGGGTGTATGCGAGTTTTTATAATGACAATGCTTATTTGGAGCGAAAACGCTTTGGTGTTAATGAGAGTGAGGTTGGTATGGCAATTCTTGTGCATCATTCTTTCCCGGATGAGATTGAGTTGGCGAATGGAGTAGCAGTTTCAGTATTTCGTAAATACTCAGGATTATCATTTGGAATGGAGACTAGCCTCTCGACACAAATTGGAGCTACAAGCGTAACCAATCCTGACACGACAGCTGTGCCGGAGATAGTAAGCGTTTCCGGGTATCGTTCTTCGAATGGGGCAACAACAAGTCGCAGAGTAAATTTTTTTAGTAGATCCAGCCTATTGCAGGTAGGGCAAGATCATGTCATGGCTTGGAAGCAAGACTATGAGTCATTGCAACAACTGTTAGAGAAAGTGGCTTCCGGATATACACGGTACGCTACAGACAGTAAGAACTATACACTTGATTTTGAGTATAAGAAGATTACTCCAAATAAACTCATTGTTAAACAAGTTCGAGAGGTCCCTATACAAACACAGTTAGAGAGCCCGACTCCAGTGTTGGCAGGAGGCCAAGCGATGCTTCGATTATTTCAAGGCGAGCATGGTGGCAGTGTTTTTGCTCGTCACAGGTTGAAATCCGTTTGGGATATTCAGGCTTTAAGTCGTGTGCTGAACGCTGCTGGTAAAGATTCGTCTGTTGTTGATACTGCTTCTTGGACTCGCGTGGTCGATGGAGAAACTCTTATAATCCAAAATGGATTAGATAATTGGGATGGGCATCGATTTAGTACCAAAACAGAGAACAATGTAACTTATTTGATTGATCAGTGGGAGGAAACGCGCGGTGGAGAGATTGTAAAATACAAATTGTCTGCCGGGATTCCTCGTTGGATGCCAGATCGTAATTCGCCCATTATTTTNGCTGATGAATTACAGTGGAAATTAGAAGCAAACTACAAAAANTTTAGAACCGATCATCAACAACAGGCATTTGGGGGATCTGGGTTAACAAAGAAAAAGGTTCGNACAGATCAAATCGANTTAAGGAGATTTGATCCTTCGGCAGTTGTCACCTCTGATGATTTGCTGCAACAGCGTTTAGTGAAGAGTAANGGTGGAAAGAAAATTCAAATTGAATTCTATTGGCCGCCGCATCCTACCGGCCCGACAGCAGGGTACACTGCTCCACTTCAGGCTTGGAAGGAGACTGTCATTACAGGGCTAACTGAGGAACCGATTATTCTTAATGGTTGGTATTCGCAAACTTATGCCCCAGGACATCATAATTTTTGGGAGGAATTTATTTTTGAGCCTTCCAAGGAAGAGGGTCTTTCTGAGATTCAACGTAATGAACTTGAGGAAGCTGATGTTAAGTTAATTTACATCTTCAATGACCGTGGCCGATCTGCTTCCGCTTATATAATTGGATTTGATGATGAGGCCCGAGCATTTTAGTTTTATTTTATTGCGAATAAGTAGATTGGAGTTATTTGAACCCAAGTTTAGACTCACTGCTCGACTACTTTGCCTTATTTCTTCAGTATCTGCTTCCTTCCACATAGCAAAAATTGAGTTCCGTAAAAGTTAAAAAAACAGTCAGACAAAAGGTGAATCGCCTTTCTCCTTTTGGCATTGGACATACTAAGCCCAAGCATTTTCGGGACATGCTTAAAGTGGTTTGGGATAACAGGGATAACCTTGGTTACGCTTGGAAGGTGCTTAGTAAGGGAGTGTGCGATGGGTGTGCGCTTGGTGTTGCTGGATTGCACGATTGGACGCTTGATGGTGTTCATCTTTGCATGACGCGTCTTAATCTAATGCGTCTAAACACGATGCCAGCCTTAGATATTGATTTGTTAAAAGATGTAACTGAGCTAAAAAATAAATCCAACGTCGAGTTACGAAATTTGGGTCGAATTCCTTATCCAATGTTACGCAGAAAAGGGGAGCCCGGTTTTACTAGAATTTCATGGGAGGAATCTTACCAGATGCTTTCTGAGCGTTTACGTGAAATTGATCCCAAACGGTTTGCTTTTTTCATTACGGCTCGTGGTGTAACTAACGAGGTTTACTATATTGCCCAAAAAGTCGCGCGTTTTCTTGGAACTAACAATGTAGATAATGCAGCTAGGATTTGCCATTCGCCTTCTACAGCTGCCATGAAAGCTGCGATTGGCTATACTGCAACTACCTGTAGTTATAAGGATCTTTATGGAACGGACTTAATTGTGTTCTTCGGTTCAAATCCAGCAAATGATCAGCCTGTAATGACTAAGTATCTTCATGAGGCAAAGAAGCAGGGAACCAAGATTGCTTTGGTTAATCCTTATGATGAACCAGCTATGAAGCGTTATTGGGTTCCATCTTCTGTTGATAGCGCGTTGTTTGGCACTGATATTACTGACTATTGGTTTCCAGTTTCGCAGGGAAGTGATATCGCTTTCCTTTATGGAGTTTTGAAAATTCTTTTTGAGAATGATTGGTTAAATCATGAGTTCATCAAAAATCATACAGTTAATTTATCTCAGCTACGTTCACAAACAGATAAGGTTTCGTGGGAAGATATTGTTCATCAGACGGGTTTAACACAAAATGTAATTCAGGAATTTGCAGAATTAATTCGTGATTCCAAGAATGCGGTTCTTGTCTGGAGTATGGGGATTACACAACATCCTTGGGGCGCAGATGGAGTACAGATGATAATCAACCTTGGCCTCTTGAGAGGTTATGTCGGGCGCGAAAAAAATGGGTTAATGCCGATTAGGGGTCATTCTTCGGTACAAGGAGGAGCAGAGATGGGGGCATACTCAACAGTTTTTCCAGGCGGTTTGCCGATCAATGATGAAAATGCAGAAGCGTTGTCTAAACAGTACGGTTTCAAGGTGCCCAACTGGATAGGCATCACGACGACGGAGATGATTGATGCGGCGCATGCGGGTCAGTTGGATTTATTCTATTGTTTGGGTGGTAATTTTCTTCGCAATCTTCCGGAGCCTGATTATGTAGCTGAAGCTCTAAGTGCCGTTCCATTACGAGTTCATCAAGACATTATTTTGACCGATCAAATGTTTGTAGAGCCAGGTTCAGAAGGAGTGTTATTATTACCTGCTAAGACACGCTATGAACAAGACGATGGCGGCATTTCTACAACCACTGAAAGGCGAATTGCATTTAGTCCAGAGATCCCTCGTCAGGTTGGTGAGGCTAAGGCAGAGTGGAAGATTTTAATGGAATTGGCTCAAGCGACTTGGCCTGAAAAAGCAGACAAGCTGGGTTGTGAGGATGGTTGGAAAGTGCGAGAGGAAATTGCACGGGTTGTTCCGTTTTATGATGGAGTGCAGCATTTAAAGAAGACACACGATGCCGTTCAGTACGGTGGCCCTCAATTGTGTACAGAAGGTAATTTTGCGACTCCGGATGGTAATGCCCATTTCTTCCCTGTTGAATTGCCGCCGCTCCGTTTAAAAAAGGGACTTTTCTTTGCAAGTACAAGGCGAGGAAAGCAGTTCAATTCATTAATTTATGATAAGCGCGATCCTATCAATGGGGCTAAACGCGAATCTGTTTTAATTAGTGAGAGTGATGCGGATGAATTAGGTTTAGCCAATGGGGATCCCATCCGACTAAAGAATGATTTAGGAGAATTTAATGGAGTTGTGTTTAAGGCTCCAATTGCAACTGGGAATTTGCAGATTCATTGGCCTGAGGGAAATGCCATAATTCATCGCGGGAGCATTGATGCCAGGGGAGGAGTCCCTAATTATAATGCGTGGGTGAGAATTGAAAAAATTTAGTTAATCTCCGGTATGTGGAAGCAGATCATCGGCGACGCATCATTGCCCTCTGAATGTCTCGATCTGAGTCACGTTTTTTGATGCTCTCTCGCTTGTCTGATGATGCTTTCCCTTGACCAATCGCAAGTTGTACTTTCACCTTTCCGTTCTTCCAATAAAAAGAAAGAGGAACGAGTGCCTTCCCTTTTATTGCCACGAAGCCAAATAGTTTACTAATTTCCTTCTTGTGCAGCAGCAGCTTACGAGGTGCCTTAGGTTCATGATTTGCAGTGTTACCGTGCGAGTACTCATCAATGTGAGCGTTGAATAGCCAAACTTCATTTTCATCAACGCGAGCGAATGCATCTCGAATCTGACCTTTTCCGGCACGCAGAGATTTCACTTCGGTGCCTGTTAGGACAATACCTGCTTCCAGCGTTTCCTCGATGTGATATTCGTGGCGAGCTTTCGAGTTTGTTAGAATAGTGTCCATAAAAAATCAGCCAGAGGTGTTTACCCCTGGCTGATGGTAAATCTGATAACCTCCGGTTAGGCCTTTCTCCGGCGGCGGGTTTTTCTCTTTGGCTTAGGAAGATTGCATTCCCAGCTCATTTTTCCCTCGATAATTTCAGTCAGGGCGATATCTGCTGTGCTTAAGCCAGCGGTTTCCATTATCAATGGACGGTTACCGCCAGAGCTTAACTGTCGCACGCGGCGAGATACCAGATTGATCAGCACATTGGGGTTGCCAACCAATTTCAACGCTTTTTCACTTAATTCTGCCTTCAAAATGATCTTTTTTATTGAAAAAAGGCCGCGAACTATTTCAAAGCATGTGATTTGGTGCAAGCACTTATTTCGTGACTAAAAGCTATCGGAAGTTACCGTCTTCGCCGTGTCAGGTAGGCGAACAAAACCTGTAGCTTTGACAATCGCTGGTTCGGATTGCAGCGGTGGTGCCGGTTTACAAGCAGATCTAAAAGTATTGTCTGCTCTGGGGGTTCATGGTGCGAGTGTAGTGACTTGTCTTACCGCTCAGACTCCGGAGTCCTTTACTGGACTTGAGCCTGCCGCATCACGCTTTGTTGAGGATCAGTTAGGCTCGGTTTTGGGCAGTCTGAAGGTAAAATCAGTCAAGACTGGCATGCTTTATTCAAAACCGATAATAGAAGTTGTGGCAAAGCAATTAACTAGATTAAGGAGGTGCCCGTTGGTGGTGGATCCTGTAATGATTTCAAGCACTGGGGCTCCACTGATGAAGCCAAGTGCTATGAAAGCATTGGTGAAGTCGTTGTTGCCTCTAGCTAAGCTTGTAACCCCGAATCTTGATGAAGCATCGGTTTTAGCCAAGCTTCCGGTACGAGACCCAGAGGATATGCGAGAGGCAGCTCGGCAGATCTATGCCAAATTTGGTTGCGCAGTCCTGCTTAAGGGAGGTCACCTTAAAGTATCTGAGGCAATTGATTTATTTTATGATGGAAAAGAGGAGTTATTACTTTCTGCGCCTCGCGCAAAGCGAGTATCGCCGCCAGGCACTGGATGCACTTATTCTTCTGCAATTACAGCTTATTTGGCGAAGGGAGAGTCCTTGGCGTCGGCAGTCGTATCGGCAAAGCAATATATAACAAAGTCTTTTGAGAATGTATACAATGCTGGGAAATACACTTTTTTGGGTTAATTAGGGCTTTCTTCAAGTAATGTTTTTGGCAACTTTTTAGCCTTTTTGGTGATTAATCGACCCGACTGTCAGTAGGTTCGTTTGGTCAGATCGGTTTTTTAATGGCACAATTTACTTATAAAGCTAGAAGCAAGTCTGGAGAAGTGATGGAGGGGCTTCTTGAGTCGTCAGACCGCGCTGGCGCTATGTCTCAGTTAAAGGGTGATGGACTGTTCCCAGTATCGATTGAGTTGGCCAAAGGAAAAGCAGCCAAGGCGAAGCGATCTTCCAGCCCAACTAAAGCCCTGAATGCGCCTAAAGCGATTCAGGAAAATAAAAAACCATCAAGACTTTTTGGCAGGAGGCGCAATCGAAAACCTAAGCTACAAGAATCGGCTACATGGCTTTTGCAATTAGCAAACTTATTGCGATCAGGCATGCCTCTTACACTGGCGCTTAACAGTATGGTTAGTATTTCTGGAAAAGGTATTAGTGAGGAGATTGCCGAGGAGTTAAAGAAGAATGTTACCGAGGGGAAGACACTTTCGGAGGCCATGTCAAAACACACTCAGATCTTTAATGAGATGTCAGTTAACATGGTTCGAGCTGGTGAAGAGAGTGGCGCTTTGGAACAGGTGTTGCGCCGACTGGCAATTCATTTTGATCGCTTTGCTGAGGTTCAATCAAAGTTTATCTCAGCAATGATTTATCCTGCGATTGTGTGTTTAGTAGGTTTTG
>NYWG01000052.1 GCA_002684915.1 Verrucomicrobiales bacterium
TTTAAATTTATCATAATACATATCAAAGAGTTTAGTCTTTGTACCTCTACTTAAATCTAAAAGAGTCTTATCATCAACAGTATATTTAATAATCCAAGCATCATTAGGTGCTTGAGTTGTATGAACATCTGCAAGAGTACCATTAGAAACTAAAATCTCACAAGCATATTTTTGCTTAGAAGATTCTCTTTCTTCTTTACTCCAAGGTTCAAACTTAGATTCTGGTTTAGGTTCTAACTTTTTTTCTTCTTTTGTTGCTACTTCTTCAGTCATGATCTACCACCCCAAGTAATGTCTGGATATGCTTCTGATACGATTTCCTTATCAATCTTATACCTATCAGTCAGTTTCTTATCTTTAATAAGAATTAAAATTTCTGCTTCTCTTGGATGTAATCCTGTAAGAATATTAATGAACATAGTCTCTCTGCGAAGACTAGTTAATGAATCATTACCACCCTTAATAAAGTTATAAAACTTTTGAAACTCTTTTCTAATACTTGCCTTACCTTGATCCTGTGACCCAAGAGAGTTAGATCCCATCTCTGCCATTTTATTAACGGAATCATTTATTTTACCAGTTAATGATCCCGACTGTGTCTCATCCTCTAAGTTACTACCATAAGGAACTTCACCTTGTGGTAAAAGAGAAATAACAGTCTCATCAAAGTTCCATATAAAAACTGCCTTTAATGAGTTGTGAGAATATCTTTGGAGTACTTCAATCTTCTTTGCTTTGCTTCTCATCTTAGAAGCAGCATCTAAAACCTCAAATACAAAAGGATTTGGTGGAAGGTCTGGAACCTTTTGAACAATTACTTTTGGTTTTGCTGTTACAGTAGTAGTTTTCTTTGGTGACGCTTTCTTTCTAGTCGTCGCTGTCGTCTTCTTCGTTGTCATAATTTTCAAATCTAAATGCTACAATTTCATCAGGGAGAATATTGCCATTGGAGTCAAACATCTCTGGATGTACTTTAATTTCATGATAGTTCATAAAGTACTCTCTGGCAACCCATCCACCAATTAATCCTACTATAAGAAATAGTATTGTTAGAAAAGATCCATAAACTAAACTTATTGCTAACATTTGTCTACCTCCTATGGTGAGTTTTTTTATATGTGATGGATTGGTTTTCTTTTTACCTCCCGTTAGAATGAATTCAAACCCACGATCAATATTATAATCTGGTTTATTTATACCGCCCTCAGACGATTTGTTTTTCTTTAAGGTACTGAACAGTTTCAGTACACCCCCCAAGTTTCCTTCTTTCCCCTGAGTCATCACAAACTATCTGAGGAAAAGTTGATCCTTCACCAAACTCAGCATAGAAATCTTCCCTACTAAAGTTATCCTCTAGATTATACACGACATGATTTTGTTTTGTCAATGTCATTACTTCTTTTATTTTATCGCAATATGGACAACCAGTTCTACTATAAATCGTAAAATTCATTTCCAGATATTAGTTTTAAAAAATTATTTAGTATCTATTATAACACTAACTCCATTGTTGTGACAAGAAGAATGGAGCTATCTTCGTCTCCTCACTTATTTTTTTATTTTCTCTCTGTATTGCATCAACTGTAGGTATCGAAACTGCTGCTGGAGTACTAGTACTAATAGAGGCAGCAATCCAATTACCTAAAACTTTATCTCTTGTAAGAACATCAATATTGTTTATACTAATTGCATGATCTTGATCATCAAAATTAAGTGACTGATTAAATTCCCACCTACTATTACTAACATTCCATGTTATCTTCTTCTCAGTAGCACCTCTAAGAACTATTCCTCCAAAATTAGAAGCATTATCATTATTATTAAGATATCCTAATTCTAATTGATGATCAGCAATTCTTACAGTACCACTATTAATTATAGTTTGAGATCCCTCTACAGTTAAATTATCATTTAAAACAGTAGGAGTAGTAACACTAAGACCTAAACCAACATTAAGTTGCCCATCCAGATTAATACCATTACCAATAACATCTAACTGACCTGTTATTCTAGTATTACCAAGTACATCTAACCTTTTATTATTAACATGATCAGCAGTTCTACCAATACCTAAATTACCATCAATTCTAGAGTTACCAAGAACAATAAAATCATCACTTGTAGGTGAACCACTTACTGCATAAAATAACTGTCCATGACAAAGGAATGTTACCTTAGATCCAAAGTTTGAAAATCCAACTAAAGATTGTCCCTCACCTAATTTGATATTAGGTCTAGTATATGTTTGTCCTGGTCCTATTTGAAAACCAAAGTCCAAATATTCTGTACTATCAAACGAGGCTATATTACCATTTGCAAGACCTAATTTTACTGTTGCTGGATCAGGTCCTAAATTGCAAATAGATACTGTTACCTCAGATTCAGATCCTGAAGGTGCAGTAAACAATGCTTGCTTTACTGGACCTGTAGATAAAGTATGCTGAAGAACTCCTGATCTTACAGGGTTTATAACATCATTAGTAGTTTGCCCATAAAACAAAAAGTTTACATCAGGTTCAGTTGATCTTACAAGTAGTTCCTGTCCTGCTCCAATAAATAAATTCTCAGTCTCTATTACTTCTCCATATTTAATATACCTATTATACTCAAAATATCTTACTTCACCACCAGAATCTTTATATCCAATCTGTATCCTAGATGGATCATAATTCTTACTACCAATAGTAATCTTACCTACTGTTAGTTTATTAGAAGGTCCCGTATAAAGGTTGATAACTGGACCAGGAGATGGTATAGTAGAACTTAATAGACCAAATGCCATTTATCGTAACCAAGTACAATTTTAAATATTTATAATGATTATACTAACAGGNTCAAAAGGATTTATAGGTNAGAACTTTCTTAAGTATCTNATAGAACATTCTGATGAAGAAATNGTNACNGTTGATGAANNTGANTGTTGGGATTGGATAGCATANTTTAAGGACTGGGATAANGTATCNCTTATACTACACCAAGGAGCGATCTCAGCAACGACAGAAACAGATATAGATAAACTCCATAGNACTAATGTTTGGTTCACTATAGAACTGTTTGAGAGGGCAATAGAGCATCAAATAGATGTTAAATTTGCCTCATCAGCATCAGTATATGGTAATACTAGAAAGAGTTTATTCGCAACTACTCCTAATAAAATATCTCCATTAAATTACTATGCAATTACTAAGTTACAGATTGATTATTACATACAAGACAACTTAGATAAGTTTTCATCTATTCAAAGTTTCAGATACTTTAATGTATATGGAGAAGGAGAAGATAAAAAAGGAGATCAAGCAAGTCCTGTACATAAGTTTACACAACAAATAAAAGATACTGGTAAATTAAAACTGTTTGAAGGATCAGGTAAGTACCTAAGAGATTTTATTTGGGTTGGAGATATAGTAGAAGTCGTTCTTAATAATGATAAACCATCTGGGATCTATGATCTTGGAACCAGTAGTCCAGTTAGTTTCAAAACTGTTGGAGAATTGATAGCATTAAAATATAAAGGAGAAATAGAATACATTCCATTCCCAGAACATCTAAAAGGAAAATATCAATATCTAACTATAGCAGAAAAGGTATGGGATTATCAGTTTATAAACATCGCACAGTATCTTAATCTGTCATGAATCGCAGATTAAATGCCACAGTTCTTCTAATATTATCTGATCTGTGTATTGATACTCCATGTAACATATGTGATGGAAATAATAATACTTTTCCTCTTTCAGCTTTCACGATTTTTCTATCTCCAAATAGACCAACATCTCTCCATTCTTTAGAAACTTCTGAGTAATGTTTATGATAAAAGAAAAATTGTCCATCATCTTCTTGTTCGTCAGTTAAAAAAACAACACCTGACAAATGTAAAGGTAAATGGTCATGTACTTCTTGAAAGTAATTTCTTTGGTAAGTATTTCTCCAAACTTCATGTAACTGTATCTTAAGATTTCTAGCATCTATTTGTATTTCTTGGAAAAATTGACTTAAAGATGGTGTAAATAAAGAATGAAAATCTTCTTCTAAATCCAATCTCTCAAATTGTATTGAACAACCTTTAGACCAAGAACATTCTTGTTGTTTTGTTAACTCCGCATTTTCTAAAACATATAAAATATCCTCCTTATTTGGAGGATCTATTACTGAATAAAAGTAATGTGGTATTGTGTCAAGCATTTATACTGTACTGAATAATAAATTAAAAGCTAAAGTCTTTCTAATATTATCTGACTTATGAATTGTTACCCCGTGTAACATATAAGAAGGAAATAATAAAATCTTACCTCTTTCTGCTTTTATATACTTCCTGTCTGAAAGTAAACCAATATGTCTCCATTCCTTAGAAACTTCCGAATAATCTCTATTAAAAAAGAAAAACCTACCATCACCTTCTTGTTCATCATTTAAAAAAAGAACTCCTGATAAATGTAAAGGACTATGATTATGAATCTCTTGATAAAAATTTCTTGTATAAGTATTTCTCCAAATCTCATCACAATATATTCCAAGATCATTAGCATCTAAATTTAATTCATTAAAAAATATATTTAATGAAGGTGCAAATAATGGAAAAAACTTTTCTTGTAAATCTAATCTTTCTACTTTAATAGAACAATAATCTGCCCAAGAAAATTCTTGATCTTCTGTTAATTTAGAAATTTCTGCATTAAGTAATATCTCATCTTTATTTGGAGGATCTATTATTGAATAGAAATTATTTGATATAGTTTCAAGCATCAATCACCTGCAAAAACTCTATGAGAATCCTCATCAAAATGCTGTGTAGAAAACTCAAACAATTCAGAGTCCTCAAGAGCAACCATTTGATGTTTCATCTTTCTTTCAATATGAAACTTATCACCTGGTTCTAACACTATACTCTCAGACAATCCTATATCATTATCAAAACCATAGAAGAGATGTATCTTACCACTCTGTAAATAAAAAGTTTCATCTTTTAAAAGATGGTAATGCCAAGAACATCTCTTACCTTTAACAAAAAATAAAAGCTTACCACAATAATCTGGGGTATTACATATCCACTTCTCATAACCCCAACCTTTAGGAACAAATTTTATTTCCGATTTACTCATAATAGAGGTCCATTACCCCATCCAACTAAGGTTCTTCTCATTCCTCTAGTAACAGGACTAACCTTATGTAACATCCAAGAAGGAAATACAATCACATCTCCTCTACCAAGTTTAAATATTTCCTCATTTCTATCCATTTTTATCATAAAATCACCACCATCATAATCATTTAGATCTGATAAACCAACAGAAAAAGAAAGTTTTCTGGGATCGGGATCATCAACATTAAATTTTGGATGAACATCTATATGCCAATTAAAATGCCCTCCATAACTTTCATCATACTGAGCATATTGAAAAGGTTCCCATCCATTTATTCTATATTTCCACATACAATCATTAATTTGCCTTATCTTATAAGTAACTTCAGTGTATATTGGCATCAACTCCTCTTCATTACCATCATGCATCCAATGAATCTCACAACTTCTCATATCTTTATCATATATGACACCCATATCTTCATGTGTTCCATATTTAGATATCATTGGTTTAGTGGAACTAAGTAATTCCTTACCCTTAAGATAGTTGTCAATCTTACATATAGTAGATTCATCTATAACATTCTTTTCATAAAACCACCACTCTGATTGTTCTTGGGGTACTAAATCAGAAAAATACAT
>NYWG01000053.1 GCA_002684915.1 Verrucomicrobiales bacterium
ACCAGTTGATGTCTCCTCTACCAATTCTTCAATGGTAAGTAACTCTAACTTGAGACGATACTCCTCTGGTGTGTCATCATCAGGATCATAATCATCATGGCAAAGATAGTCCCACTCATGTACGAGTGCATCAATCAGTTGTTCTTTAGTGTAAGTCATTCAAAAACTGGTATAATTCGTTCACGTATCTCTTTCAACTGCTGTGGATCATTACCATACTCACCCATATGCATGAAAACACAATCAATGTATCGTAAATTGTTACGTTCAGCATCAAGGACAAAGGAATCACAATACCTTAAGATATCTGGAGGTACTTCTAAATTCTGATAGTCGTAATCAATAGTCATAGTTAATAAGTTTTTTGTAAAATGGATCACATATTTTGTATTGACCTTTAATGTGACTCTTACCAATAAGATCTTTATTGATATAGTGTACAGTCAATGATGGATGATCAATCCAGTCTTTATATGTCCATGATGCAGATCGTACATATTGATTGCCTCCCTCTTCACATTTCTTTCGTATTTGTGAATCAAGTTTGTGTGCTACTGCATCAATAGTAAACTCTACAACGTAATGTAATATGCCATGAACAAACAAGCCATGAATAATAGGAAGATTGATATCAGTATCCTTGACATATCTTGCTCTAGTATAATCGTTGAAGCACCCGCTACCATTAGTAGTCTTATTAGTGTAGTTCTTTGGTTTAATCTCTTTCTCTATGTTAGTCCCGATTTGGATTGCATCTCTGCCAAGCTTACCAGGAAGAGGGTTACATCCAGCAACACGAGCAACAATATGCTCACGCAAAGTGGAACTATTAGAGTCGTTGATGTAGACTTCATACAATTCCTCAAAAAGATCACATTCTGTTTGTGTGGGATGACCTAGTGCTCGGTCAGTTGCAAGTGAAATTAATTGTTCTGAGAACATTGTATTGATGGACAACTCACATAGTATGGCACATGTGTTTGAGTATGTCAAGGTCACTGTGACAGTTATTAATCGTCCACTGCATCAACCGACTCAATATCGCACACCGGCACTTCATGCTCGCCACCAATCATGTACCAGTGCATTAACTGTCCATGATATTCAGGATGTGCAACGTATTGTGTAGTATACTCACGTTCACCACAATACAACAACTCACTCTCAGGAATACAATGTTCTTTCAACATTGCTTGTAATTGCATATGCTGCAATTCTACTTTTGATGGTACTTTCATATATCAATTGTTTTCCCATATTATATCACCATATGCATCAACCACATAACATCTGATATAGTAGTTTGCGTTTGGACATTGACTCTCTTTTGGGAACCATGATCCTGCATTAAGACATGCTACGGTATCATCAGGAAATTTAATGGTATTGAATACACCTTGTTTCATAATGTCAAGAACATATTCATCAATAAACTCTTCGTACCAAGTATTTACTGTATTCTTAGTAGATTCATCTAATTGATTGTATGTGCTTAAATCAAAATAGACTAGTGTCTGCTGATATCTTTGTGCATATGATGCAATTAAATCATATACCTGTAGTTCATTTCCCTGTATGATCATGATCCTTCCTCATTATCAATGGCATCTTGTGCTTTTTTGATGATCTCTTCTAAAAAGTCTTTGTGAGTACGAACTTGTTCTGGTGTTAACTCATCTACCATGTCATTCATTGGAGGATTTTTAACTTTACCATATTCACTGAGAAGAATATCAAAGTAATTAGTCTCAGTAAGAGATTTAATTGTAAGATAGTTTGCTATTTTATCTCTGAATAACTTAAGATAATGTCTACTAGTAGGCATGAACTGATTATCTGTTGTAAGATATTCCACATCAGGAAAATCTACTGAGTATACTTTACTATAAAACTCAGGTGAGATTGGAAATTTAACAATATCTGCATTTGTAGAGAACTCAGTCTGATCTGTTATATCTCTCAATTTTTGTCTGTATGTAATATATTTTGCTTTATCAGCATCACTTAATTGAGAGTCTGGTGCTAGTGCCCAATCAGTCTCACTTAATAAAAAATTGCGGGCAAGTCTAATAGTGAGAGGTGATACTGAAGATGTTTTAGCATACATTCTAGCGAGTTCTTGATTGAACTCTTGATCTTCTAATGAATCAATCAAATAATATGATTCAATTAATTTATCTTTTACCGCTTTACCTTCATCAGTTGAAAGTTGCTCCATTTCATAGTCAACCCATTCAAATTGAGAGGTAGAAAAATTCTTTCTATATCTTCTACGTTTAGCATAATATGTGTCATTGGTAAACCAATTAAACAAGATCAACTTATCCTTATCACTATCCCATAAAGGATAAAGAAAAGGAAGCAGGGTATCTTTCCAATAACTCTCAGGAATTACCTTTGCCGCACCATTGTATGTAATTTCCTGATTTACCGTGTCAAGTTGTACTTGTAACACTGGTATGTCAGCCGAGTTCTGCGTTGACATGTTGTTCAATTATAGTCTCCAATATATTTAGAAAGCTTTGATAAGGTACTTACATAATCTGTACGGTACAAGCAGAGGAATATTAAAATCTGGATCTAATGATACGATTGGTTCAACTTTAGTAGTTGACTTCATCGTAAGTCTAGCATCACTAGCATTTAATCCAGAACTATATGTAATTCCAGGTCCAGTTTCACCTTGTACTGTATATGTAAGACTATCAACAGCAGGTTTTGAGATAGCACCAGCAGTTGGAACAAAAATTAATTCGGTTACTTTCTCTTTCCAATAAATTACCTCAGCAATACCATAATGGTCAGTGTTATCTGCATTATCATTAGCACTATTAGCATTTGCTCGTTGCTGCTCAAATTTGATTTTAACACCATCTTGTTTTGCTGCAGCTGGTAATGCAACACTATAAGTATACCATTTTGTATTTCCTCCAGTACCATCCCACGTACTATTAATTGATGGAACAGTTCCAATTAAAGGATCTACTCTACTAGCGTTTGGATTGATAATAGTATCAATCAAATTCCATGTTTCAGATCCATTCAATTGATAGTAAACTTTCAGTGTTTCTTCTGGTTTATTACCACCATTTGAATCGTTTCCTCTTGCTGCTTTTATGGAAATATAATTTACTTGAGTGCAATCTGTTGGTTTAACTACAGCAAATCTTGTTTTACTAGTCTTTCCATTTACTCCACCAAATTTCAAGAATGACTCAATTTGATTAGAACTATTTGGAATTAAAGTTAAATCTGAAACTATTCCAGCATTTTGATCTACTTGTGCAGATATAATAGTTCCAGCAGAACTACCATTTAAGACATATGCATATGGTTGTTCAGTATATCCACTACCTCCACTAGTTAGAGAAACATTATTTACTGTGCCATTTGCAGAAGTGGTACATGTAGCAGTTGCACCTGTTCCACCACCGCCTATGATCTTAATAATTGGTGTTTCAGTTGGTTTCTTGAAGTTTCCAGTAACACCACTACCATCACCAAAATCATAAACATCTACATCCCAATCATCTGCATCTGCAGATCCAGATTCAAATACATCACCAATACTAACAGTTGTTGTTCCACCTTCCCATCCGGTAACAACTCCTAATCCAACTTTAACATATCCTTTGCCACCATTAGCAACACCACCACCAGGTGATGATCCTCCAGATCCAACAGTGATTGCAGCAGATGCAGGATTACCTAATGCATCCCATCCAGTAACACCATTCCATACTCCGGCACCACCGCCACCACCGCCACCAGGTGTCCAATAATCATTATTATATGTTATGTTTAAAGTTGCATAACCATTTCCACTAGATCCTTGAGATTGTTGAGCAGCAGTAAAATAATCGCTTCTAAGAGAACTAGTTCCTGTCATTCCTCCGCCACCACCTTGGTGACCACCGTTACCACCAGGAGCACCACCCGGACCACCAGGAGCACCACCACCACTACCACCAGGAGTAGTAAATCCATTACGGGCAGCACCGCCACCGCCGCCGCCTCCACCGCCGCCAACGCAACCGTAATTACCACCTTTACCACCTGATCCAGGTCCTAGTGCTTGAGATCCCTGCTGCAATCCCACAGGAGATAATCCATTCTGTCCCGGTCCACCATCGTTACCGTCAGCACCAGCACCACCGCCGCCGCCAGCACCAATTACTAACTGAGATCCTCGGTACAACAATGTGGCACCGCCACCACCTGCTCCACCTTTGTTACCATCACCTGTACCACCTTTCTTTCCACTAGCACCATTGGAATTACTACCACCATTACCAGGACTAGTGCCACCGTTGCTACCTTTACCACCAATACTTACTGACCAACTCTGTTGAGTAAAATTACTAAGTCCATTACTTCTTATTTCTGCATTTATTAGAACTCCTCTATGACCAGATCTACTATTATTAGCATTACCTCCTGCACCACCAGAAAGACTAAATTTAGCTGTCAGAATACCAGCAATTCCACTTAAACCACTAAATGAACCGTTACTAGTCTTAGTTTGACTATATGAGCCACTTTGTCCTGTGACTTCTTTGTTTACACCATTAGTTCCCACACCATATGGTGTAAATCCTAATAATCCACCAATACCACCACCATTTGGGTTATTTGGATAATCTACTTTAGGAAATCCTTTATTTGTTACTCCATTTTGTCCATCAGTTCCATCTAGACCATTAAACTTACCGCCGCCTTTAAGTCCTAATTTCTGAGTTCCACCTTTATCTCCACCAGAACCACCAGACTGTCCAGATGCTGCTCCACCCTTTTCGCCACCGTTAGCAACTAAATGTACTCCACTACCATCACCAATTTTAAGACTACTAGCAGTTCCATTGTTTCCTGGTGAAGTTCCATTAGCACCAGAACCACCACCACCAACTACAAGATATTGTAAAGATTCTGGAGATCCTGTAACTGTACTAAAATCAATAGAATAATTACCAGGATTAGTAAATTCCCATACATTGGTATAATTAATAATTGGAGTTCCACCAGTAACGATATTTCTACCGCCAACTACAGAATTAGATGATAATGTGTATGATACTGGATTAGGAATAAAAGTTTGAAACTCCCAAGATCCTGCACCTTGAGCACCAGATGCTAGATATGCTTGATCTGCAGGATCTGCAGTATCATCTTTTAAAGTACCCGATCCACCTGCTCCACCATATGCATCAAACGCATCATAAGTTGCAACTGTATTATCATCGTTTGGTCTTCTAAGTAATCCATGTTTGTGAGTAAAGACTTGACCAGTTGTAGGATACCATCTTTGAACTCTACCCCTACCTTCTTTATAATCTTGTAAATATCTATCTCCACTCCCCTCTCTCACCCATTGTGTTTGACCAGGAACACTATGAAAAACACTATGACTATGCTGAAAAACTCCAGGTAATTTAGAATCTTTCATTGTAACAGTTACATCTTGACTACCAATAATAGTACATCCAGTAGTCTCAACAACTGCATCATATCCGCTAGTAGTAATTCTACCCAAGGAAAAGTATTCATCTTGAGATTCTTTTGCAAAATACCACTGACCACCAGCAACACCTACACCGAGAGACGAATTTCCAATATTTGGAGAATTATTACCAAATACTGAGTTGTTACCTACAATTTTTCTTGCTTTAGTATCAGGAACTGCAAATGTGCCTAAATTAGTAACTCCCCACCAATCTAAAACGTTTGCAGTAGTAATTCTAGAAATACCTCCAGTATCAGAATCAATTCTAACTTCTGCTGTAGCACCAGATCCACCGCCACCACTTATAGTTACCGTTGGAGGATTATAAGGATCATATCCTTCACCTGCAATTAGAGTAGTAATAGTAGTTATTTTACCTGTGTTATCATATTGTGCAGATGCTGTTGCTTGTATTCCACCAGCAGCAGGTGCTCCTATAGTAACAGTAGGAGTACTGGTATATCCAGCACCAGAATTTATAAGATCAATTCCTTGACTAGCTCTTCCACCATATTGATTTCCAATAATAGAATACAATATAGGATAATCAGAAATCTGATACTCTGATCCATCACAATATAGATATCCTTCGTGAGTATATGCCGGATCATCTCCTGTTATATAAGCATTACCGGTTTTTTCACTTAAATTGCCATAATTTATATCTCCAGATTTAACATAATTATGATCAAAACTATTATCAGTGCTTTTTAAATTAGGCACAATAGATCCGATTGGTGTAGTATCCACCAACATATCGGTCAGGAATCCCTGTCTTGCGTTTCTATAACTTTGTGACATTACTATTAAATCTTAATTAAATATTCCATAACAATATATGGTGATGTAGCAGCATCAATAGAAACTGAGCTATCAGTTCCTATATCCATACGTGTCACCAAATTTTCAGGTGGCACATTAATTGCATTTGTTTTAACTTTATAACTATGGTCACCTTTTTCCAAATAAATGCGATGATTATGCCTAGTTGGATCTTCTCCAGCTGTAATTGCTAAGTCAATAGTATCTAGAGTTTCATTATCAACATCGGTAATAGCAAATTGAGATTTATGTTCTTGATTAGATTGTAATGGAACAACATCATGCAAACTAACATTATCAAAATCTAATGGGACTCCAGGATATCCAGATTCATATGTAATCGGAATGTCATTATCAAAATCATCTGCTTCATCACCACCACCACGGTATACACATAATCCTAGAAGTTCGGTAAAGTTAGCATAAGTTGCAGTATCATTTCCGTTAGGTGATCCTTCTGCTTTCCAACCATCAAGAGTAAATTCTTCGTTATTCAAACATCCATAAGTATATTCAGTCTGACCATATCCAAAAATACAATATCCATAATAAAGAGTTTCTTGTACTCCCTGATCAGTAATAGCGGCATCTCTCCACTTATCAATTGCCTTACAAACATTCTGACCACTTCCAGGTGGTTGACCAGAATCATTATTATATCTAGTTGCATCTAACCAATCTTGAATAGGTATAGTTGATGCATTTCTACGACCAGTAGTACCACCATTTGGATTAGGTTCATCTCCCGAAGGTTCGTTTGTTTGTAGATTTCTTGCTCGCACAGCACTATGAAAGTGCATATGTCCGGCAACTGCATTCTCTTCAACACCTTCAATCTCAGTATAATGTATATCTCCAGCATATTCCCAAGATGGTCTTCCTCTAAGAGGAATTTCTTGACTTGGTACTGTTATAGTACCAGAATATGTAATGGTTACCGTATCACCGATTGCAGATGTTACTTCAATTCCAATACCAGATCTACTTACTAAGTTACCCAAAGCATTTGGCAATCTAATATTATTATAGGATCCGGCATTAGCACCTGATGTTGGTTCTGGATATTTTGAACCAAGATCAGGGACCATAAATTGTGTATCAGACAAGACATCAAATGCTGTCCCGTCAGGATTTCTCCTAAGATATTTACATGAATCACCTGTTCCTAAAATTGCTGCTAATGCAGGATAATCAGAGGCAAAATATTTTGTTCCATCACATTTAAGATATCCAGCAGGCAACCTAGATTTATTAAGTGCAGTACTGGGATCACCTTGATATTCTAACGGCCAAATAATAACTTGACCCGATAAATTACCATATTTAGATCTTTCTTTGGCGTAAAATGCAGGCATCAGTATGCTTTGATTATAAACGTCATTGTTACATTAGGTTGAGTGGTATCAACCGTAATATTTAGGGCATCTTCTAAACTATCAGCAGTTAAAGAGGATCCATCTGCATCATTTGCAGTATGAGAAGGAGGACTAGCGATAGATCCTATACCCTGAGCAATTTCAAAACTACCATGATTATGTGCTCTGTATATTTGTTCTTTAGGATCTTTAGCAGTATTAGTTGTATTTAATGTACTAGGATATGTGGCATATTTAAATGCTAAATCAATAGTTCCACCAGATTTTGCCGGTTGACTCATAGTAATTTCATAAATTGGTGCTGCAGCAGTACCTATATTTTCAACAACTTGGACCATTGTTCCTTCACGGAAGTAATAATATTTACTATCAACTACAACAGGTGTAATGTACATTAAAGGAGTAATTTTATCATATTGATACCAACTTTCACCTCCAGAACTATATGCTCTTTTGATATTTGTACTAGCAGGTAGTGTAATTTTATTAGAATCTTGAGTAAGAGTTACTCCAGAGACTGTAAATACAGGAGAAGTTTCGGGGTTATCTTCTAGTCCATCACCTCTAATAGGAGCACCAGTATCATATCCAAAGAAATTTGACCTTCCTCTTAGACTCATTGGGGGTGGAAACATCCCAGTATGGCAAGGTGTTTTATGTTCATCACTAGGAACGTAACTAAAAGTATCAGTATATCCTCGTTCAAATACAACTTGATCATATGTTAAGGCTTCATGTCCTGTTCCACCACCGTCTTGATTACGATCAGTAGTTGCCCATTCATCTTCACCAGCAGGAATATAACCCCAATAATCTTTTCCCGAACTATCTTTTACAAATTCTTGATATCCTTCACAACGTGGAAGTGTATTTTCATGTGTTTGATCACCATAGTATGTTATATTAGTAGCACCATTGTTCCACTGAGTTGGTTCTGCTTCTTTAAGAGCACAGTTAATAGGACCTCTAGTTTCACTACACTGATTAGATGTAATGTCACCGGTCATATCAATACCCCTATCAGTACGAAATACCATAGGACCAGAAGCATTTGGGTTTACTGATGGTATATTTTCACTATGTCCATGTGATGGTGTATGATTAATTCCTAATTTTCTATTCAATGTATGTACTGTCTCCAAAAAGTCAGGAGATCCCATAGTAATATTATCAAATTTAAAATATAAATTTCCGGATAAATTTAACGTAAAATCAATGTCAGTTGTTGCTTGATATGTAGTGTTTATCAACGTATTTTCGCCATAAGAATCAATTAGATCACCTAATTTATCTCCTTGTGTATTATATACAGAATTTAATGGATCAGTTTGACCCATCTTATATTTGTCAAGTGTAAGATAATCTCTTTCAACATCTATCAAAACTTTAGCAGATAGATTTGGAAGTCTAAAAGTTGCATCTGTACCGTAATATGGAAATTCTGGATGATTTCCCGATACATCTGTCATATCACCACCATAAGAATCACCTAAAGATGAAGCTAATAATGGATAATCAGAAGCAGTTAATGTTTGACCATTACAAGTAATCCACCCTTTGGGGATATTAGATTCTAAAAATCCAGTACCCCCATCTCCTCCCCAAGGCATGATAGTGCCAATTTTGGCAGCTCTCATGGTTTTAATTGAATCGTATCTTACTGTCATTGTTTTTAGATCAGAGTTCCATCAACCACCAACCACGAAGAGAAGGTGGAATTGTTCTGGCATTAGAGGATCCTTCAATGTCAACAGGACCAGCATAAACTAAACCAAAAGCAGCATTTCTAGATTGAACTACAAGTTCTCCAGAATCCCATGCAGTTGCTAATGTTTGACCAGCACCAGCACCAACTCTAGATCCAGTAGTATCACCTTGAATTGCTGTTTGAACTGCTCCATCTTTCAATGCTCTAATAATTAAACTTGTGTTATAAGTTAGATTTCCGCTAAGTTCAGTAAATCTAATCATATCGCCAGTTTGAGCATCATTTGGTAGGTACAAGACCATATTACTACCGCTAGAAGTATTAACCAAGTAGTTATTATTAACTTCAAGTGGATTATCTTGCTGTTGACCAATACCAGTGGTAGGATCAAAATCAAGATATGTATGTCTTCTACCACCATTACCTGTCCAATATTTCTCAATACCAAACGAATCAATAGCGTTATTTTGATAAATCTTGAAGTCTTTCGGACCATCAGTACCACCAATACCTGCAGAACCCATATTATCAATATGGAATACTACATCAGATGCATTTTCAGTAATCAGTAATCTACCAGCTTGATAGAATGTTTCACCCATCTGAAGACTGCCAGTTCTTCCCTGTACACTAAATGAAGGTACAGATGAACAAATACCGTTCATCTGGCAATCATCCCAGTAAACTCTAAAATCACCGAAGATATTAGCAGAACCCTTCAGGGTCATGCCATTAGTCTTATTGATAGGATCTTCAATAGATCCATCTCCAGAGTGACCATCGTCATTTGCAATTGACAATACTAGAGTTTTACTATCAGAACCATACATTCTAAATGCACCACCATAGATGGTAGTATCATCATAGACACTAAGTTCGCCACCATTATATAAGTCATAATATGGTGTTGTTGCAGCATTTGGTTCTCTAATACTCTTAGGCATCTTGACTGCATAAACTGCATCAAGAGAACCATCAACACTATCAGGAACAAAGAATTCACTACCAATCCTGACATAAGTTGGATAATCTAGTTTAGGTGAAATTAGATCTCCATTGCGAAGTCTAATCTCTAATCTAACATCGCTAGTATTCGGACTACGAGCCTTAAGGGCAGTTGCACGAGCAGATTGAGTTGCAGGAATGTCATCTAATAGAACTGTTGTTCTAGGAGCACCAACTAATTTGACAACATTTACACCTGCTTGGAATGCCTGAGCTGTCGTTCCTTCACGTCCTCTACCACCAGAAGTATAAGTAGAATTACTTGACGTTGGTAGAATTAATCCGCCAGTATTTGTATCTGTGCGTGGTGTATCAGTTACCTGAATAATTTCAATTTGCTGATCCTGGACATATAGGATTACATAATCTCCAACACTAAATGCATCTAGATTAGACTGAATTACAATATCAGAAGTTGCTGCAGTAATTGCTTCTGCAAGAGTTGTTGCAGGTCCTAAACCATTCGGATTAATTGACTGTGGATCATGCTGATACACATAAACAACATCGCTATCTTTGGTATATGCAGAAGGAGTAGTTCCAAACTGCTCGGATAACATAAAGACTGTAGCATGAGTATTACCGATTCTTGTATCACCAGTACAAGTATCTACCTCAAAAGTAGTAATTGCTGGAGTTCCTCCATTAGTAATCCTTAATTTATCTCCAGTAGGAGAATTGGTATATGGAGTTGAACAACTGCCATTTAGATTCAGAAGACCGTTAATAATAGTTGTATCAGAATCAATGGTGACATTACCTGTTACAGAATCAACTTCAAATACTGTCTTCACACTATTAGTATCACAACCAGTCTTGACCGATAGTTTCTTAGCAACTTGATCAATTAAGGTCTTAACTTTAAAGAGTTCCCCTTTATCATCAATACCATCACCAGAAGGAGTTCCATCATCACGAGAAACAATTACATAGTCTCCAATAGAGATAGTTCCGCCAAACTGAGAAAGGTAAATATTTTCTTCAGTTCCGGAATTGTCAAGATCAGTGGTAATCCAGGTAGAATTAAACTGAACATTACATTTGTAAATTGGTGCAGTATCATTATGATCGCTTCTAATTGCGGTGAAAGTTCCAAATGGTAATCTTTCAACTATTAAGAAGAATGGAGCAGTATTGATTCTTGGGAGAGAAACGACACGAACAAATTCTGGATGCTTATTACCAGAAGAATCGGTATCAATAAGCAGAATATCATTCTCAGCAAAGTATTGATCACCTGCAGCATCAACTGGTTTATTCTTAATTGGTAAGTAATACTGATTACCACTCAATGCAGAAAGAATTTGAGGTTCAATTATTGGTGTTCCACCAATTGTAGTAATTTCATTCTGGAATACCGTACCACCCCAATCACCACTACCAGAAGTATCAACAGCGTTGTATTCTGCATCTGCAGTAGTTTTTCTAGCAACGCTAATAATATCAACGTTGGAGTTAAATAGGTTATTTCCTAGGACACCGCTAGTATGAGTAATCTTACTAGAACCAATTTGTCCTCTATCTGCTACGAAAGAATAAGATGCATATCCACCACACAGTGTCATATCAGAATTAAATCTAGCAGTAGAATCAACAATTAAGTTGTTTCTAATTCTAGTATCTCCACCCTGACCACCGATTGTAATGTCTGAAGCATTAGTAGCAAAATCAAGTTTTGACGTGTTGGAATTACCGGAGAAAAATTCTACAGTACCAGCAGTAGAAGAAAGTTTAACTGTATCAGTGAGACCTCTTCTAGTTCCTAACTGGAAATCACCCGCAACTTTAAGTGCCTTACTACCAATCTGAGTAAATGATAGTGACTCGTTATTATTATATGCACCACCAATAGTAATCTTAGAAATATTACTATTGAGATCTGGTGTATTACCAACCCAAATGTTGCTATGCAGAGATTTATTACCAACATAAACGTATTGATCTTCCGTTGTAGTGTTGAGTAGATTTAAAGTTTCTACAGAATTACCAATATTAAGTGTACCAGTAAAAGTAGTATCAGTGACTAGATTAAATATACCACTTGTCTGAGATGTTCTGATCTCAGCAGTTACACCATCATCACCATTAACTTCAATGTCATGCTCAAAACGAGCATCATCAGTAAATCTAGATGTACCATCAACAACCAATGCTCTGTCTAGTTCAGCATTAGTTACATTAATACCAACACGACCATTATTTGTAGTTGCAACTCTAAGTGTTGCTTCATTTGCTGGTGTTGCACTGTCGCCACCAACTAGAAGTGCATAATCAGAAGTTGTTTCAGTTCTATTTGCAAATGCAGGATGACTTAGATAATCAGAAATTATCTTACCACTGATGAATGCATTACCAACAACATCAAGGTTTGCACGAGGAGCAGTATCAACATCAACAAATGCAGTCATATATGCATCATGTGCAGATCTTGCGACTGTGTTAATACCAAGTTTGTATTGACCAATGTCATTGGTATCAGTTCTAATTGTTTCAGAACCAATAACTCCAAATTCTTTCCAAGAAGAATTAGAGAACTCTAGTCTTACACCATTTCCAAGTGCTACCTCAGTAGCCCAAAGTCTTGGATTGTCATTTGCAACGTTAGCCCTATTTTCAATAATAGCAATTTGACAAGTATTAGCACTGGCAGTAAATCCATTACCAATAATTTGCCAAAGACCATTAAATCCAGGGTCACTATAGTTAGAAATTCTAATCTGAGATCCGCTAGTAACACCAACTTGATCATTAGATAAGTTGTTACCCCAAGTAATGGTAATAACAGTGCTTCCATTCATCTGGAAGTTAAGGATATTTGCAGTAGTAACTGTTTCAAAGAAGTTTGCGTAAATCCATCCAAGAGACCCAGTACCACCAACTTCAGATCCTTTTAGAAGGATATCCCCTGATAATGGAACTTCAGACCCATACAATACGTTTTGGGTAGTATTAATTGCAGTTCCAAGACCTGTGCTATACACAGGACTTTGATTAGGTGTAATATTTGACCCAATACTTCCAACTACATGATTTTGAATTTTGTAACCTTGTGCAGCACCATTTGAACCACGTGGATTAAACTGGAATACAGAAGCAGCAACTCGGTTTCTTGCAATTACAATATCGCCATTTGTATCTTGATTAAGGAACTGATTAGTCTTATCAAGTGTTGCATCATCACCGTCGCTAGGTGATACATTAGAAACTACCGTAAATGCATATTCTCTAACTCTACCCAGAACATTAATAGTAACAGGAGAGTTAAATGTACTCATGCGATCTTGAGCATCACCACCATTAACAGTAATGTACTCGTTAAATGTTACAGGAGTATCAAAAGTAGTAACAAGACTACCAATATCTTCAGTGTCATCATCAGAATCAACTAATTGTGCAGATTCTAAGAACTCTTCTTCACCGGTAATAGCATCAATCTTACGGTTACCAATGTATAGGTCACCGTTAGAGTTTAGACCAGTGTAGAATACCAAACCACCATCTTGCTTCTTAGACTGTGCATAGAAGTCTTGGGTTGGTGTTAGGACGATTTCCTGACGGGCAGGAAGACCTGTTGAATAGTTACCAGGACCGAATCCAAGATACTCAAACGTGTGGTTACCAGCACGAGCAATAGAAGGTCTTCTAAGTTCAACATATAGTCTCTGATCAGACATTACAGTGCTGTCACCAGCAATAGGAATGCGACGATCTTCAGATCCAGATGCAGCATTACCCTTCTGCGCTCTTAATCTATTATCAATGCTAGAATTAACTTGAGTATAAGTATTCTGCAACAGTGCTTGCTGAGTCGTAAAGTCAAGCATTGCTTCACGAGTCATTGAACCCTTAAAGTCGTTAACTCTAACAAGACCGTGAGTATAGTTATCTGCAGCAGAATATGTTGCAGGAACATCAAGTTGGGTGTTATCTAACTGCTTGAACCAAAGAGGATCGTTCTTATAGTTCAGTGGATATAGTTTGCTGATTGGTTGAGAGAACTTCATATTTCTGAAGTTACCCTGATTACCAGCACCAGTTGGGAATGGTGAGATGTTACCACGAACAGCAGTTAGATAGTAAATACCATCTTGCTGACCGTAAATACGGCGTTGAATTTCCTCAACATCAAAGATATAGAAGGTATCATCAAGTTCCCCAGTATCAGTTACAGACTCTACGTAGAACTGAACATTTGCATCGTCAGTAATGATATCACCAGGAGTGATAGTATAAACTTTGGATCCAAGTTGTCTGTAGTAATATTCTGGATAGTTTTTACGAATAAGATCCTTAATGTATAGTGACTTACCGAAGTCTTCATCAGTCAGTAGGTCAGCAAATACCGCACCTTGAGCAAATCGGATATTTTCAAAGACTGAATAGTCAATCTTACCAGAAATACCCTTGAGAATCAAATACCAGTCACTTGTATTTGGAACATTGAGTGCTGCATGTATGAATGCATAACCCGATGAATTGCCATACCAATCAACTCTGTTTGCAGAATTTGATTGAGTTTTGTTAGCAACGAAAGAACCACCCTGAGGTGCAGTAATCTTAACTGTAGTAAACGTTTCATTCAACAATCCAACGTTTGTAATACCTAAGTCAAATACAGTTACTTCTAATAGTTCGTCACCACTTTGTGCATCATTAAAGTATCTACCAGACTGAATAGTCATGGAGACATAGTTAGAAGTCTCAATAGTCTTAGCGTACTGAGTTGTGCCTACAACGTCTCTCTTAAATGGATCATATGCAACTTCTTCATTTAAATTGTTATTAAGGAAATCTGCTTTAGTGAATCCAATAACTTCATTTGCTTGTACTGGGTTGAAGAACCTTGCTTTTGTTACAGAACCAGATACTGGTTTAAGTACAAGTTTTTGTGGTAGAAGTTTTCTAGTTTCATCCTTACGAACTTTAATGGTAAATCCATTAATAGGATCACGAACCGCTTGTAAGTACTCAGGAATAACATAACGAAGACGATAGATACGATCATCTTTATCTCTTTCATCCTTGATTCTTTCAAACCAAGCATCGTTAGTCTTATCTTGACCAGAGATATCACTATAAGTATTCTCATGCAATCTAGTTAAGATGCTTTCATCATACCTAGGATCATTAACATTAGAAGAATGATCCTCAACCTGCATATACCACTTACCATAAATTGCTGGTGTCGTATTTGGATTTAAATATGACGGATCAAATCTTACAGGTGATTCACGCTTATCTGCAAATGTTGAGAAGTCGTAAGAACCAGTCTGGAATGTAATTGCATTAATATCAGCAATTGCATCTGCCTTTGTTGCGTGAATAGTGAAAGTTTTTTCAGTTTGATATCTTGCCCAGAAGAATTTATCTCCACGAATTCTACCATTACTATCAGAGATAGAACTATCTCCAGCATAGTTAGAACCTACAAGAGGAACACTTCCACCTTCATTTGCTCTGAAGAATACCTGATGACCAGAAATATCTGCAAAAGGAACATCAAAGATATGTGGTACATCAGTACGAATCTTAGAGTTAGTATTTGCCTCTAGGATACAAGAGTACTGATGCAAATCATAATTATCATCTAATACAAATTGATATACATCAATTTCAATATCAGGATCAATAGACTCTACTTCAGCAGAGTGAATATAGATACCTGCTGCAGCATTTTCTTTGCTGTTTGCAAGCATAATCTTTGTTTGATCTGTTCCGTTAAAGACTGAAGTTCCTTCATAAGGTTCTGGTTTTGTCTTTCTTGCAGGAGCAATTACATAATACTCTTCGTTAGTTTCAAAACCATTTGGAAGTCTAATCTTTCTCTTATCAACATCAACATAAGAGTTAGTTACACTATCATAACGAGGACGTGGAACCAATCTAATTGGTGTGCCAGTTTCTAGGTTATGTGGGTTAGCACCAGAACCTGTTCTAAGAGTCCAGGTTGTTGCTCTGGAAGCAAGTTGTGTGGTAAGTTGAGAAGGTTCTACTCTAGGAATAGTATTCAGACCAGTCTGAATAATCGTTGAGATATTAGTAAAGAACTGACGAATAGCAGAAGCTTGATCAGCACACTCCGGATAAGAGGTATGTTGAGTAATAGTATCGTCAACAATTGGCGAGAACTCAGATGTATATACGCCTGAAGTTAAAGTGAAGTANAGGTAAGANTTTGTAGTAGTTGCATTTGCATTTACNGATGGACCAAATGCAAGTCCGAGTGGAGACTCAACTCTATCAACCGACTGTAAGTATCCAGGATTTGCAATTGTATTATTAACAATCTGGAACAGAGTAGTAATAGCAGATGCTACATTTTGACAAGATCCGTTAGATACAGTTCTAAGAACAGATGAAAGTGATGTTGGGGTTGATACTGCACTAGAAATAATATTAAAGAGTGTAGTAATAGTTGTTCTTGCATCTTCACACGATCCAACAGATAAAGTTCTTGCAACATTAGCAAGAGAAGATGGTGTGTTGATAGCAACAGTAACTAGATCAGTGAAAGTTGTCAGAGATGATTTAACATCATTACACGATGCATTAGATAAAGTACGTGTAACACCATATAGTAGATTACTAGAAGTAATGGTATTAGTAAGTATTTGAATCAACGTGGTGATCGTAGCTGCCTGTGAAGCACAAACAGGGGATCCATCAGCAGTAATTGTTAGGTCTTTAGATTGAGTTAAAGTTGTATGACCACCAACAGTTACATTTTCATTTCTCATGACCTCAATCATGAGAGCACGTGCTTCAGTAAACGCGAAAATTGTTTCTGTTTCTTCACCAGCGACATGTGCCCCAGTAGCATAGAAGTTAGCAGCATCCCATACTCTGTCATTACCGCCATATGCTAAGTTATGAGCAACAACATCTACAACGTCCTTGATGTCATCAAGACAATCATTACTGTTTCCAGTTGGAACTGTAAATGTAGGGAAGTTTGCTAACATTCTACCCAAAGCAATCTCAGAAATAAAGTCTTTGTTTGCTAGAATTAGGTTTCTTGCATCTGCAGACTTATTATCTACAGGTGTAGGAGCATCAACTGTAATAGTTGTGTCTTTTGTCTGAGTTAAACCATGACTACCGACAAGGAGCATGGTTTCATTTCTCATTGCTTGGACCATTAGGTCTCTAGCATATTCAAGAGCTTGTGTAGTCTGTAATTCTTCACCAGCAACATGAGCACCCTGAACATACAGGTTTGCCATGTCCCAGACTCTATCATTTCCACCAAATGCTAAGTTATAAGAAACTTCCTGAACGAAATCATCAATGTCATCAATACAATCTTGAGCGTTGCCAGTTGGAGGAACAAACCCAGGATTCTCAGCGATCATTCTTTCGTATGCTTCAGCAGCAATCACTGCTTTATTGGAAAGAATTAAGTTGCGAGCATCACCATTACGATCAATTACTGGATCTGGTGTATTATATGTAATTGATGTATCATAGGTTTGAGTTAAACCATGAGACCCTACCGAAAGGACCTTTTGGTTTCTCATAACTTGAGCAGCCATTTCTTTTGCTTGCTCAAAAATATGAAGAGTTTGTGCTTCTTCACCTGCTACATGAGCACCTTTAACATAAGAATAGGCAGCATCCCAAGATTTATCGTTACCACCGTATGCTAAGTTATCAGCAACTGCTTCTAGAATATCAATAACATCATCAATACAATCCTGTGGATTACCTGTAGGAGTAGTAAATGAAGGGTATACTGTAAGCATTCTTGCATATGCTTCAGTTGCGATCAAAGTTTTGTTAGCAAGAATTAGATTACGAGCATCACCATAACGATCTTTGACTAGTTCAGGAGCAACATAGGTGATAGTAGTATCTTTCTGTTGTGATAAACCATGAGATCCAAAGATGAATACATCTTCATTACGCATGACTTGGATGCACATATCTCTAGCATATGTGAATGCTTTGATAGTCTCATCTTCTTCGCCAGCAACATGAGCGCCGGTTTCATACAAGTATGCTGCATCATAAGTATCAGCATTACCACCAAAAGCAGTATTTTCTGCAACTGCTTCAATTACATCAACAATATCATCCTTACAATCCTGTGGATTACCTGTAGGAGTAACAAATCCAGGGAAGTCAAGGACCATACGATCATATGCTTCAGCAGCAATGAATGCTTTATTGAGAAGGATTAAATCTTTTGCGTCTCCGTAACGATCAGATACCAGTTTCTTCTCACTGTATACTGCTTTTTGACCCAACTCAATTGTAGTTGCATCAATAACACGCTTAACATAAGTGTTATCTGGGATGGCAGGAGCATTAGGACGTGAAGCTCCAGCATTCAACTTACCATCAGTAAACTCAGAAGGATCGTAATCTGCAACGATCATACCCTGAGAAATACCAGAAGTATCGCCAATGTTTACAATAGAAGATGCTGCTGTAGTAGAAACACCTTGACGCAGATACGAGAAATTACGCATCGCTGCGATTGCTAAATCTCTCGCGTAATTATATCCTTCTAAAGTTTCTGATAGTTCTCCAGTGATATAAGAGAGATTATTTCCAACATAATAAGACTCTGCTGCCTGGATAGTATTAATATTACCACCAAGACGAAGATCTTGTACTGTAGCATCAATCAGATATCCAATATCGCGACGACATTTCTCAATGCTGATGCCAGATTTAACTACAAGATTTGGATATTTTCCAGTGATAAATCCATATGCTTCAGCAGCAATGAAGCTCTTATTTTCTTCAATTCTATCTGCTGCATCAAGATCCTTATTATTAAGTACAAGATTGCTAGGATTAAGAATAGATGCAGTTGCAGTAAATTTCTTAAATCCATTTGGTGATAGAGTAGCATCAAAAATGTTACTGGCACCAGCACTTCTTGGAGTTAGTTTTACATATAGTTTTTCATCACTTCTTGCACCAATTCTGAATCCATCAATTGATGCTGCAGGTCTCTTGGCAGGATCATATGCTTCATCATCACCAAAGAAAATTTTACTGTGATTATTAGGATCATTAGATGCTTTTACATCAATAGTGTAGTAAGCATTCTTCTTGGTATTTCCTTGTGTTTCAGGGATAGTTTTTGGAGGAACAATGTCCGTGATGTAACCACCCTTATCTTGATTAAAGGCAAATCCTTTAAAACCAATAGCATGAAGTGATGTGTTACCGAAGTTAGAGTTAGAGTTGGTGATAGACATATCACCACCACTTTCCATTAGGAAGTGATCAGCAAAACCAACAGCGAAGATAGAAACGTTCTGAATGAATGCGTCATCTGATGCACGAACGTGGAAGTTTCTCCAGTCATCCTTCCAATATGCATCACCTTTAGTGTGATATGGAACAGTTGCAAATGCATCAGTTAATGATGCCTGATTAAACGTGTTAGAATACTCATCATAACGAATGAATGCTCTGTCATCTTTCTGCAATGAAACGCCCGTATACTGAGCGATAACCATGGATTTAAATCCAGTTGCCTTCAGTCCATTTGCCCAGATTCCGCAAATACCCCAGGTAGAGCGAATAGAGCAGTTAAAGACATACGGAGACGCGGATTCAACGGAATCAACTTCCGCTTTAACTACCGCATTTGCACTTAATCCACTTTGAGCTGTATATGATGTTCCGCTAACTAAACTTACACTGGTTCCAAGAGCTGCAACAGTTCCAGGAATTTTATAAGTAAACTTCCTACCATCTACTAGATCAATATCTTCTACGGGGAAGGTGCCGTTTAATTGATCATCTAACCCATTGTTTTCAATAGAAACAAACTGGTTCTTGAAATAACCATGGTTTACTTTAGTGGTAATATTGACACTGATTGTTCCTGCAGGAGAGGAATCTACACACTCAATACTTTCAATAGAGCGAATGTCTGATAGAGGACCAACAATTCTAGTTTCTTGGATTCTTTCAGTAAATTCACCGGGATCGTCAATTGTTGGTTGATACTGAGAAAATGCCTTAGCAATCTTCTGATAGTATAGACCTAATTCTTCTTTGTCTGCATATTCAAATACAGTTAGTTTATGGTGAGAATAGTTAGGAATTGCTAACTGATCCCAGTATCCATTCTGATAATATACCTTACCTACACCTTCGTTCTTATTGTAGAGAGGAGAAGAAGGTTCTAGATCACCATCTTTGATCGTAAACTGCCAGAAATAACATGCACCAGTTACATTAAAGATAGCAGAACGCTTCTCTAACCTGTCTGCAGGATCTGGGACATATAAAGGACGGACAACAGTCCTACGAAGATCATAACCTACAAGAGATGAACCTCTAGGTAGAATTGCACCACCTTCAGTGTTATTGAATCTATAAAGGATATTATTTGGATCTGAGATATCAAGATTAGAGTTATCTTCCCACTCATTTAATGCTTGATTGAATGCAAATGCATCAATACCCGTAGTTCCAACAATGCCAGGACGGTTATCAATATAATGATTACCAGGCATCAACATGATCGTGAACTGGTCAAAACGATCATTATCGGGACCAGGAAGGTATGAATACCTTGCAATCTCTAAGAATGCTCTCTGAATAGACTTAAATGGTCTAATTGGGGAATTTCCCCTGTTGTTCAACTCATCCGAAGCATTGAAATCATCGGGGGAGACATACAAATACTTACCAGTTTTACTACTAATAAGATTGTCAAGTCTAGTCAAAGCCATATTACTCAACCGCTGCGGTTACTAAGATCTGATCTCAGATTATTTATACAACTCCCGAGGCAGGATTTGAACCTGCGACCGAGTGATTAACAGTCACCAGCTCTGCCACTGAGCTACTCGGGATTAAAGAGGTATCTCACCTCTAGGATTTAGTTTGTAACTAAAGAATGCAACCACCCCGTAGCAATATATTTAATTTCGCTTTTGGGTGGGTATCCACGATGAAAAAAAGTCCAACATGCCGGAAAAATGATCATTCTTCCAGTCTTGGGTTGAATTTTTGTACCATCAATAAATTCTGTGTAACCATCTTCTACGATATCATTAAGATACCATATAAACGTTAACAGGCGAACACCACTATTTTCAATTTCAGACTTAATTGTATTAAAGTCACTATGCCAAGTATATCCAGAATTAGGATTAGTTCTTTGTATTTGATACCCAGAATCTTTCATTTCATTTAGCAAGATTTCAATAGTATCTTTATTAGTGCGTTCTTTAATGATCTCACTATTTACATAATTTCTTAGATGCTCAGTAAGAGTTTTACAAAATACATCATCTTCATATTTCCAATCGGAAAGAGAAGAAATTTGTAGATCGGTAGAATCTTTTACTTCTTTGTTAATATAACCATGACCAATATGACCTTCAAATTTACGCTCGTCTGCTTCAAATTTTTCAATACATGTTTTACAGAAATGCTCACTTAAGGCATTATCTGCACAGTATATAAATTCTGAATACTGAAAAGACATAATACGAAGACATAAGGAAGGGGCATCTCACCCCTCAGAACTACTTGGTTAACAAGGCTAGTTTAACCCCGATCTCCCATTCAGGCAGTCGCGAGTTCGCGAGTGCGGGAGAATGCAACGATATTATTCGCTGCGGTGTCAGATGTTTTTGCATCTATGGTTTGCTTATCCAAG
>NYWG01000054.1 GCA_002684915.1 Verrucomicrobiales bacterium
TCATTTTTGACGTATGGATCGTTTGTGCTCTTAGCATATTCTATTAATTGTTGGGTTAGTTTTTGAATGATCGATTTTGATTTCGGAAGATCGAACATATTGTTTAATTCTTCAGGGTCATTTTGTAAATCAAATAGCCAAGGTTTGCCAAGTGAAGAGTAAATAAGTTTGTATCGATCAGTGACTGCGGTCAGCCAAGGCTGCCCATTTGAAGTTGAGCGTAGAAATGCTATATCATTCCATTTGGTTTCTGTGTCTTGGAATAATTTTGAAGCATCTCTGCCTTCAACGCCTTGTGGCAATTTGTCCCCGGTTAGGGCGAAAAGGGTGGGGAGAAAGTCCACACAGCTAAGCGCTTTGTTGACAATTTTTCCAGCGGGGATTTTCCCGGGGCAATAGATTATAAATGGAATTCTAGCAGATCCTTCATAAGGAACCCCCTTGTTGAGGCGGCCGTGTTCGCCGCATAGGTCACCGTGGTCCGAGGTAAAGACAATAATTGTGTTTTCGATCTGATTATTTTTACGAAGTGTATTTAGAATTTTACCAATGTTATCGTCAAGGCATTTAACCATTCCGTAGTATGCAGGCATAATTAGCCGAATTGTATCTGCGGTAATTCTAGGGTCTGCAGCAGCCCAATGAGGTGTTTTCGATCTTGGCTTATTAATCGAAATTGGTATAGGGACCTCTACATTCTTATATATGGTATTATAAGGTTCTCGAACTGTATTTGGGCCATGTGGGTCAGGGAAACTTACCATGTAGCAAAATGGATTTCCTTGGTTTGTATTTAAAAATTCGATCGTGCGCTCTGCGAGCCAGTCAGTGGAGAAGGTCTTTTTATCGGCTCCATTTAATTTGTAGTCTGGAATACCTCGCTTGTTTCTAGAGCCTATTTGTGGGCCTGTTTTGGTGTTAATGAATTTTTTCCAGTGACCACGATTGAACATGTATCGGTTATCTGAAAAGCCGAAGTTTCGTTTGGGTTGCCATTGAGGTTTTCCTAAACCGTCTAGGTGCCACTTGCCGGAATAGCCCGTTTTATATCCATTTCTGCTTAGAACTTCAGCAAAGGTAATAATATTATTGCCGAGCGGAATATTATTGTTAGTCACTGGTGTGTTTTGGGGATAGCGGCCAGTGATTAGTGATGCTCTTGATGGGGAGCAAACTGGAGTAGTGGCGTAAAAACTTGTCGCTAGTGCTCCGTTTTTTGCGAGCCAGTCGATATTTGGTGTTTTGATAATCTTTCCTCCGTAACATCCAAGAGTCTTGAAGTGATGTTCGTCAGTCTGGATAACTAGTACATTATATTTTTTAACTATTGCGAATGATTGGCAAGCTGCTGTTAGCATTAAGGTCACCATCAATTTTTTCATGCAGAAAACCCTGACGCTATAATGGTCCGAAGGCAATGACCTTTAGTTGTTGGTGTTGAATCTATCTAGGCCAAGGAAGCCAATGGAGCTTGAAGTTTTTTTGTCGAGTGCAAGTTCACTTAATATTTTTCCAATGGAGCTTGAAAATTTGAAGCCGTGGCCACTAAAACCGCATGCAAAATGTATTCGATTACTATCCGGGTGCCGATCAATTATGAAATGACTATCTGTTGAGTTGGTGTATCTGCATACCTTGATGTCTTTAATAGTGCCAAGCGCGCTAGGTAGGTATCGTCGTAGAGGTAAAAGAATTTCTTCTTCGTCATTGGCGAAAATTTCTTTAGTAATGCTATCCGGGTGCATTGGTTTTCCAGGGTGGTGCCATGCTACTTTTAGCCCGTTGCCTTCTGAAGGGCTGTTGCTGATAGGGAAACCATAATAAATTCCATGTAGGTCATTATCCCCATTAGGGTCAATATTCCATACTGGGAAATCCCCTCTGCTAAATTGTTTAGGTTGATTCGGTTGTACCCAGCCAAGCACTTGCCTTGTTACTGATAGTTTTAATTTGGGCAGATGAAGCAAAGTTTTAGACCATGGGCCTGCGCTCACAATAAGTTGATCTGCAGAATATTTTTTGGATTTCGTAAACACGGTGACATTGTTGTTATCGTGTGACCAATCAATCACAGGTTGTTCAGTTATTATATTTGCACCTTTGATTTGAGCATGTTCNTTATAGNTTTTTACTATGTTCTCGGAGAGTAGATATCCNCCATTAGGTTCAAGNGCCCCAACCATTCCTTCAGGAAGGGTGAATTGTGGAAACTGGTTGNTTAGATCANNATGTGTTAAGTTNGAGTATGAAAGGTTATGTTTTTTTGATGCTAGTTTAACTCCCTTTATTGCATTTCCATCGGGGAATCCCATGTAGAGGACGCCGGTTTTGTAGAATAACTTCTCCTCGGATTCTTGTTCGATTTCATCCCATAACCGGTATGCGTCTTTTAATAGTGGCACGTAATCAGGATGCTCTTGATATGTTAATCTAATTACCCGAGTGTTACCGTTGTAGGATGAGTTTTTGTTTGGTACTTGTTGGCTATCTAGGCCTAGTACTTTAGCACCTCGTTTTGCCAAATGATAACAGGCTGATGCTCCCATGGAGCCAACCCCGACAACGATGACATCGTAATGTTCTACCATGAACTAGTGAGATCGATGCTTAAGCAAGAAATCGACGATCGGTTTAGGGTCTTTTAAGCTATGTGGGTGGTGTCCGATATTTTTTTTGCGAATCACTGTAATGTTTCCTCCTAATCTACGATATCTAGATTCTATGATGTCACTATTTTCAGTAACGGGTACAACTTGATCGGTATCTCCAATAACATGAAGAATTGGGATTTTTGCGTGTGCTATGGGTTTTAATTGATCGATTGGATTGCCTTTAAAATTCATTGCTTCTTTTTCGGTTAATCCGTAAGCAGATAGACATTGCTTCCATGTTTTATAGCTTCCTTTTCCGGAGCCTTTCCCGCCGGGCCAACTTTTGATGTCGCATACTGGGGCATCGCCATATATGGCAGCTACCTTGCTTGGATTAGCTGCGGCCCAGTTATAAATAATTAGTCCGCCTCTACTCATTCCTTCGAGTGAAGCTTTGTGATTGAAGTTATGTTCTTTAATTAGAAATTGATAGAAATTATCCCATCGATCGATAGCTCTTGCGTTCCCAAATAACCCACCAACTTCACAGTATGCCACATGCCAGCCTTTTTGCAGTAGTGCAATATCTGTTTGAGGCTCGTGTCCCCAAAATCTCGCGCGCCAAATCCATGGATTACCTTTAGCTGCCGATTTTGGGCTGACTATCCGGCATGAACTATCTCCTAGCTTAAAATCAAATCTTTTGAACCCTTTCCAGGTTGACTGTTTCCCGGGGAATGATTGTGACTGCCCAAACTGTGGTATTAGTAAGAAGATAAATATTAAATAGATGCGTTTGATTTTCATGCTATTTTCCATGTTGTATTAGATTGACTTGAGTGTTTCGTTTGGCTAATTCCAATAATTGTAATGGTGTGGCAAATCGGGAGATATTCAAATAATCTGGTTGTTCCTTATCTGTTTTTGGATAGTTATTAAGATTAATTTTTTGAATATCTTTTTGGAAAATTGCAGATATTGTTATGAGGCTCGCAGTGTGACTTTTACCCCAAAGTTCAAGTGGGATGCTTTTGTATGTATCTAAACTACGGATTGCTCGAATGCATTGAATGATATCGAATGATTGTTGCCCTGCGAGTGTTTGTCCAAGTAACATGAAACGGCGGCGTGTTTGTGTGTTGTGGCGTTTATTTGGAGTCAGCTTGGATAGTCCTACACCTCGTGGCGCAAAAGTTATGTGAGCTTCTGAGTGATTGCGAACACCATTCAATTTTTTAGCTAATTTAGATTTTGTTTCATCATTGATTGGAGTATTTTTCTTAATATTAGCAATGGCTATTTCCTCGCGCAATTGCTCGCCTAAAGTTAACTGGTTTGCTGACAGGAATTGTTCCCAGTCATCTTCGTTAAGTGCGTGGATATGAATAGACTTAGGATTATCTGCACCATTCTTTTGTTCGATGTACATACGAAGTCGGATATTTTTTTGGCTTTCAAAATCATAGGCAGTAAAGCGAATTTCATTGTAGTTTACATCCCATACTTTTTTTAAGTTAAGGGCAGGGAAAGTGTCTGGCCATCCTCCGAATGTTTTTTGTCTAATTAGATCTACTACTTTGTTGGGAATGGGGGAGTCGTTGTTTTTAATTCTCGGAAAATAATCGTGAATTTTTGTGGTGCGTTGGTCTTTTGGTTCGGTTTTGAAAACCTTTAATTGTTTTGGTGTGAAAAGTTTGGTGGCAGTCTGACTAATCAGAGTGCTTTCTCCTTTAAGATATTTGTTGAACCAGTTGAAGGTAGGTATTCGGAGTTCCTGTGAGTCGGAATGACCGCCTGGTGTAATAACTAATCCTAGATTTTCGGTTTTCTTATGTAGTTTATAAATTCTTTGAATTTGATTATGCAATCTGGTCACACCGTTTAGAGGGAAGATGCTATCACGGTCGGTATTCAGAATTAGTAGTGGTCGTGGTGCAACCAGTGATGCAACTTGAGCGAAATCCCATGCGTAGGTGTTTATTTGGAACATGCAATCGCAATGGCCCTCTATTACGCCATCAATCACGTGATTTTTTAGATCTGTAATGCCAGCAACTGGAGCAGCAACTTTAATGCGATCATCGAGTGCTGCGATCCACCAAGTGTAAGCGCCTCCTCCACTACGGCCTGTAATTCCAATACGAGATTTGTCTACATAATCAAGTGACTCTAGAAGGTCGATTGCTCTAATGCCATTCCAAGCTTCGACTCCTGCAGGAGTGTAACCTCGAGAGTTCCACCACCACATGTCATGGCTGTAAGTTCCGTGATGAATGCCTTCTAGTTCGCCGAGTTGAATTGTATCAATTACAAGGCAAACATAGCCGTTTCTAGCAAACCAAGCTCCGTGATGTTGGTAGTGTGTTTTATTGCCGTAATTTATGCCATTAATTTTTACTCTGCCGTGGCCGCATACATATAGGATTGCAGGGGCTGGTCGGTCGATTTTTTTTGGTACATATAGGTTGGCTGTTACATAAAGCTTAGGGCTAGATTGGTAGTGGAGTTTTTGAACTTCAAATTGGTCGTGTTTAATAATACCGGTAATTTGAGTTTTCAATGGTGTTCGTTCCGGGAATGGATCTAGCCCGAGCATTTCACGAAGTTGTTTTCTGTATTGTATTTTTTTAGTGGTCCAGTCTTCAATAGTTTCTATTTCAGATAGAGTGTTTTTGGATATGCGTTTGGTCTCACTTTCAAAATATTTCGAAAGCATTTGATCTCCTGGTGTATTTAATTCGGCTGTATTACTAGTCGAGAGCATGCAGCTCAATGATATGATTGAGAACAACTGTTTCATTTAATTTGTATTTGTTGGGCAGCATTGACTAAGCGTTAAGATCAAACAAGGCTATTGCTCATGATTTATGAAGCTCGCCGCTGGGCTTATTAAAAGTTATTTATATCTGCAGGGAGTGTTTATTAATGAGTACAGAAGAGAATGAATCTATTATTAGCGTATGTATTCATACAACGTCATTTGCAGAGGATCTTGTGTTTGTTTTATTGGAATCTATATTTGATACATCTCCTTCAGTTTGGGCGGATACCAATACGGATAAATCTAAAGTGGCTGTTTATTTGGAGCGCGAAGCCATTACCGATATAGAACAAGAACTAATAAGGCAGGGTATTAACGCTATTAGTGAGTCTGGGTGCGATGTTGGCAAAGGAGAATTGAAGATTAGTCCAGTTAAGCGTGAAGACTGGTCTGAATCATGGAAAAAGCATTTTCATCCTATCGAGGTGAGCCATAAATTATTAGTGAAGCCTGAATGGGAGGATGTTCAAACTAAGCCGGGGCAGGTTGTTGTCACATTAAGCCCTGGTCTGAGTTTTGGGACAGGGCATCATCCTACTACATTATTTTGTTTAAAACAGTTGGCTAATTATGCTCCAGCTAACGAATCGCTTTCTTTTTTGGATGCTGGATCTGGGTCAGGGATATTAGCTATATCTGCATCGAAACTTGGATACTCGCCAGTTGTAGCGTGGGACTTTGACCCCCAAGCTGTCCGCGTGGCGAGAGAGAATGCGGAACAAAACAACCTGGAAGAAAAATTAAGTTTTGATGTTAAAGATTTAACAAAACTTTCACCTGGTAGAGAGAAGTTTGATGTAATATGTGCAAATTTAATTTATGACTTGTTGATTGATGAAAGTGAAAAACTGCAATCTTGGATGGCTCCTGATGGCTGTTTGATATTGGCCGGTATATTAATAGATCAGTTCCCTCTTGTCAGAGATGCTTATTGCCGGGCGGGAATGGAAATGATTGATGTTGAGTCCTGTGGAGAATGGTGTTCAGGGGTTTTTACTTTTAATAAAAATCTCAACTAGTCACGCTTTAGATAACTCATCAACTTCACGGTAGCTTTTATCCAGTTGGGATACTATCTTATCAGTTATAGATACACCGCTCTCTCTAAGAGCTAATATGGTTGTGCCTAGCACTGTTGGTAATTTCGGTTGGCTGAGCATAATTTCAAATTTATCTCGCAAGGTTTTTTCAAATGCCTTTTGTGCGTGATGATTATTGGTTAAGACTCCTCCCGAGAAAAAAACAGGTAGAGGAGAGATGTCGAGGTTGGATTTTTCCACTGCTGTTATGGTTAGCTTAGCAGCTTCTGTGCCCGCTTCTTCGCAGATTTTTTGAAAAACTTTATCTTTACCTTGCAATACTTTGTCTATTCGCGCGGCCAGTATAGCAAATTTATCTCTTGTGAATTCTGGGTGGTATATGAGAGGGACAATGCCTTGAATGTTTTTTATCTCGTATAATTCACATAGAATGGAAGTGATCGCTGTCTCTTCCCCGGTATTTTCAAAATCGTCAATTGCAGCTCGAATAGCTTTGACGGCGATCCAGTATGCGCTGCCTTTGTCTTCTAGTAATGGTCCCCATCCACCGAGATGAGTAAATTTAGATTCCAGGTTGCCCACAATGACGCTTGTGCCTGTGCCGCAAATCACGAGCACTCCAGGTTTTCCTAATGTGGCGGCCTGATATCCTGCAACGCTATCTCCTACGAGTCTTGTTTGTTTCCATGGGTATATCTTTCCGCAGAGTTTCTCTTTTTGGTCAGCTGTGGCCTCATTAAATATTCCAGCTGCAGATACAGCAAAATGGGTGATTTCGTTGGAAAAGGGGAGCTGTAATTCTAATTCTCTAACTAATTCATTCATGCGCCTCCTTACTTCTTTTTGGTAAGAGCCCGTGAAATTCATTGAATTAGAATGTGTAACGGCTAATACCCGGCCGTCCAATGTGGCTGCGACCCCGTGGCTATATGTGGCTCCTCCGTCAATACCGACCACTAATTTTAGCACATCATCCATTACTTTAGTGTTTAGATGGCTGCCTAAGCAGTGGGTTCACTCTGCCGTAAACAGTGCTTCATGGCAATCCGCGCTACAGTTAGTTTGTGATAGGTTTAATTGCTGGTTGGTAATAAAAAATGAATTAATGCTTGGATCGAAGCGAAGCATCAGGTAGCCATTTGCGCCTTTCCAAGCATGTTGAGTGCTTGTGGATAGGATTTGCTGGCTTTAATTTTGTTCTGTTCAAGGTTAAACTGTCGGCCTTTTGGTTTATTAAACGTATTAATTTTTTCCTGTGGCAGCTCGAGACGACTACTTATTAGACACGCTTACTGAAATGGGTGTGGTGACCGACGAGGAACTCAACCTTGCTCAAGATGAGTCTTTGTCAAGTGGTGAAGGAGTGGTAGACACTTTAGTGTCTAAGGGCTTGATTATGCCGGTTCAGATATCTCAGGCAAAGGCGGCGCAGTTTGGCACTGAATTTGTGGAATTAAGTGAACAGACAATTGAAGATGATGTTGTGTCTGCTGTTCCTCGTAATATTGCTCACCAATATAAGGTTGTTCCTCTTTATATGGATGAGTTCAGTGTGACTGTGGTCATGTCTGATCCTTCGGATTTAGATGCTATAGATGGCCTTGGACAGGCGTTAAACATGCAGGTCAATGTTAACGTGGCAGATGAGGAGGAGATAGAGTCTGCGCTTAAGCAGTATTATGGCACAGCTAAAGATGATAGTGTAAGTAAGCTTATTCAGGATATTACTGAAGGTGAAGTGCAGATTAGCACTATCGGTGAGGTGTCTATGGCAGATGATGAGGACGCTGTAGATGCAGATGCTCCAATTATTAAATTGGTAAATACATTGATTGTAGAGGCATTTAGGATGGAGGCATCTGATATTCATTTGGAACCCTTAGCAGACCGCTTTCGTGTAAGGTATCGAATTGATGGGGTATGTCATGAACAGAAAGCCCCTCCGAAGAAATTACAGGGAGCGGTTATAAGTCGTCTGAAGATCATGTCCGAAATGGATATTGCTGAAAGGCGAGTCCCTCAAGACGGTCGTATTCAAGCAAATGTAGGAGGTAAAACAATCGACTTACGTGTCAGTTGTTTGCCAACGACGCATGGAGAGAGCATTGTAATGCGTCTTTTGGACAAGGAGTCATTGAAGCTTGGGTTGGGCCAGTTGGGTTTTTTATCAGATGATCAGCAAACTTTTGAGAATTTGATTCAACTTCCGGATGGAATTCTTCTCGTTACAGGACCTACTGGTTCCGGAAAAACCACAACGCTTTATTCTTGTCTTAATTATATTAATAAACCAGACCGAAAAATCATAACGGTAGAAGACCCTGTGGAATATCAGTTGGATGGTGTTAATCAGGTGCAAGTTAATACCGCAGTGGATTTAACATTTGCAAATGCGCTGCGCGCTATGTTGCGTCAGGCCCCTAATGTAGTAATGCTTGGTGAAATTCGTGATATAGAGACTGCGTCGATTGCTATTAATGCATCGCTTACAGGCCACTTGGTGTTTTCAACTTTACATACCAATGATGCTCCATCCGCTGTTGCCCGTTTAATTGATATAGGGGTTAAACCGTTTTTGATAGCCTCTGCCACGAGGTGCTTAATGGCCCAACGATTGGTTAGAAAAGTTTGCCCTCAATGTGAGGCTCCGGTTGAACCGGTTAGTTCTGAATTGAGTGCTTTGGGTTTAGATATCAATAATATAAAAGATCCTAATTTTAAGGAGGGCAAAGGCTGCGCAAGGTGTAACAATACTGGTTATAAGGGGCGTTTCGGTTGTTTTGAGGTTTATGTGATGGAGGATGAAGGTCGTAAATTGATTGTTAACAAGGTTACATCTGGCACGCTGCGAGATCATGCTCGTAAAGTTGGGATGAGGACTCTACGCGAAGATGGTGCTCGAAAAGCAGTTGCTGGGATGACGACGCCAAAAGAAGTTATGAGAGTAACTGTAGGAGATGAAGGTTAAAAAAAGAAAATAATAGTATGTCATACGCAATGTCAGATTTGTTGCATCTTATGGTGCAGGAAGG
>NYWG01000055.1 GCA_002684915.1 Verrucomicrobiales bacterium
AGAAGGTAAGCGTATTGCTCTATGTGCCATTGTCCGATGCGTTGATATTGTTTGAGATTTTCTTCTTTGCGTTCGTGGTGGGATAGGCTGTGATGCCCTCCATTGACGCCTTCAAGGAATGAGAAATTAGTGTTGCTGACAGCATTCCCAAACATAAAGGTGCAAACCCGGGTCGAATCTGTTTGGAAAGCCAAGGCAATCATGTCTAGCATCAAACGGACTCGCTCAGGATGTTCATCCGGACGATGCTCCGGTTTTGATTCAGGGCTGATTTTTCCTCTTGGAGACCAGGGTTGATCTTCCGATTGACTGGTTTGCTCTATTCGACGTTCAAGAGCGCGGACAGATTCCAAGTAATCATCGATGCGAGCTTTGTCACTGGTTCCAACACGTCGACGGAGTTGTTTGGCATCCGCGAGTACACGATCTAAAAGGAGAGAATCAGATATGGTATTGGTTGAAATGGGATTGTTGATTCGGAAGAGACGCTCGAATACGAGGCGAGGATTGATTTCGCGCGCTAGTGGTCTAGTAGGTTTATTCCACGCAATATGGGATCCATAAACTCTCGTGTAACCTACATTTGTGTCAACGCCAATAGTCACAGGGTCGATAGCCAACTCAAGGGATGGAAGCGGTGTTTTTTGGGTGATGCTGCGGGCCGCGATTTGATCCATTGAGATGCCATTGCTGTTTAGGTCGTAGCCCAGGGATTTGTTAATAGTCGTGCAGGTAAGAAACCCTGATGTCTTTACATAGTGACCATCGCCGTAATCGCTCCCTTTATTCCAGAGGTTCGTGGGTATAAGGATGTCATTCTTGAATGCTTCAAGGGGTTTTAGGGTTGGAGAGAGTTCAAATTTGGAACCTTGGCCTGTTGGCGTCCATTGGTCTTCTCTCACGCCATTGGGCATAAAAAGGGCGGCCAGTCTGATGGGATGCGGATTAGTCGAGGCGGCGGCCAGTCGTTGAGGTAACATGGCTTCAAGCCATGGCAGTGCAAGCGCAGCACCTGCGCCTTTGAGAAAGGTGCGACGAGAAAGTGACATACTTGGTCTAGTCATGAATCGATTCATCTTGATTTAGCGTCGAGGCATGTTCGGCCTCACCTGAGGTAATACCTGCTTTAAAGCGAAATGGAACGCTTTGAATAATTCCAAACAACAGATGATGGGATCTGTAATCGTTTGCGCGTAATTTGTCCACAATAGAGTTAACGGCACAATAGTCGTAGTAGGTCAAACCCCGGCCAAGCGCGTAGCCTAGCATCTTTTTTGTGAGATGGCGCACGAATTGATCTTTCCGGCCTAGGAGGGCTAATTTCAACTCCGCGGGCCCGCTAAAAGTTGTGCCGTCTGGCAGGGCTCCACGCGCATCGATTTGATGGCCTTCATGTTTATCTCGCCACCGACCCAATACTCCATAATTTTCAAGCCCAAAACCAAGGGGATCAATACGATCGTGGCATTGGGCACAGGCTTTATCTTGGCGATGGAGTTCCAAACGCTCGCGTAATGACTCGACGGGAACATTACTTTCAGATTCCTCGAGTTCAGGAATATTCGGAGGAGGAGGTGGTGGCGGATCGCCCAATATGGTTTCCAGAATCCATTTCCCGCGGAGAACGGGGCTGGTTCTGTGTGGGTAGGATGACACGGCGAGCACGGCTGCCATGCTTAGCAGTCCGCCGCGTCGGTTTTCATCCGTAAGTTGAACTCGCTTTGGTTGTTCTCGGAACTCGCCCTTGATTCTGTAGTGGCGTGCTAAACGCCGATTGACATAGGTATAATCTGCTTTAAGAAGGTCAAGAAGGGATCGGTTTTTTGTAAGGATTTCGTTGAAGAAGAAGACGGGTTCGTATTTCATTCCNCCTTCAAGTTCTGAATCGTANCCNCGGATTGATTTATCGGGCTTAAATTCCCGACCCAATGNCCTAGTNCCCAGCCATTGTTCGACAAAATTNTGGGAAAAATTTCGAACCTTTCTTGAGNTTTGTGTGCCGAGCATGCGTTTNAATTGTTCTTGAAGGATNGTTGGATCTGATAAGTTACCCTCATCGGCCGCTTTCAAGAGTGCATCATCCGGTAGGCTGCCCCAGAGAAAATATGAAAGCCGAGATGCGAGTTCGTGATCGGTGACTTTGTGAGGTTTTGCATCAAAGTTAGGTTCTTCGGCAATGAACAAGAATTTGGGTGAAATGAGAACAGCCTGTAGCGTGAGTCGAATGGCGACCATAAAAGACGGATCCGCTTCGTACGCGGTATGAAACAATGCCAGATATTCTAATATTTCAGATTCCGGAATTGAACGACGGAAGGCGCGAGGTAAAAAGGATTCGATGACACGTCGAGCAGCAACTTCTGGAGGAGTTTTTTCATCCGGTTCGGCGACCAAGAATCGTTGAAGTGATCGAGTATCCGCGAACGCATATTCGACGGCCACACGAGCCGCATCCATATATTTTTCGGCATGAATGGGAGAAATGAACAACGTTTCCGAGGCATTATCGAAGCCTTCACCGCCAGATCCGTCAGAGGGTAGCGCCTCGCCGGCGTCAAAATGGATATCGAGCAAATCGCGGACGGATGCTGAATATTCCGCTCGATTTAGTCGTCGAAGCATCGCTGGTCCTGGGTGAGGTCCCGATTCGCAGGCGGCTTTTTGAAGAGAAGATTCTACCCAATTTAAGAAGTCGGATCGTTCATCTAATGTTGGTAGATCCGCATCCTTGGGTGGCATATCGCCTGCTCTCAACTGGATTAATATTTCGTCCCATAAAATGGCTTCGGAGAGGATTCGATCGATCGAATCGAATCGTGAAAGATCTAGACTAGCTTTTGGTTTTTTACCTGCGTGACATTCAAGGCAGTAGCGCTTGATGAATTCGACTTCGCGGTATTCGCTGGTTTTTTTTGGATTGGATTCAGGGGTTTCACGGGACGAAGCTGTGAGATCTGGCGCTAAAACTGCTAAAATAAAAACGATCCTCCAGAGTGAGCCTAAGGAGGCACAAGCCAATCGACTACCATTGGTAATAATTTTTGTTGATGTTGTTGCAGTTGATTTCACCTAAAAGCTAAGGACATTTCTATTGCCCGCTCAAATTTTGGGTGTTTTGAATATTTTGACAATCGATTTCTTCAAGAAATAAGTGATGCTGAATAGCCTTTAAATTTCTTAACTATTTGTGAAATAAATTTAGCAACAAATGGGTTCATATCAAAAAAAACAGCACCAGAGAAAAGCGAAAAAGTATGAGGGAAGGGTGAATTCAGTATTATTTAAACTTTAGGATGCAGGCTGGTTTGCGCGATTATTCGATTCCCTTCACCCTCGCTCTACTTCTTCTTTATCTAGCTAAGGTATACTCCAAAAATCAAACTTAATTACATGTCCATGGGGAGATGTAATTAAATAAACCCGGTGACTAGGGCTGTAGACCTGCCTCTAGAAAGTAGATGCTCTGTTCTTGTACTTACTTAAACACCAAAAGCACTTACTAGAACGCTAGCTACTGTGAGCAGTGTCCAGACAATCATAACTTTTGGGCTGACGTTACCATTCATCCAACCCCAAACAAAAGTAATGAGGCCTCCAATTCCACAAAGAAAAGTTAGAAGAATTGACGCAATGCCAAGACCTGTTTTGCCTTGTTTAAACATTGATACCCAAGCTATGACAAGACAGACCAGCGATGGGATTGCTAATATCAATTGAATGGGACTAATTTGAGTTTCCATATAATTATTTAATTGAAATTCATGCCGCTATGAAGATTATTTTTGCTGTTACCATCAATAATTTTTCAAGTGCTCTCTGGCATCTGCTTAGATCAAAAATATAATATTATCATGATGTTTGTCTATATTTAAATTATAATATTATAAATAATACATATGTCTTGAAGCTTCTGTAGGAGGAGGTATTAAGTCACCTGTGTTTAATATCAATCTCTCATCATTTTTTGTTATATTGCTTTTGTTATGTACTTCAGTGGCAGGTTATTCTGTTGAATCAAGTTCAGAGAATCCTGATTTAGGAGGCGGTGATTATATAGTAGGGCCAAATTATATTGTAGATCCAGATTTAAAAGATAAAGGAAATCCAAAGGGAAGAAGCTTTCAGTTCACGATGCCTCTTGCCGATAGCAATATCTATAAAGGTACGGATGACACATTGAACCCCAAGAAACCCGTGCGCAAGGAGAGGAATATTTATGTTTACGTGCCCGCTGCTTACAAAAATGGAATAAGTGCTCCGATATTAGTTATGCATGACGGACCTAGCCGGCTTAGCCTAGTCAGAAACGCACTTGATAATTTGACAATTTCAAAAAATCCAAAACGAAAAATTCCTGCCTTTATTGTTATTTCTGTTCAAAATGGAGGGAACGATAGCAAGGGAAGTCAAAGAGGGTTGGAGTATGATACGCTTTCAGATCGGTATGTACGTTTTATAAATGATGAAGTATTACCTGCTGTCTTAAAAAATCGTGAGATTAAAGCAGTTTACCCTGATATCGCCTTTACAGATAACCCTTGGGCGAGAGCAACAATGGGTTGTAGCTCTGGAGGTGCAGCTGCTTTAACAATGGGCTGGTTTCGGCCTGACTTATTCCGTCGTATAATTACTTATTCTGGAACATTTGTTGACCAGCAAGATGATGATGCGCCAGAAGAAATAAAATATCCACTTGGAGCGTGGGAGTATCATTCTGGTAAAAAGTTAATTGAGAACAGTGTTAGAAAACCATTACGTATATTCACGCATGTATCCGAAAACGACAATGGCGCTAATAGTCCGAAATCATCTCATCACAATTGGGTGTTAGCAAACAAGCGAACGGCGGAAGCCTTAAAGGTAAAAGGTTATAATTATCGTTTCATATTTAGTCGTTCTTCCGGTCATTGTGATAGGCGAATTTTTGAGCATACGCTTGCAGATACTTTGGTTTGGATTTGGCAAGGCTATAAATCCGACTAAATTTTGTCTTAAATTGATATGGTTTATTAGCTTGAACCTTAAATTGTGATTATCGAAACTATTCCCAATGCTCGCTGTAATTTCACCAGCTAAAACACTTGATTTTGAGACGCCGTCATTAGTGAAGTCGAGTTCTTCACCTGAATTTCTTGATCATTCTTACAAGCTGATAAAAAAACTTCGCAAATTACCTAAGAGTGAATTGTCCACACTAATGTCGATTAGTCCTAAGTTGGCAGCTTTAAATGAGCAACGATATAAAGATTGGAATATCCCCTTTACAAAATCCAATGCGAAGCAGGCGATAATGGCGTTTAAGGGCGATGTTTATACCGGATTTGATTTCGAGGAATACAAAGAAAAAGATTTTTCTTATGCTCAAAAACATCTTCGTATTTTATCTGGGCTTTATGGTCTTTTGCGCCCTTTAGATCTAATCCAACCCTACCGACTTGAAATGGGTACTAAACTGACCACCCCTGATACTAAAGATTTATATGATTTCTGGAGCTCAAAACTGACAAAGGCTCTCAATGTCGCTATTAAAAAAACAGGCACACAAATTTTGATAAATCTTGCTTCAAATGAATATTACAACGTTATTGATAAGAAAGATTTGAAGGGATCCGTGATAACGCCAGTTTTTAAAGATAAAAAAAATAATGATTACAAGATTATCAGTTTTTTTGCAAAGAAGGCCAGGGGGACTATGTCAGATTATATTGTTCGTAACCGAGTAAGTGAACCTGATGGATTGAAAGAATTTAAAGGTATGGGTTATCGATTTAATCAAAAGCTTACAACGGATGACAATTGGGTGTTCACTCGTACAGAATCCCCTAAGAAAGATTAGATTCATATGGATAGTGAATTATCTTTATATAAAAAGTTTTGAGGTTTGATATGTTAATATGAGAATTCTAATTATATTAATTTTGGCTGCTGGTTGTTCAACTACCCAGCATTCAAAGATTCATTCTGAAATTAAGCATGGAAATAATAAAAATGTTAGAATACTTATTCAGAACGGGGCTAATATTGAAGAAGTTGACCAGTCAATGTGGACTCCGATTCATTCAGCTGTAAGATATGGGCAGGAAGATATTTTAGACTTACTGCTATCTAGTGGTGCAAATATTGAGGCAAAAGATTCATGGAGGAAAACGCCGCTAAACCGTGCAGTATTCTTTAAATATAATATTGCGGAGAAGCTTTTAATAAGTGGTGCTGAAGTGAATACAAAAGATCGCCATGGAATAACCCCATTGCAATATGCTGTTTGGAGTGGTCGAACAGAAATGGTGTCATTGCTAATCAAGCATGGAGCAGATGTTAATGTTGCAATCGAGGGATCCTCTTCATTACATATATCAGTATTTAAAGGGCATTATGATGTTGCTGAAATATTGATTGAGAATGATTCGAAATTAAATTTTATTGATGTTGATAGGAAAACTCCACTAGATATAGCAGTCGAACTGCAGCGCAAGAAATTTGTAGATTTGCTAAAGAAGAATGGAGCGAAAAGATTTAAAGAATTGTAGTGCTCAATTCTACCGCCAAGTTATGGCATATTATTTTTGAGTAATGGATCCGTTCGATGGATCTATTTTAGAATTGAACTGAAAAATTGAATCTGAGATGGGTTCACCATTGATAATATATGGCCTAAGTTTTGAGTTTGAACATAGCTCGACCTTTATTTTATTACTTCCTAAAGGGAGGCTAGATAAATGATAAATATTACCAAAAATACGGGTTTTAAATTTATCGTTAATATAAAGTCTTCCGAAGCCAGATAAATATTTTCTTTCTTCAGCGATATTATTATTTTCAATTAGGATAAAGTTTTTGCTTTTAAGAATTAAGTTCCAGCCTTTTACACTATCTTTTTTCAGATCAATTTCTAGTTTTGGATGGCTTCTGCTATTTGGCAGTTTTATTATTATTCTGTCTTTAAGATTATGAGTTGAACTTTCTTGTAACTGTTGAATTTCAATTCTTTTTTCAATTATTGTCCCACTAAGTTTGTAATCTCTGTGATCATTCGAATTTAAAGTTACTTTGATTTCGTGATTTCCGGTTTCAAGATTATTTAAATAATATGGAAAACCATATAATCGAGCGGTCTTTTTATTATCAATATAAAGGTGCATATGCCCTTCGCCGTTTACGTGCTTTTTACCTGCTCTTTCTGGGCTGAATGAGAAATTTTTAACATTGGTAGATATAGTCCAGCCATTTCCTAATGCTGGAGTTGCCTTAAGAGATATTGATGGGGGTTTTTTTATGTTTTGCCAATCAACACCTTTGGAGTGATTTTGATGGTGAACTGAAGATCTTGATTGATTTATCTCTTTCGCTGAAAGAGACAAAAATGATTTAAATAAAAATATCGATACCGCTAGAAATAAATTTTTAGCGAGGTGAATATAAATTTTAGATTTATTTAATTTCAAATTTGTCCTCTCCAGTAAAAGTTACATTATTTACGCCTGGTGGTCCTGGGAAAATTATGGTTATGCCTTTGGTTCCCTTTTGAGCATTTTTTGGAATTTTCAATGTTCCTCGAATAGTAGTTCTTGATGGTCGGGTCAGGTTGTTTAGATCGATTGTTCCAACAGAAACACTTCTGGCTTGTATCTGTTGAGGAGGGAGAGGTGGCCGTGTGTTGCCATTAAGTGATATATTTAGAGTAAGAGTATCTCCCGATAGACCATCAGAAGGGTTTACATTTGTAATTATATCTTCACCACCGCCTGTTTGGCCTCCATCATTGGGATTTCCTCCCCCTGGTACTCCTGTATTGCCAGCGCTATTAGGGGTGCCTTTATATTTTGCCATTAAATATGGGAATTCAGCTGTTGCGAAATAGGCATAATCAAAATTGAAAAATGCTTTCTCATTAAATTTCGTGCCATCCGATAAAATCTTTATTCCAAGTTCTCGGCCATTGCATTCGTCCAGAGTGCTGTTCGGCCTATTCTCATTATATTTGTGGTTATCCCAAGCATACTCTGAAACCTGCCCGTTATCTATTACTGATGCTTTATAATCGGAGTCAGGCTCAAATCCAGTTGTTTCTTGCCAATCGAATGCTTCTGCCCCTTCTTTGTTCGGTAAAGATTTATAGTGGGCAATAATAGGATATCCATCTAGAGCAAAACCAATAATATTATAGTGTTCCTCTTCTCCATCTGGAGCCTCAATCATGCAAGTAGGTGCAAAATGAAAATGATAATCTCCTTGTCCTCCTGTATGGCCATGACAAAAATCTAATATGCCATTTATGTAAGGATCACCAAACGGGTCAGGGTGCTGTGCTTCATTTGGCCCATAAATTGGCATGCCTGATGTTGTAATAGCTACTGTACCTAGCAAAGGAATTTGTGTTGTTTCAATTGCAGGGCTTGGAAACCTAGGGATTTCCCATCTAAAATCTTGAGCTCTGAGCGCGTTTGGTGTTGTTGAAACAAATTCAAAAGTTGGGATATCGTTACTTTCTATTATGAAATAATTATTATCATAAGATAAATCTAATTCAGGATTAGGATAATTACTGTTAAGTGGATTTGTCTCCATTTTAGTTGCAAACCACTTAAGTTGATGAGGAACACTGGAATCCTCCATCTTTAAACGAAAGTATCTCTCAGATTGATCGAAATTTAAATTAATGGAATATTCTTTTTTCGATATTGGCCAAGATTTTTCATAGGAAAACCCTGATTCGATATTTTTCCATTGAGTTGAATTAATTTTATCTGCGTATTGCAGTAAAAATTTGCTGTTATTCTCAACTACACTCCACGAGACAGTCAGTTTGGCATTTCCTTTACGGTTAACTTGAATATCAATCTCTTGAGAAACACAAAAGTAAGTGAAAGAAAAATTTATAAGAAAAGTTGTTGCCACCCTAGAAATGAAATGTCTTACCCCCATAGTTTAGCAAAGACATACTAATAACTAAAAAGGTTACATTAAAATATTATGAATCATCGTGATATATACTTCAGTTTGAGAACATTAATCTCGACGATTAAAAAGTTAAACTAAACAATAGGAATTCATTTCAATAAGGTTATTTATGATTATAAAAAATATGAAAATATTCACTTTTCTACTACTGTTTAGTTTTCATGCAGTTATTTTTGCTAAAGAAAATTCAAATGTATTGAATATTGAGGATCGTAGAGAACTTTTTGTAGATAATTATTTAATTGAGAAACTGGAAGGTTCGGCGATGCAAACGCTTAAGCATCCTGTTCCTAGAGAAATTGTTTTTGTCAGTGACAAACCTTGGGAGGGTAACGGTTTGAACTACATAACTGTAATAAAAGATGCGGAGAACAGCTACAAGATGTATTATCGAGGAGCAGACTATGACCGTGGGGTAAAGTCTTTGCATGATCAGTTTTATTGCCTTGCCGTTAGTAAAGACGGGATAAAATGGAGTAGACCGAATTTAGGGCTGGTTGAGTTTAAAGGTTCAAAGACAAATAATATTATTCTTACAGAAAAAGATCCTGTACTAGGCTACATATGCCATAATTTTAGTCCTTTTATCGATCGAAATCCTGAAGCTCCAGACAATGCAAAATATAAGGCGATAGGTGGAGGGCCTTTGTTCCCTTTAGTTTCAGCTGATGGCATTCATTGGGAAAAGGCGACAGGAAAACCAATAATTTCTCAAGGTGCTTTTGATTCGCAAAATCTTGCTTTTTGGGACTCAATTCGTTCCGAGTATAGAGCTTATCATCGAGAGTTTAGGAATGGCCGAGATATTATGACAGAGACTTCCAACTCGTTTACTTCTAGTTGGTCCAAGCCAGTTTTTCTTGAATACAGTCCGGATAGAGGAGGCGAACTTTATACTAATCAGATTGCGCCTTATGAAAGAGCTCCGCATATTTTTGTTGGATTTCCAACAAGGTATGAAGATAGAGGATTAACTCCTTCGACGCGCCACTTGCCACAATGGAAATATCGGCAGCAGAGAAGTAAAGTTTCTATGAGGGAAGGCACAGCTGTTACTGAGGGTCTTTTTATGAGTAGTAGAGACGGAAAGAATTTTGAAGTTTTCCAAGAGGCTTTTATCCGGCCAGGATTAAGAGCTAAAGATAGTTGGTTTTATGGAGATAATTATCAAAACAATGGATTGGTTGAAACCAAATCTTCGCTTGCAGAAGATGCTCCTCCAGAGCTTTCAATGTACTTAACTGAGGCAACATTGCAAAATGGTAAACCAGCAAAACTTCGAAGATACTCAATAAGAATGGATGGATTTGTTTCTATTAGTGCTCCTATGAAAGGAGGTAAGTTAACTACTAAACCAATACGATTTTCGGGTCATAAATTATCTATTAATTATTCAAGTTCAGCCAGAGGGGGAATTCGTGTTGGCATGCTGGATGTAGAAGGGAATTCGATTTCTGGATATGAGATTGAAAATTGCCCTTGGATTTACGGGGACTCGCTAAACAGAATTGTTGAGTGGTCTCGTTCCGGCAATGTCGGAAATCAAGTGAACTCTCTTGCAGGCCAAGAAATCAAATTGGTCTTTGAATTGAAAGATGCAGACTTGTTCTCGTTTAAATTTGAAAAATAAACCAAATTTTTAAAGATAATTTGTTGCTAATTAAATCAAAGTAGGGAGTTATATGAGTAAGGCAAGAGAGTACAATTTACGCGGATTTTTTACTTAAAAGAATCAATCAATGCACTAGACTCATTTTAGATGAAATCATTAGCCCCAATCATGTTATCAGCTTTATTTCTGCTCTGTTCCAAGTCAATGGCTTCGGACAATGCCAGTAAGTCTCTAGATGGTAGAGTTGATGTTGAAGCCAAAGGACGAAGTCCAAAATTGAAACATGGCATTTCGAGTAATTGGGTCGATCTATATAAACCTTATTCGGTTGGCCCAATGCAATATCGGCTTCTTAAGCCTATAGGTCTTGATTCCAAAAAGAAATATCCGGTAATCGTTTCGTTGCATGGTGCGGGGGGTAAAGGTGCGGATAATCGTAAACAACTGAAAGGTTGGAATAAGATTCTTGCAGGTAAGCAGATCCGGACCAAATACGCTTGTTATGTTTTAGCGCCGCAAGCTAACCGTATGTGGAATGCTACAGATCTAAAAAATATTAAGAATGTTATTTCTAAATTACCGTCTGTTGATATGAGTAGAATATATATCCTTGGACATTCAATGGGTGGGCATGGCACCTATATTCTTATACAAATTGATCCTAATTATTTTGCTGCAGCAGCGCCCTCAGCAGGTGCAGGCCGTCCAAGCACTGAAGCATTCATTGATGTTTCATTAATTAAAGATCTGCCAATTTGGGCTTTCCATGGAGATAAAGATAGAGTGTGCCCAATTGATCGGGCGCAAAAGGTTTTCGATGATATGAAGAGATTAAATGGAAATATGAAGTTTACTATTTGGAGCGGGGATAAACACGCTATTGCTGAAAAAATGTTTATTGGTAGTGATAATGGTACTACTTATACAAGTAGTAGTCGCTGTAATAGCGAGGCAGATTTTATGAAATGGTTGTTTGCTCAAAAAAAATTGAAAAAGTAAGTAACTTATAAATAGAACTAGATATTTGCTAATTGAATAAGAACTTTCAAATTAAAATAAGCTTGCAGCCTATATGGGGGCTGAAGCTATTTACTTTTTTCATTTGTCCTTTTTTTATTTTAGAGGCTCGTATTAATTCCGAGCAAAATATTTCATATCCTAAGATCAAAATAGCGCCGGATTTTGAAGTAAGGATAGTCGCATCTGATCCAATAGTAAAATATCCTATGATGGCTTGCCTTGATGACCTGGGGCGCCTTTATGTAGCGGAAAGTGACGGGCGAAACCTCACTACGCGAGCAGCTATAGAGCGAGAGTTGCCACGTTTTGTTAGGCAATTGGTTGATGTTGATGGAGATGGTGTTTTTGACAAGAGTACTATTTTTGCGGATCGGATGACGATGCCTGAAGGAGGGGTTTGGTATGAGGGGGCGCTTTATATTATTGCTGCTCCATATTTATGGAGGCTCGAGGATTTGGACGGAGATGGAGTTGCAGATAAACGTGACAAAATTCTCGGAACAATGGAATTCGATGGCCGAGCAAATCAGCATGGTCCTTATTTAGGACCAAATGGAAGATTATATTTTTCAGGAGGTCATTTTGGTTATGACCTAATAGGGATAGATGGCACTCGTTCTGGTTTTAGTCGAGCTGCTGGTGTTTTTTCCTGTTGGCCAGACGGAAGTGACGTCCAAGTTGAAGGTCAGGGCGGCGTTAATCCTGTTGATATAGTTTTTACCTCTAACGGTGATATGTTTTCAACATGTGCGATTTTTGACAGTTTCGGAGGGCAGCGTCATGACGCCTTAATTCATTGGGTTTCTGGGGGATTAACTCAGCGTGTTTATGGTCGCCCATTGTTGCCTGATACAGGATTTCGTCTTCCTGCGACAAGTCGTTGGGGGCAAGTAGCTCCAGCCGGTTTAATGAGATACCGCGGGGACACTTTTGGAGAAGCATATGAGGACACGTTATTTGCCTGTCATTTTAATACGCGCCGAGTAGTGAATGTTAGATTGGAGTCGAAAAATGGATCCTTTGTGACGGAGGAAACAGATTTCCTTTCATCGGATAGTATTGGTTTTCACCCTACAGATATACTGGAAGATGCTGATGGCTCTCTTTTATTGTTGGATACTGGTGGATGGCTTAGTTGGGGATGTCCGTTCTCAAAAAGGGCCATGCCTGAAATCAAAGGGGCTATTTATCGTATTCAAAGAAAGGATATTTCCGTTCGGCATGATCCGAGAGGCTTGAAGCTTTTATGGGGTTCACTAAAGCCAAAAGACTTGATTCATTTGTTGAATGACTCCAGGCCGGTAGTAAGGGACAAGGCCGTTAACGCTATCATTGCGAGAGGTGATTCTATTCTAGATTTGATGTCGAATTTAATCGTGAAATCATCTGATCCGGCCTTTAGAAAGCGTTGTCTTTGGGCCGTCTCAAGAATTAAAAGTAAATGCAGTCTCGTGTTTCTTCAAAAAGCTTTAAATGATTTGGATTCGGGAGTTCGTCAGGTAGCTGCCAGATCTTTGGGTCGATTGAAGGATAAGACTGCGCTTATGCCTATGATTCCGCTTTTGTCTGATTCTAGCTCATCAGTGCGGGCTACTGCTGCGACTGCTATCGGACAACTAGAGGATAAGAAAGCTTTGCCATATTTATTTCGTAACTTGAATCCAAATGATCCTATTCATACTCGCCATTCTTTTGTTTATGCTATTAGACAAATTGGAGACGTTGCAGAAGTATCTTCATATTTGTCGGATAATAGATATCCGTATCGTCAACGAATTGCGTTGAGGGTTCTTTCTTCTTTGAGCAATGATTTGGATTCAAGAAAAGTTGTTCCATTATTGAGGTCAGTCGACAGGAATGTTCGACAGGAAGCACGTCGATTGATTTCCAGTCGTAAGGATATGAAAAAAGAAATTATTAAAATTTTCCAAGATATTATTAAGGAAGAAGAGCTAGAATTGCCAAACGAAGAACTTATTGAGGGAATTGTTATTGCTTGCGCTCAAGATAGTGGTTTCCAAGAGATTTTATTGGATGTTTTAGCCGCGAAAGAAATAAAGATAGAAAGAAAGATTCTAGTGCTGTCTTCTCTAGGTTTTCTAGATAGTTTCCCAGATCCTCTTCAAGCAGCCATTCTTTTTGGATTAAATCATTTTGAGACTGATGTTAGGGTGGAATCTCTTAATTTAGCGCAAAGATTCGATATTAAAGAAAATGTATTAGCAGCCATAAAATTAATCGCGCAAAATCCGGATAAGTCACAAGTGGAGCGTGCGAGTGCAGCCCAAGCTCTTGTAAAGCATCAAGGCCGCCTTTCAAATAAATCATTTATTTTTCTAGTCGGCCTTATAGAAAATAAACAAACTCAAATTATTATGGGGCGGCAAGCGGCAAAAGCTTTGGGGTCGTTGCCTCTACATTTGCTTAGTGGGCGACAATCCGATGCGCTATTAAAGATAATATCCGATGCTAGTTCCTACTACCTGCCCGACCTGATAAAACCTTTTACTCAAGGGCGTAAATTGAAGGCATCTAAGGATTATTTTATTAACGATGAAGACTGGAATCTTCTAGGCAAGAGGCTCTCTGCTGCGCTTAAAAGAAGCCCGGGCTTTATAGCGGTTGGAAAGAGCCAACGTCAAAAAATATTGAAAACTTTCTCTAGTCTTAATGATAGGAATATACATCAGGATTTATCAGATGTAATGAAAAGTAGATTCCGTGATCAAAAGGAGCAAGACGCTAAAATTGATTCATTAATGGGAATGCTTAATTCCGGGAATGCTTCACGTGGCCGGGTGTTGTTTCACGAAGATAGAGTTTCATGTAGCGCCTGTCATCGTGTCGGAGATCGCGGTAGTCAACTAGGTCCTAACCTAAGTAAGATTTCAGAAATTAGACAGCCGCGTGACTTGATTGAGGCAATTCTTTATCCGAACTTGACGATTGTTAATGGCTATGAATATTACCTAGTTAAAACGACCGATGGTAAATCATACGGAGGTATCATCCAGCGGGAGAATAACACTTCTATATATCTGAAGAGTGCAAATACTCGTGATGTGCGTGTTCCAAGGGATAAAATACATAGTGTCAGCAAAGCGTCTTCATTCGGCAATGAGTTGACATCAATAATGCCATCAGGTTTTGGGCAAATTCTATCTCAGCAGGAATTATTAGATCTCGTTGCTTTTTTACAAACCTGTAAATGAAATTTAAGTTTTAGGAAAAGTAGTCTTTAATAAAAATGAATAATACAAATAGTAGTGGGCGTTTAGTTTCTCTAGACGCATTAAGGGGTTTTACGATGTTTTGGATAATAGGCGGCGGTTCTTTGGCTGCTGCATTAAGTGAACTAAGTTCAAATTCCCTTATTCAAACTCTAGCGAATCAGTTGGAGCATGTGAAATGGGAAGGGTTTAGATTTTACGATTTAATTTTCCCAATGTTTGTTTTTATCGTTGGGGTCTCCACAGCTTTTTCAGTCCCAAGGGCGATAGATGAGAAAGGTAAAAAAAACACAATAAAGAAAATCATTATTAGAGCCTTGTCACTCTATTTAATTGGCCTCGTGTATTATGGGTGGTCTCCGACGGAGACTGATGGTGATCAGTTGCGTTATGTTGGTGTTTTGCAAAGAATCGCGATTTGCTATTTAGCCTGTGGGTTATTGTTTTGTTTTTTGAATTTAAGAGGTTTGTTGGTCACTTTATTCTTATTATTAATTGGTTATTGGGCCCTTATGAGTTTTGTGCCTACCCCAGGTTTGGAAAAAGTTACCTTCGAGAAAGGTGAGAATCTCGCTAACTGGTTTGATGGAAAATATTTACCAGGCTTCAAATGGTCTGGCACTTATGATCCAGAGGGCCTCTTAAGCACATTTCCAGCTATTGCTTCATGCTTAATTGGAGTTTTAGTGGGGATTTTATTTAAGAATGAAAATAAAAGTCCTGCTGAAAAATTGAAGTGGGTTTTTTCTCTTGGTGTTTTGCTGATAATTACAGGAAGCCTATGGTCATTACACTTCCCTGTAATTAAAAATTTATGGACTAGCTCTTATGTTCTTGTGGCTGGAGGATGTAGTATGATTTTTCTTGGTGCCTTTTATTACTTGATTGATGTTAAAAAATGGAAAAATTGGTCTAAAATATTTGTGTGGATTGGTATGAATTCAATAACAATTTATCTAGCCTGGAAATTTTTCCGTTTCAAAGATATATCGAATAATATTATTGGAGAGCCTGTTCAGAAATTTATTGATGAGATTTCTTTTGATCACATGGGTAATCTTATAATATCCTTGGTGAGTCTTTCACTGGCCGTGCTTTTTTGTCGGTTCTTATATAAGAATAAAATTTTCCTCCGATTGTAAGACTGTCCTGATTTGAGAGTAGAGAAGGAATGTAGGTTAAAACTATTTAGTTCTATATTACCATTATCTTTTAGCGACGTGCCCAACGAGTGGCCATGGCAACGCTCCATTGATATTTGCGTGAATGTTCGCGGATAAGGAAAGGTATGTCCCATTTGCCAGATAATTCAAATGCAGGATCGAGAGTCTCTTGGAGTTTGTCGAGCGTTTGGCATGGCTGATCGTTTCCTTTTCGGCCGCCAAGCCATTCGGTTTTTGGTGTGTAATCTTCTAGCCAGGTGCACGGAGATGCGATGATGAGTTGCCCTCCAGTGCAAATTAGCGAAGCCAGTTGCTCTAGGCATTTTTTAGGACATGGCAGGCGGTCGATTAGGTTAATCATCAAAACAATGTTGAATTTCCCAAGGCCATTACGAAGAAACATGGCATCGCCTTGTTCGAAGCTAACTCGCGAGCGATCAATTTCACTTGGGACCTTTGCAACAGCTGCTTGGTCAAATTCACCTTCAATTATAAACGAGTAGTCTATTTTTCCATTATGCTGTAATTCTATGGCAGCATTTATAAAGCTATCGGATAAGTCAATGCCTATAGATTCTGTGCAATGCCGTGCAAGTTCGAAGGTTGATCGCCCCACGGCGCAGCCGAGGTCGAGTGCTCGGGCGTTGTTTGGTATGTTGTTGGTATCAATACATTCGGTAATGCATCGTATGGGATAGTTAAGTGCATTAGATGGGCCGAAATCCCATGGTAGGATTTCCTCTGGGTTACCGTAGTGGAATAACAGATACTCGGATAATGCTTTATTAGTTTCGTAAAAATCTTCGTGCATTAGATTGATTTTAGGTAGGCAAGTAAGTCGGCAAGTTGTTCTGGGGTTAAACCGGCAACGAGGCCAGGAGGCATTGATGAACCCGGAATTTTTTCGCGTTTTCTGATTTGTTTGGAAGAGAACTTAGAAAGTACGCCGGCTGTATTTCTGATGTTAATGGTGTCCGCACTCTCTAATGTAACAAATCCTAGGTGTGCTGACTTATCACTTAAGGTGAATAAGTATGTGTCAAAGCCTTGTGCTATTACGGCGTTTGGGTTGAGTATGGATTCTATTAATTCAGAAGTTTTGTATCTTTTACTAATGTCAGCTAAGTGCGGACCTTTAGGGGTTTGGCCATTAAGAGTAGTATGACAAGCGATACACCCTTGGCTAGTGAATAGTTTTTTGCCTGCCTTCTCATTGCCTTTTGCTTTGGAAATTCGTTCGATAGTTGATTTTTTGCCAATTGAAGCAATCCAATTTTTAGGGTCTCCGGTAGGTCGAGGTATACGAATAGGGTCATTATTAATATCTTCTTCGATTAAAGATCGACCCTTAGGCAGCCCGCTGATGTTTACTTTATGCTTAGTCAGAGATTGTTTGATTAAGTTAACCATTTCTTTTGGGGCTCGGTTAAGAGCAACCTTCAGTCCTGACTCTATTTTGTCACTACCTATCCACTTGGTGCGATCGAAGTAAGGTCCGCTGGTATCCGGTCGGGTGCCCCACCAGCCTTCATTATACTCTCCTTCACGGTGGTAGAGCCGTATCAGTGTGGTAAATGTTTTTAAGTCTGGCTTATCTTTTATACGACTGACTAGCGTGTCTACAACCCTGCTATCATGAATATATTTTAAAACGCTTAATGCGGTAGATTTGTATTCGGTATCCAAAGCTGCCAACAATATGTCTATTGGTTTTAGTGCCACGAGCGCACGCGTAGCCAAGTGAGGGATAACAGCAGTCGGGTTAGGTTGATTTTGTAGAGGCTTCTTGACTAAGTGTGGGGCAGTAGCATACGGAAGAATTGATCGAGCAGCTGAGACGTCACCAAGGCGCCCTAGGCTGATCAATGCTTGTGCACGAACACGAAGATTTTGGCTTTCTAAGGCACGTACAAAGGTTGCTGAGTCGAGATTATCCAGTTCGCTTTGGCGATCTGTAAGTGCTCGCAAAGCAAATTCTGTGATGTCGGCTTGTTCGCTAAGCTTCAGTAAGTTGGCCCTAGCTTGTCCTCTGTCGAGCTGTTTGAGTGTGAATATAGCTGCGACTCGCCCCGCAAGTGGTTTGTTTTTATTTAAGGCTATATTTACTAGTGATTCGGTGCGACTTGAATTTTGTCCCCGACGAAGTATCTCGCGTTGTGCGTGTAGGTTTTGAACCTGACTAGGACCCGTAAGCATTTGATAAAGGATAGTGTCATTGAGTTGGCTCACATCTGGGAAAGATTCTGGTTTGTAATTTTTGGGAACAATTTGAGCAACGTAACCTACATTGGGGTGACTGTAGCTGAAGCCGCCACCTTGCCAACTTGACACGTACATTCTCCCGCTACCATCAACATCGATGTCGGTTGGCCTATTAATAGCTAGAAATGTTTCTTGGTGAGAATCAAATGTAGCTCCATTTGGAGTTGGGTTATGCAGAAATACTGCACTTCGCCCCCAGTCACAGGTGTAAACAGCATGACTGAATGGTTTCGGCCATCGAGTGTCATGATAGAACATGCCACCACATCCCGAGCCGCCTCCATAGTCAGCAAGTGTTGGCATGATTTCATCTGAGAAATTCTTGTACCAAGATGGATATCCGTATTCGGCGGTTTGAATGATATGTGAAAACCTTATGTCCCAGCCTCCTCCATCGTTGGTATTGTCGCGAGTGAAAATGTTTAAGTACGGATCGATACAGGCATCGAGAATGTTACGCTGACCCCAGTTGTAGATTTCCATCTCGGTGCCGTCGGGTCGGACTCGTACAATGCCTCCACCTCTTCGACTGAGTATTCGACCGTCTTTGCCGACGGCTTTGTTAAATCCGAAATCTCCAACTGCAATATAAATCCAACCATCAATAGCCATTCTAATACCGTTAGTGGTATGGTCAGCCCCACGTTTGCCAACATAGTCTGTGCTAATCCCGCTGATTAACCGATCTTCTTTATCTGCAATGCCATCATGATCAGTATCCTCGTAAAGGGTTAGATAAGGTGGATGCAGAACCCAGAGTTGGCCGTTGTCGTATATTAGGCCACGCGGATGGTCCATCTTCGCAAAGGTATTAACCTGATCAGCTTTGCCGTCACCGTCTGTATCTAGACAGCGAACTACTCTGCCTCTACCTTTTTGCTTCCCAAGAGAACCTTGTTCATCTATTCCGACAAATAATTCTCCAGTCGGAGCAGCTGTCAAGCAGACTGGATAATTGACCAGAGGTGGTTTTGCGAAAACTGTAAGATTAAATCCTTCTGGAGCAGAAATTCGAGGATCATTGGTTTTTGGAGTGGTGTTGGCAGATTTTTGTGAAGCTTTTATGACCTTGCGAGGCAGCTCGGGAAGATCTCCTTCATAAGCCTCAAACTCCCAAAAGCTTCCCCAGTATGCTGGTTTAGAGCTCAAATAAGTGACTTTAAAATAACGTATTTTTTTTGCGTTTACCTTGTGAGCTGTAATCTGTCGGACCTCTTTATTCTCCGACTGGTCGACGAGAAGTTTCCATTGTTTTTTATTAATAGAGCCTTCGACTTTATATTGATAAGCACTGTTAGTTTTTTCCCAAATAATTCGTATATTTTGAATATCTTGTATCTGGCCAAGGTCCACTTGTAACCATGATCCGGCGGCTCCGTTAGCTGCACACCATCGAGTGGTTGGGTTCCCGTCGGTTGCGTATTTTGAAAGGTTGCCCTTGCTTTTTTCCTCTGAACTAGCGGTTACTTTTTTACCAGTAGCGGCATTTTTAGGAACACTGATTTTAGCGTTTAAACTTTTTTTTTTAGCTGATTTAGCTTTTGGTTTGCTATTCAAATCAAACGTTTCGTTTTTTGGCTTGGCAACTTTCATGTCCTGCCGCTTCACAGCCCAGAGTAGGCCTCGAGATACTAGGTTGAGATAGCGAGAATCAGCCACGGTAACGTTGTTGTGCCCGATCGAAGTGCTAAAGACTCGAGTGCCTTTGAAATTATTCGTCCAGGCAACAACTGCCTTACGATTACCTTGAACACCGTAGGCCACGATCTTGGCCGATGGGAGTATGGTTATATTGTTGTAAAGCTCCTCTCGCTTGGTAGTCCAATTTTGAATGCCTTTAGTTATAAATGGCACGTTGTTTTCAAACTTGATTGCTATCGGTTGTTGCGGTCCATGGCCAGTTGATTGGAGTCCAATGTATTCAAACCATTTTGCGTTTTCAGCGCCAGATTTTATTGGTTTACGATAATCTCCGAAGCGGTAAGAGTGCATTGCACAATGCAAGTTTACTCCTGGGATGCCTTTGTTATGAGGTGAAAGAACCCCAGCAATGATTTTTGGGTTTTTCATGTCGGCGGCACATTCATCATGAATAACGACATCGTATCCTTCTGCATAGTTGGGCTTTCCGAAAATTGGAAGGGGAGGATTGGTGCTCTTGTCGCCCGAATGAGCATGATCAATTGTAATATTCAGTCGGCGTTCAAGGCCTTGTTTAAGAATGTCTTTTTGTTTGGCATAGTCGTGACAGCAGCCCCCTGTGACTAGTAGTGCGCGTAATGGCTGATCATAAGCTTGGAGATTCCAAGCCATAATGTTTAAGAATGTTAGAATGAATATAAAACTTCGCATGCTTTAGGTTGTTTTAAGAGTGGTTTAGTGCCTCACGAAGGTGCGCGGCTGGCTGGTAATTTTCAAGCACAACAATTGTATTGTCATTACGCTGCATTCGAACTTCACGAATTTTTATGTCAGGAGTTTTGCTGGGTGAAAACAGAATGTCATCATGAGTTGCGTTTACAGGTTTGGCAAACTTATCAGGAGTAAGTGAACCTCCAAGATGATCACTTCGACCAGTAGCTACATGCATTGTCCCTAGAATTTTTTCATCTTGGATGTCGCGGCCTGATACTGGCAGCTCCTGAGTGCCAAAACCCAGTTCGCCGAGTTCACCGGTAACAGGATCACTTGCTAATTTTTTATTATGATTATCAATTGTTGATTGTTCTCCGCGAATAAGTGTGGAACGAACTATTTTTCCTTTCTCGACAGTCTGTAAACCAAGTGATCCGTCTGCATATTGCATGACGAATTCGCCTTCGCCTCCAGTTGGAACAAAATACACTTCACCGGCTGGTAGGTTTGCTACGTCTGGTTCATTTGCTAGGCAAATTCCGTGGCTCTTCTGAGCTTCTTGTTGGTTA
>NYWG01000056.1 GCA_002684915.1 Verrucomicrobiales bacterium
CCTGCTTTTATATATGAAAATATTGGAACGAATAATCGAGTTGCAATTCGTCTTAATGGCTCCGGAGATAACACGCATGCAGTTGGGGCCGTTGTAAAAGTAATTAGCCCTACCGGTCTAAAACAAAGTCATACCGTAATTTCTGGGGGGCGTTACTTGTCGTCTGATCAAGCATTATCTATTTTCGGTGTGCCGGGCAACGCAGAGATGGTCGATATAAGTGTTATTTGGCCTACCGGGAGAACTTCAGAGTTATCTGGTATTCCAATCAATTCATATGTTGAAGTCGATTATCCGGATGTCGTAAACAAATCAAAAAGCATAACTGATACCAAACAGATTACACCAATTTTTAAAGAAGTATTACCTGTGGTATCAATGTCTCATAAGGAAAACGAATATAATGATTTTGAAACAAGGCCTCTTCTTTCTGTTAGGAGGTCTACCTTAGGACCCGGTTTAAGTGCTATTGATATAGATGGAAACTTACTTGATGAGTTAATAATGAGCGGAAGTAAGGGGCATTGGATACAAGGACTTTCTTTTAATGATAATAAGACCACCTTCAATAAGGTGTTCAAGTGGGGTGGTAGTAAAAAAATGATTCGTGACACTTTGGCTTTGCTGCCTTTTTTACAAAATGAAAACGATGTGGAGTTAATTGGAGGGCAAACAAACTATGAAGACGGTTTAGAGGTTGGGGGTTCATTAATAAAATATGCTGAGGGGTCTTCAACTATTATACGAAGTTCACTTCCAGCAGGTTTAGGGCCAATGGCTATGGCAGATATCGACATGGATGGGGATCTAGATTTATTTGTAGGAAATTATTCAAATCATAATGATAACTATTTAAAAATCACATCTGAAATTTATTTAAATAATAATGGGCTGTTCAAAAAGGATGTGGGAAATTCTATTTTGAATAATATCGGATCAATATCTGGTGCGGTGTTTAGTGATATTGATAATGATGGTGATCCAGATCTACTTCTGGCGCGTCAGTGGGGTTCTCCTGTAATATTAATTAATCATAAAGGCAATTTTACCGATATGTCACTAAAATGGATGATGTCTGATTACCATGGAATTTGGAATGGAATTTCTACCGGTGATTTTAATAATGATGGACTTATGGATATTGTGATTACTAATATTGGTAGTAATTCTAAATACAATCAATTTATAAGAGATGAAATTTGGATGTATGTTGCTGATTATAATAGAGACGGATTCATAGAGGGAGTAGAGACAGTTTTTGATCTTCAAATGAAGAAAAGAGTCCCGTTTCGAGATCGTGATACTTTAGCAAAGGTGATGCCGTGGGTGCTGGACATGTTCCAATCTTACAAAGAATTTAGTGTAGCTAGTATTGATTCGTTGTTAGAGCCTTTAGATAAGAAACCAAAAATTTTAAAGCTTAACACCCTTGAAACTTCAGTGTTCATTAATAATGGAGATTCGTTTACTAAGTCATCGCTTCCAGTAGAATGCCAATTCACAACAGCTTTTGGATGTTCGATCGCTGACTTTAACGGAGACGGAAATGAGGACATTTATTTTGCTCAGAACTTTTTTGATGTCGAGCCAGAAACTTCAAGATACGATGCAGGTCTTGGTCAGTTGGTGTTAGGTGATGGCAAAGGAGGGTTTGTATCAATGGACAGTAAAAAATCCGGCCTTGCTGTTTTAGGTCAGTCTAGGGGAAGTGTAGCGTCAGACTTTAATGGAGATGGCAAGGTGGATATTGCAACAACTCAAAATAACGATTCGGTAAAATTATATTTTAATCAAACAGGCCAATCTGGTTTTAGGGTTATTTTGAAGGGTGATAAGGATAATTATCTATGCGTAGGGGCTACTATAATGCTAGAATGTAATGGTATAAATGGGCCTAAGCGCGAAATCCGCATAGGCGGAAGTTATTTATCACAAGATAGTTTAATACAAGTATTTGCTGCAAATGATCAGAACGCAAAACTTCATGTTAAATGGCATGATTCTCAATCAGCTATCTATTCTGTTCCATTTGGTGCTAAAACAATAATTATATCACAAACTGATGGTGTTCGGATTGCGAATTAATAATAAAGAATATTTGCTGATAGCGTTAATATATTTAATGACTAATGCTATTTTGTATTCAAATAAAATAGATTCGGAGTTTTACCAATGGAGTAAGATTGTTGTTTCCGGAGATTCTATGTCTGGTTTTACCCTTCTGTCTAATGAAGAAACAGGGATTCAATTTCAGAACGATCTTCCACAGGCAAAATCTTTGTCCAACCAAGTTTACCTTAACGGCTCAGGGGTTGCTTTAGGTGATATTAACAATGATGGCTTGTGCGATATTTATTTGTGCCGTTTAGACGGCTCTAATCATTTATATTTAAATCAAGGAAAATGGCGTTTTAAAGAGGTAGGTGAAAAGTTTGGAGTCGATTGTGCCGGGATGGATTCTACAGGTGCAAGTTTTGCAGATTTAGATGGTGATAACGATGTCGATTTAATCGTGAATAGTGTTAGCAGTGAAACAGTAATTTATAGAAATGATGGCGATAGGTTTCAGCAAGTATCTGCCGAACCAGAAGCTCTAATCATCCCAGGGGGAACTTCTATAGCAATTGCTGATATAGATGGAAATGGCCTGCTAGACTTTTATGTGGCGCATTATCGAGATTCAACTTTAATGGATATGCCAAATACGGACTTCAATTTTCGGAATATCAAAGGACGTAGAGAGATTTACAGCGTGAATGGAATTAAAGTAAAAGGTTCTAAATTTGAAAATCGTTTTCGAATTAATAGCAAAGGAGGTATTGAGGAGAATGGTTTGCCGGATGTGCTTTATTACAATATGGGAGGAATGAAATTTACTAAATCATTAGTAGATGGAAACAGGTTTCAAGACTCTCGAGGAGTGCCGTTAAAAAACATTCCTTATGAATGGGGGCTCGCTGTAATGTTTAGAGATATTAACAGGGATGGATTGCCTGATCTATTTGTTTGTAACGACTTTGATACGGAAGACCGGCTTTGGTTAAACATAGGGAAAGGCCGTTTTAGAGAAGCGCCGTCATATGGTTTGCGTAAAACAAGCATGTTTTCTATGGGAGTTGACTTCGCTGATATTAACCGTGATTCCCTCGATGACTTTGTTGTTCTTGATATGCTTAATAGGGATCGTAAGACAAGGCAGAATCAAATGCCTCCTCGGCTTATATATCAACCTTTACCTGGTCAATATTTAGATAGGCCACAATATATGAGAAACACACTTTTTTTAAATCGTGGATTAGGAGTATTTTCAGAAATTGCTTTTTTTGCAGGAATTCAAGCTTCTGATTGGTCATGGTGCCCGGTTTTTCTTGATGTCGATCTAGATGGTTATGAGGATTTATTGATTACTAATGGAGTTGAGCGGAACGCGAGGCATTTAGATACGATTATAAAGTTAAAGAACCAGCGAGAATCTAAAAAAATGAGCAAACGTGAGATATTGTTTGCTAGAAAAATATTCCCTTCGCAGTCGACATCTAATATGGCATTAAGGAATCTTGGTAACCTTAAATTTTCAGATTATTCCACCAATTGGGGTTTTGATTTGAAAGGTATTTCTCATGGAATGGCTTGTGGGGATTTGGATGGAGATGGGGATCTGGACTTGGTTGTAAATAATTTGAACTGGCCGGTTTCTCTTTATCGCAATGATATTGGAAAACCGCGTTTGATGGTTAAACTAAAAGGGCCTAAAAATAATTTGCACGGGATAGGAGCTCGCATTGAAATTTCTCATGGTGATTTTACTCAAAGCCAAGAAATTATAGGAGGGGGGCGTTACTTGTCATCAGATGATTTCACAAGAGTATTTGCAATGGCTAAAGGTAAAGCGAAACTTACCATAACATGGCCAGACTTAAGACAGAGTGTAATTAATAATGTTGAACCCAATAGGATTTACCTTGTTGATTATAGAGGCTCTGACATTAATAAGTTAATCAAAACTAAGTCATCTCCAATATTTAGCTTAGTTAATTCAAAGGGATTGAGTGTCCATAGGGAAAACATTAAAGAAGCAACACAGCCGTTATTGCCAAAGGGTTTAAATGAAGCTGGACCCGGAATAGCATTTGGAGATTTAGACAACGACGGATGGGAGGACTTGGCGATTAGTAGCGGCAGAGGAGGGGAGATTGGTTTGTACAAAAACTTAAAGGGTACCGGTTTAAGTGCTTTTAATAAATCGAGATCATCAGTAAATACTCGTGATGGCTTGTCTTTGATCATTACAGATGGGTATCTGATTCAATCTTTTTCTAATCTTGAAGACGGACTTCAGTTTGGAGACATGATTACAATTGGTAAGCCAGGTGAAGATCCATCTCAAAGGATTAAAGCTAAAACGGAAAGTGCAGGGCATATTGCTTTAGCTGACATTGACTCTGATGGAGATTTAGATCTTTTTATAGCGGGACGTTCAATACCAAATCATTATCCAAAACCTGCTGATTCTTGGATTTATATTAACGATGAAGGGATTTTCACAGAAAACAAGGTGTGGTCTGAAGCGTTTAAAGGAGTTGGCATTACTTCTGGGGCTGTATTTGCGCCAATTAATTCTGACTCCATGCCGGATTTGATTTTAGCTTGTGAATGGGCCTCTCCTAAGGTTTTTATAAACAATGGGGAAGGGTTTGAAGATAAGACGAAATTTTATGGGCTTAATCATTTTAAGGGACTTTGGTGCGGCGTTGATGTTGGGGATTTCGATGCTAATGGATCGGTAGACTTTGTTGTTACTAATCGAGGACTAAACTCATCATATCGGGCTTCCATTGAAAGACCTATAGTTGTTTATCATGGCGATCTTAATGAAGATGGAGTTTGGGATTTTATTGAAACAGAATACGGTAAAGATAATAAACTCTATCCTCGTCGTAGTGCCTCTGCATTTGCTAGTGCTATGCCATGGCTTACAGATCGCTTCAGTAGTTATAACCACTATTCAAATATGAACGTGACTGAATTATTTGGCTCTTCTTTGATCGAGAAAATGAACAAATTAGAGCTTACTACATTAGAAAGCATGGTTTTTATTCAAAAGGGGAATCGATTTATTGCAAGGCCTCTGCCAATTGAAGCTCAATTCTCTAGTGCTTACGGTCCTGCGGTTGCTGATTTTAATAATGATGGCTTATTGGATATGGCAATTAGTCAAAACCAATTTAATCTTAGTATGGAGCAGTCAAGAGATGATGCAGGTTTAGGTCTTATATTAATTGGCGTTGGGGATGGTCAGTTTAAGGCCTTAGATATTAAAGAAAGCGGATTTGTTGTGCCTGGAGAAGGTAGGGCAACAGCTGTTTCTGATTTTAATCATGACGGACTAATGGATATAATAGTTGGGCAAAACGGCAACTTACCAAGGTTATTTAAAAACCAATCCAAAAGAAGAGGTTTGAGGATTGTGTTAAAGGGTGATCCGGGAAATGTAAAAGGAGTGGGTGCTGCAATGCGGCTTGATTATAACGGACAGGNAGGCTGTGTTCATGTTGTTAGACTTGGATCTGGCTACTTATCTCAAAATTCGACTACTCAAATTATNGGTAATTCAGAGACAGCAAGTGGCCTGCTTGTCAATTGGCCTAGCGAAAACGGAAAACAAAATAAGANAGAGTATTTTAAATTGGCCCCCCTACAAACTGAAGTTATCGCTGAAAAGGGTAAAGGCGCAGTCTGGCCTTCATTTAATTGATGGCGTTAAGTTCATCTACAACTTTACTCCATTCATTATTCAGTTGCTCAAGACCTTCGTTTAATTCCATTAATTCTCTGTTTAAAACTGACGCCTGTCCACCTGATGCATAAGTTTCAGGCTTTTCTAGTAAGGAGTTTATTTCGGCTTGCCTTGTTTCAAGTTTAGTAATTTTCGATTCAAGTTTATTTATAGATTCTTGTTTGTCTTTACGCTTTTTCGACAAAGCTTGCCGAGCTTCAGCCTCACGCCTTTTTCTTGTCTTTGAATCTTCTTTTTTCTTTGAAGGACTGCTCTTGGGGCTATCGGATTTATGGAAACTTGCTTCAGTGGATCTGCTTGAATTTTGATCTGTTTTATCAAGATAATATTGATATGGCCCCGGAAAATGCCTCAGGTTTCCAGCTTCAACATGAATTACATTATTTGCAATCTTACGAATAAAATGAACATCATGACTTATAAAAACAAGTGTTCCGCTATACTGTGATATAGCCTCTATAAGAGTATCTATACTGGCTATGTCTAAGTGGGTGGTTGGCTCATCCAGTAAAAGGAAATTAGGTGGATCAAGTAGTATCTTGGCCATGGCTAGCCTGCTTTTTTCGCCACCGCTCAAAACCGCGACTTTTTTGAATACATCATCCTCCGAAAACAAGAAACACCCAAGAAGGGTTCTAACAGATTCTTCCGTTACTGTTGCAGTAGAATCAAGCATTTCATCCAGAACAGTTCGATTGAGTTGAAGTATTTCAGTTCGGTGCTGTGCGAAATATCCTGTTCTTACATTATGGCCTAATTCCCTGTCCCCACTATTAAAATCCAGTACTCCGGCAAGTATTTTTAGTAAAGTTGATTTCCCAGCTCCATTAGGCCCAACTAAAACAGTTCTCTTACCTTTCTCTATTTCTAGATTTAATGATTTATATACTTCAAGGTCTTCGTAGCTTTTAGAAATATTTTCGAGTCGGATTACTCTTTGCCCGCTTCTCATTGGCTGTGGAAAACTGAAACGCATTCGTTTTTTTGATATAATTGGAGCTTCAATTTTCTCCATTCTCTCAATTTGTTTTAGTTTGCTCTGTGCTTGTGTTGCTTTGGTGTTCTTAGCTCGAAATCTTTCAACAAATTTCATTAAACGATCAATTTCTTTTTGTTGATTTTCATAAGCCGCTAACCATTGAACTTCGTTTGCTTCCCGTTGAACTAAATATTGTTCGTAATTACCTGTGTATCTTGTGAACCTTGAATTTTCTAGCTCAAGAATATGCCGGATAAGTTGATTTAAAAATTCTCTGTCATGAGAAATTAGAAGAATAGCCCCAGGGTAATTTTGTAAATAATTTTGCAACCAAATTAATGAGTGTAAATCTAAGTGATTAGTTGGTTCATCCAACATTAATAAGTCTGGCTCTTGTACAAGGAGTCGAGCTAAATGAGCTCTCATTATCCATCCTCCACTTAATTCCTTTGCTGGGCGCTCAAAATCTGATTCTTTAAAGCTTAAGCCATTGAGAATCTGCCTAGCTTTTGCTATCAGTCCTCCTCCGCCGGCGCCTTCAAATACTTCGTAGTCACTTTCAGTTGGTTCTACGTCTTTAGTGTCTCCAAGTGCGCCTAGTCTCTTTGCTGCGTTAATGAATTCTGGAGAGAAGGAACAAGCTAGTTCTAGTACGGTCTCATTATTGATTGGGGCGCTTTCTTGCGGCAAAAAGCCAACTTGAGCCCCTTTTTCAAAAGCTATTTCTCCGCTATCAGGTGTGAGCTCTCGTAAAATTACCGAGAACAATGTCGATTTACCTGCGCCGTTGGGTCCGACTACACCAATTCTGTCGCGTCGATTAATTTGTATGCTTACGTCTGAAAATAATGTACGTCCTGCGTAAGCTTTTGAAATACTCTTTATTGATAGCATTTAAGCCAGTTCCCCTTGCGGGGTATAAAGTACTTAAGAGTTTTCTTAGCACAAGAAAAAGACTTCATTTATTAAAAGAACTTATGCTTATGAAATTGTAAGGAATTTAATTTTATTGTTAATAGTTATATTCGAGCTCTATCTAATTCTATTAGCGCTAGCCAAATAATCAGGATCGATATTAACCCCAATACCATGACCGGTAGGGGTAGACATAGATCCACTTTTAATTGTTATTTTATTTCCTGTAGATTCCCATGGGAAATCGTAAGTAATCCCTTTGTATTCTTGAAACGGACCAGGGTTTGGAGAGCAAGAAGCGTAAATACCCATGTAAATAAATCCAAGCCCGCCTCCGGAAATATGAGGAGTGCAGTCAAAGCCTTTAGCTTTAGCCATTTTAGCCACTCGCAATGATCTAATGAGCCCTCCATAGTAGAAAATATCTGGTTGAAAGATTCGAACACCACTGTTCTCAACCATCCATTTAAATCTCCATTGACTGCTCTCTTGCTCGCCCCATGCGACTGGAATTCTCAACGCGTCAGCAACCTGTTTAGTTTCGTTGAGATAGTCAAAAGGAACTGGTTCCTCGTAGAACGAGATGCCATTTTCTTCCAATATTTTCCCAACTTGAATTGCTTTATTAACGGAGAGGTAAGAACTATTTGCGTCCGCGTAGAGAGTACATTTATCGCCTAAGGCTTCAGCTACCATGGGAATCAATTTCTCAGTACGGAGGGGAACTGTGTCGATTACTTTCATTCTACCTCCCACTTTGAACTTTAACGCTTTAGCATCGATACTGTTAACAGATTTTATAATTTTTTGTAATGAATCCTTAACATCTCTAGTTCTATGATTATTAGCTACATACAAGTCCACAAGTTTTCGTCTATGGCCTCCTAGTAACGTTGCAGCAGAATACTTAGTCGTTTTACCCAAAAGATCGAGTATCGCAAATTCAGCTGCGGCAAGTGCAACCCAGAAAAGTTGCCCCTGCATCTTGTAATTACTATTATGCAAGTATACTTCATCAACTAGGCTATCGATTGCGCGCGCATCTTTATTTTGCATGAATGGAGAAATTATATTTGTGAAAACGATTTGGCTTAACTTCATTTTTTTAGGATGTCCTACAGACCATCCTTCAGCTCCATCCCGAGATCGAACACGAATAAACCAATTCCCATTTTTCTCATAAAGATTCAGTGACTCGATTATCACTGGATCCTTAAGAAGTTTGCGTCGAACGATAGGGTTAAAGTCTCCAGCAGGATCTGAAATCATGCCATAACTTTGAGATGATCCACTCATTATCGTCCCTAATAAAGGAATAGCAGAAGAATATATAAAGTCTCTTCGATTCATCAGAGTTTCTTATGAAATATCGATCTTAAACAAAATTGATTATAAATTGTGTATTATTTATTGTTTATTCTGTCAATATAGACGTAATAAGCGCTCAGCATGGTATTGTTTTCTCCTTTAAACCAAGTATGTAAAGCGCAAGGCCCCTTCTTTAAGTTTATAGTAAACGTGGCTTCTTGGTCTTTTTTTGTTACTCGTTTAGTTAGGCCTTCGAACTTATATGCTTTCTTTTCCCCTATATCTAGATGGTTATGCCCGCTGACATAAAGCATAGCTTGAGTGATGGGCAATGCTTCTCCATCTCCATTTGGTAGAGTTCCGTTAATGGTTCCTCTTGTTTCTTTAGGCCAACGTCTAAGTTCGATTTTATATTCTCCAGCTGTTGCAACGTTTAGTAACCAATATCCGCTCTTTTGATCACCACGAAGAACTTGCTTTTGCTGATCAATGAATACATCTAACCATTCCGTTGCGGATAATTTTGTTGGGTTTTCGTATTTGCTTCCAATGATTATTCTTTGGGGTTTGTTCGCCAAATCTTTTACAGTATCCCACCAAGAATAAAGTTTTCCTCTCATTTTCATTACAACATCGGGATGATCTTCAATGATATTATTCTTTTGCTTTGGATCCTGTGCTAGATTGTAAAGTGCTCGATCCTCTAGTAATCGCCAACGTTTCCATAAGACCGCAGCCTGATCGGCTCTCATTTGTGTTTGAGAATAAGGAGATGGATAGTTAGAGAAACCAGGCATGCGACTATAGTTAATGATTAAAATACGATCTTCTGGAATTTTTTCTTGTCCTTGAATGAATGGCTTTAGGCTTATTCCATCAAGTTTAGGTTCATTGCTATATTCGATATTACAAAAATCCAAGAGAGTTGGAAGGATATCTTGAGATTGAGTCAGCCCTCCTATATCCCGGGGTCTACCGAGACCACCTTTTGGCCAGCGAATAAAGCAGGGAACTCGATGGCCTCCTTCCCATATCTCTGTCTTTCTTCCACGCATGCCCGCATTGAAATACTGGGGGCCCATCAAACTGCCGTTATCTGTTTGAAAAAGTAAAATTGTGTCATCAGATAAATTATTTTTATCTAAAAATTTCATTAGCTGACCAATATTCGAATCGATGTTAAGTATCATACCAAGGTAAAGGCTAAGGCGTTTTTTTAAGCTCTCTCCTAAGTGGTCAAACTTGGTCTGTTTAAGAACTTCTTCAATATCTTTTTGGTCCTCTTTCTTAGGGATAAAGGGCCCGTGAGGGGTATTAGTTGCCAAGTAACAAAGAAAAGGTTGTTTTTTATTTGATGATTCTAAAATGAATCTCTTTGCTTCTGTGAAGAAAACATCAGTGCAGTAGCCTTTGTACCTCTCCTCCTTGCCGTTGTGTATATAAACGTCATCAAAATAGTCGTTACCCCAATAAGCTGGAACCGAAGGAATCGATGAAGAAGGATACCAAACGCTTTCGACAAAACCTCGATCTTGGGGGCGAAATGGATAATTCGCTCCGAGATGCCATTTCCCAAAGGCTCCAGTCGAGTAACCTGCTTTTTTAAAATAATTTGCGATAGTTGGTATTTCTGGGCGTAGCAGCGCACGTCCGCTGCTTACATTTACTGCTCCATTACGGGCAGCATCAATCCCGGTTAGAAGTTGGCCTCGAGTAGGGGTACACATTGGAGACACGTGATAATCAGATAATCGAATGCTTTGCCCATGGAGCATGTCCAAATTGGGAGTTTTTAAAATGGGATTACCATGAACGGAGAGCTCTGGATACCCCTGATCGTCAGTCATTATCACAATAACGTTCGGCTTACTAATTGTTGTTAAGAGTGATCCTAAAAATATCAATAGTATGGGCACACTTTGTTTCATTTTTATGATTTAGTTGAGCTGAAAGTTTATTCTGGTTTCATCAGATTTTTGAGTATAGGTACGATCGCTTTCGCCCATATCTCATGCCCCTTTTCGCTGGGGTGCGTTGTGTCTGGCATCATTTCTTCTGATAGGAATCCTTTGTCATCAAGAAATTTTTGCCCAATATCCAAGTATGTGACATTAGGAATGTCCTTAATAAGTCCAGGAAGATAAGAGTTAAGTTCTATGATTTCTTTTCTATGCGGGTGGTCGAGAGTTCGTCGCCTTGGGAAAACACCGAGAACGAGGATTTCCATATCTGGATACATTTTATTAAGTCTTTCGGCAATTGCTCGGACTCCTTCAGCCGCTTGTTTTGGCAAGTCGCTTCCCCAACAAATATTGTTCGTGCCTACCATCAGCGAGGCAGCCTTTGGGGAGGTCTTTAACTCTGGAAGGTGATTAAGTCGCCATAGGACATGGTTAGTTCGGTCACCACCAAAACCGAGGTTTATTGCATTTAGAGGGGTGAAATATTTTTTCCAAACATTCTCGCCAGGTCCACCTTTATCAAAGTTATGAGTAATAGAATCGCCAACCATGAGTAGTTCTATTTTTTGATCCTTTTTAGGGTCGTTAGCGGCTTCGATTGCCGCCATATTTTCTGAATGTCTGGCTATCCACCATGATGACAGTCGGACTTGAGCTGAAATTGATGGATGGGAATTTGGCTCAATGTTGGTA
>NYWG01000057.1 GCA_002684915.1 Verrucomicrobiales bacterium
TAGTTTGTATTCTGAGCAACCTCTGGTGCTGTGAATGTTGGATTTATCGCTGTTGTTGAAGACAAAGAAATCCCAGCTGGCGCTGTCCATGCATAGGTCAATGTATCTGAATCTCCATCAGTGGACCCACTTGCATCCAATGTAACAACTGATCCTTCATTTACTATCTGTGGGCTTCCTGCATTGGCTACTGGAACCTTATTCAATTTTCCACCGATATAACCATCAGAGTCTACATCAATATTGAAAGCCTTCTCGTAAGAATTATAGGCTGACGTTGATGGAGCAGCAGAATCACCGGACGACACAAACTGCCAAGCGCTATTGAAGTTCATTTCTTCCAAAACCCCTGCTCCATCTTTCCATAGAAGTTTATTTACTCCATTTACTGTCTCAGCGATTAAGACTGTTCTTCCATTCATTGTTGCAAGCAAAGAACTAGCACTAATCATCACTGGAACACTGCTTCCAGCAGTAGCCCCAGCATAGAGATTAGATTGGCCATCTTTAAACAGCTTTACTTGCCCGGAATTATCAATTGCAGTCAAACCAGAACCATCATCGCTATCTCCAGCTGCTGATGCATCTGTAACTGAAAAGGAGCTATCAGAAGTATCTATGCGCTGCATTTTTGTCCTAGTTCCGTCCAAGTAAGCAAGATTACTTCCCATATCTTTGAGCCCAGCAAAATTTACTTGCGCATGATTTTTACCGTGAGGGTTTCTTAAAAAAAACTTTTGATTCGACGCATCATAGCTTTCATATGTGTAGGTGTGTTTTCTGAGCACGCCATAACTTGAAGCCTTAGCGCATGGAGCCCCAGTGCTGAATACCATTGGTAATTTTTTACTTACCATCTCGATCAATTGAGCTTCAGTTAATCCATGATCAAGGCTTCCATCATCACTTATGAACTTATAAGAAGATTTCTGCCCACTGACATGAGACAGCGCTTGCGAAGCATTGCCACCTGCAATTCCAAAATTATTACCTATGCCATATCTATTTGTACCATCCTGACTAATATTATCAGATTCGTTAAGCTGCACATACGCTTTTTCAGCTAGCATAGTCCAACTTTCGCCGGATGTACTTTGTCCAAACTCAAGTGCTTCTGATCTATAACCTGGAACATAACGATCTACTGTCACCCAACGTTCTGAACCGTCATTGTCATAATAACGAACACCAAAAGTCCCATCCGCATTGTCAACAAACATATCTCCGGGATAAACAGATGGATGAGTACCATCAATTGAAGCAATGCTTGAATCAGCAACAGCACTCAAAGATGAGAGTAAATAACAATCACCCAAATTACCTTGATTAACATCTGTAGCACGTGCGCCTTTTAATGTCATTTGAGCAGTCTCAACTACAGCAACTGTTCCTGCATTTTCAACTGGCACTGTTACACCTGTACCGGCAGCTGTATCACTTGTAACTTTAACCTGTGCAGTCGAAGCATCATCAACAAAGATATCCCCTGCTTTAGCATTAAGGGTCAGATCCATTGTCAAACTGCCACTAGCTCCAGTTGAAATATTTCCACCACCAACAATTTTTACATTTTTTGCGACATTTGGTGTCGGAAAGAAAAGCGGAAGATCTAAACGAACATAAAGTTTTGGTGCAGCAGGACTATCTTTTCCAAGAAACCATTTATTAATCAATTTCTGAACTCGATCTTGCGAGCTTCCAGGATATAAATTCCCAATATCCTGACGAGCGGTTCTTCCCATATTATTGGCATCTCTACCTGTAAAAAATTGGTTAGCAGGATCCCCGTTCACTAAATTGTCCAATAAAGTTACAAGGTAATTGCTTAAATTCAGCTCCTTATAATTGGCTACTACAATTCTTAAGTCAGTTAATTCATTCTGCGTAATACCTTCAGCTTTAACTTGATCCAAAATAGCCAACAATTCACTCCGATCTAACTTTTTATCCGAATCATTTGCCACTGCGGCATTTAAAATATCGTTTTCAATGACATTAAGGTCTGTAAACCAATTGATTGAAGATTCAGTTTTAGGAGCGCGTTTTTGAATTAGTTTAATTTTATAACCAAAAGGATCGACACCGCCTTCTCTAAAATTGGTGCCACTTAACTGCCCTGTAGTTGCACCAACGGCAATATAATAGCTTTCACTTTTCGTCGCTTTAAAATCCAAATCCTCTCCAGTCTTAGAATGAACATACTCACCATCCGCATCATGAAGAAATAATCGCGTTTTCACACCACGATCAGGATTGCCGCTAACCAATCCACCAGATATTCGAAAGCGATATGTCGCGCCTTTCAAGAGTGAAACTTTAAACAGATCCCTCTTATCTGCATGGGTTATTTGTCCAGATGTATCTGGGGCACCTACAGTCAAGTCGGGAGCCAATCCAACAACATCACTAAAACTTTTTTCCCAAGATAAGGCTCTTTCTGTAGCCAAACCTAAATCGAATGTCTGAACAGTATAACTTCCGACAGCAACTCCCATGACAGTGCCATTTTGCTGATAACCACTTGCCCAATACCCTCCAACATCAAGATAATAAACCCCCGTTTCTTTTGCCTCATAAGTTAATACTAATTTCTCTCCTGTACTTCTAAGCTTATCTTTCTTTGCACAAGGAAAAACTGGAGATCCATTCTTATCCCGTAAATAAATCGATGGTCTTTGAAGCGAGTCTCCAAACTGATGAAACTCATAGGCTCTAGCCTGCTTTAAATCGATCTTATACCACTTACGATCGCCATGAATTGTAATGGAGTCTTGTTTGATATTTCCAATCTTGTGTTCTTGAGCTCCATTTAAAAAACCTGTTGCTACATTCGTAGGAACTTCAATTTCGGATCCAATAAAATTATCTGTGCCTTCAGGCGGAGAGTAAACACTATCACATTTAATAGTATAGCTTCCTGAGTCTATCCCCCCCGCATCTATATAATAAACACTATCCTCATTCGCAGTGTATGTAATCGAAGGATTCCACCAACCATTTCTTTGATCGTTGTAAAGCAATTGTTCACCATGACTGTCCCTAACCCGAAGGTTTGGATCTTTGAGGTTATTGCCGATTAAAGAAAACTTATATACCCCACCCTTCTTTAATGAAGCTTTAAACCAATCACGATCGTTAACTCTTTCAAGTGCAGCTGTGGCTTGACCATCTACGGCAAGTACCGCAGACGTTTCGATGGAACTCGCAATCGCATCAGGAATATGAACCAAACTTAAATCATAAATATTATTTCCGGCCCCACCATCTTCAGTTTCCCATGTGTGAATATTCCATGCATTGATAAAAAACTTACCGGTCCTATTGGCAGTAAAAGTCATTTGAGAATGCCCATCTTTAATTTTCTCCCACTCAGCAACAGTATTCTCATAAGGATACTTTTGGTTATCCCGTATATAGACTGCTGATTCAGTATACAATTTGATACCTGGGCGATTATGATGATGAGTGTATATATCAATTTTATAGGTATTTCCGTTTACTAGATCAGCTTTAAACCAATCACCATCTCCACCATGAGTGCCCCAATTCAAGGCATCATTAGGACCATTTTCAACACCCTTCTCCCATGTGCCCGATGCAGTTCCTCCAACTTCAATAACTCCAGTTGTATGAATGTTCTCAGGCTGATCATCCAACAAAGGCACTACCGTAAAAGTTATACTTCCCGCCAAGTATGCTGACGCTTCAATAAAGAAAACTTTTGGTTCTGGTGCCGTACTAAGATACTCAAATCTATCTAATGTTGGATTAAAAACATAACTGGATTCTTGATCATCAGAATATCCACCACCTGGCTTACCCCATTGTCTATCGTATTTCCATTTCCACAGTTCACCCACGGGTTTACCAAGATCATCAAAAACTTTTATCAAAGGTGACTGTTGAGAAAAGGTTTTCACTCCGTCTCCTTTCATATCAATCCTATAAGATTCTCCAGGAATCATTTCAACCTTATACCAATCACGGTCCCCGCCATATTCAATAACAGAAACAGTTTCAACATTATACGGAAGATCTGTAGCTGTATCTCTTGTTTGGCCAACTTGATCAGTTGATGTAAGGTCAGACATTTCTGTCATTGAAAGCTTATACTCACCCTTTGCCCCCCAATGAGTGCCAACTTCAAGGAAGTAAGGGGCCGTATATCTCGGTGTCCAATCAATCGTTGGAGTAGAACTCACACTATGATATTCCTGTGTGATTATTTCAGTTGGCAAAGGGCATATTGCAAAAGAGTACCTAGCAGTCTTATAAATAAATGCAGCTGCATTTGTAGGAACATCACCATTCAAAATACCTTTTAACTGAGTTGAATTACTATCGGCCTCTTCAGATAGCGTAAACTCACTACCGTTGGAAAATATTATAACTGTATCCTTTTTAATTTTACTCAAAAGTGGCTTAACATTTATAGAATCATCACCATTTGAAGCCGCTTGTGTTGCAATAATATTACTAGAATAAGCAGTTTCATTATCAGAAATATTACCACTTAAAACCCCAGTAACCGTAGTTTCTGTCACAAGACTCTCAGCAGAAAGAGTAAATGTCGCTCCACTAGAAAATGTTAGAACCACACCAGCTCTTAAATAATCCTTTAAAGGATCTACCGTTATAGATGTTGCCCCATTTGTCGCTGCACCATTAGCAACAATATTTCCTTTAGGCTCATTAGTTTCAGCAGAGACTTCAAAATAATATTTACCCGAAGTAGGCGCAGTAAAAAGCATTTCGGCATCTTTCCCTTTAATTCCGCTGTGTGAATTGCTAACTCCTGCATTGTTCATTCCATTTTTAATGAAATTACCATCGGAATCGTAAACTGCGAATTTAGGATCCGGCATTGCACCAAAAAGATTACTTGGGCTACCTACAACATAAGCTTGATAAACCAAGCCTTCAGTTAGATCTACAGATATCCAATCTTTATCGCCCTTGGAAATCAACCCTCCCATCATAGCAACACTACCATGTCCTGGATCTCCAAAAAGTCCGATATCATGAGCATTATTAATATCCTGACCTATATCAGCCGTTTCAGGATTTTTAGAAAAAGGATTTTCAACTGTATCTAATCTCTCTAAATCTCTCTGGATCCATCTATTCCCATTTTCAAAAGAGCCCTTGAGCTTAAGCCATGCTCCGTAAGGGGCAGAATCTAACTTGAATTGATAACGTTTACCCGCAACTAAATCCACTCTGATCCAATCATTGTCTCCATTGGCATCTAAATTTCCAGTGGCAATGTTACCGGGTGATAATGTTCCATTAGTAAGCCGGCCGGCAGCATAATCATCCGCATAAAATGTAGAATGAATAAAATATTTTTTTTGTGCATCCGCATAGTCGTAGGTAGTTAATGCTTTGATATAATAATAACCATCAGCTGGCACAGTAAGATTATCAAAAGAAAAACCACGGCCTTCGTCATAACCTAGTGAATCATCAACAATCCTGCCCTGATCATTATAAAGTGTGATTGTTGAATAGGCAGTTCCAGATGCTTTTGTTGAATTATCATGAATAGCAAACGAGTATGAATTTCTATTTAGTAAATCTATTCCGAAAAAATCTTCATCACTTGAAGCATAAAAATCACCGTAAACTCTTCGCCCTGCCTGAAAATATGTCGCATCAGAAAAATCATAAGATTCAGGAATAAAATCAGGCCAACCACTCCCATCACGACCGACTAAACCACTTCCATCATCCTTGTAGGTTATATTTCCTCCGTGATCATCAAACAATTCGGCAGCTTCCAAATTAAAGGTTCCAGTAGCTACATCTGCGTTATCAGGATCTATGTCTTCATCACTAAATATTTCAACATAATGATCCCCTGTATAAGAAGCTACAAAAACAATGCTCGATTGAGTTTCAGGTGTTCCATCCCCCTTATAGGACCCTTTATCTTCAACAACCTTAGTATTATCAATATTGTCAGCTACCACTTCACCGTCGTCATCTAACTTTTCTCCATTCGAACTTCTAAGCCTTATTGAAGGCTTTACTAATGAAAGGCTATTAATTGTAAATCTATATATTTTCCCTTTTACCAAAGAGTATTTGTACCAATCGTAGTCTCCATCTATTTCAATGCTTCCAGTAATCTTGTCTGATATAGACAAGGCAGAAGAATCATTTGTACCAGAAGGCACATCCGTGCNCGGAAGGGATCCATAAGGTTCTGGTGTNTTTTCGNTTTCAAGCCAGTGACCATNTTTACCGANTTCCCCAACAATGCCAGTAACNATATATTGCCCCTTTCCTAATGTCGGTTCCGGGTGCGGCCAAAGATTTGGAGCATCAGAATTTATTTTCAAATAATAAACACCTGCTTCAGATGGATTAGATGGCTTAAATTTGACTACACCATTTAAGCCTTGCCCTCCATCATCATCACCACTTCTATCCCAGTCCTTGAACAATTTAATTCTAGGATCGGGAACGCTCCCACCCACTTCAAATTGATACCACTTACCAAAATCTAAATTAACCTTGATCCAATCCTCATCACCATCCTCGTCTAATTCACCTTTAAAACTTTTGATACTTGTATTGGATACAATTCCAAAATCAACACTTTCAGCATTAACTTGACCGGCGGCGACAGTTTGATCTTCCCAAGCATCTCTTAAACTAACTGGTTTGACTAGATCACCAGAACTCTCAACATCAAAAAGAGCATTAAGGTCTCCACCAAAAGTGTCCGCTGCAACTTTTTCAGCAATAATTTTAAATGTTCCAATTCCAAAATCCGTACCTCCTGCATCACCAATACATTCTAAAAGATAATAGCCTGTCGTTGCTGGAGTAATAAAAATCTCAGCATCATCTCCCATATAGTCCCCGTCATCATTCCCAGCAATCCACTTACCAAAAATTCCCCCACTCTTCTTCTTATTCATCCTATTGCTAGTTATTTTGAAATCTCGACCTCCGATTTCAACAAGCTTTTTGGCAGACGCACCAAAAAACATACCGCTAGGTTCATTGTTAATTGCAGCAGCAACCTCAGCGGTTGTCGAAGTATCATTTGATGCAACACGAATATAAAGTCGGCTTTGCCACGCATCTTTAATAAACTCAGCAGTTGGAGTTGCTCCACTTGCAAGAGTATTCTCAATTTGAAATTTTAAGTTATTATCTCCAAAAATTTCGCTTTTAGTTCCGTTACCGGTAGCAGTTCCGTTACTACTTACACTAAAATTAATTTCGTGATCTCCAATTGTGATGCGATATTCGGACGCAACTGCTTCTGCACCAGTTTTTGTTTTCTCATATTTGCCCCATAAATCATCTAAGCTTCCGGGAACTAAAACAGTTCCTGGTGGGGCTATTTCAATCTGAGCTATTGAAGTATCATTTTCAGTTTCTCCATCATTGGAAGTATAGACCCAGGAGCTTGTGAAACTATTTATTGTCACAACACCTTTTTCAGGCTGCTTAAAAACAGAATAGGACTTTGTTTCGTTCAGTGGCCCCTTTAAATTCAACCTTGGATCAACCAGACTAATTCCTTGCATCCTAAAGCGATAGCGATTACCTGATTCAAGCTTAAATACTTTTTGAACCGCAGCATTATTTTTCTCCGATCCATCAAGTTTGGTAAAGTAAGGTCCAGACTCAAAGATCTCTTCCATTAAAACCAAACTTCCAGAACCTGGAACAACATGATGGCTAATTCCATTTACAACAGTTTCAGCTGGATTCTTAGAACCATGAATTGAAAAACTAACATTCCTTTGAGTCCCATCTTTGGAGGCAACAGTAAACGAATCGGATACAGAACTGCCAACTGCCAAATTATGATGACTATTATCTGAAATGTAAGTCCAGTCTCCATTTGTGCTTATAGAGAATTTGCCATGAGTCCCCTGAGCGTTTGTTTGTGCAACGGAACTTGATTGTCTTGCATCTCTGTCATTTACTCTTAATTCACCACTGGCCTGTTCAACTGCATCTGTTAGCCCAGCATCGATCACATAATCCAGCATTGTAATAATCGCGGGGTCATTAGTGCCGACTATCTTAATTAGAAAATGAAATTCTGATCCTTCATTAGATGTAAATGTATATAATTCATCTTTTTCTTGCCCTGCAAACAATTCGTCATGTGTAGATTTTGCTACATAATCAAATTTACCATTAGAAAATAATTTAACGGTACCGTATCTACCCTTTCTCTCTGACTGAGAGAAAGTTAGGTTAGTATAATCTGAGGAAATATCTCCACTGTATTCCAAAATGGAATCAGTTTCGTTAAGAGAAATCGCAACACCACTTTTTTCGTTAGGAAGACTATCAAGCGCATCGGAAATCCCATCTCCATCTGAATCGGTATTTGCAACTAGCGTAAAACTACTTAAAATAAAAACGACCATCACAAATATTAATTGGAATAGCCTCTGATTAATTAAAAGAAATGAAGGGCGCCGATTTTGCTCAGTTCGGTACATAATAATTATATATATTTTTTAAAATTAGCCTTACTTAAGAAAAACAATATCCACCATATAAGGTGGATATTTTTAAGCGGCTATTTATTCCTTAAAGAAAATCAAAATATCTTTTGATAAAAAAAAACACAACAAAATTTCTATCATCCAATCGTGCTATTTACCGACATTTAGCTCAGCACTTTTAACCCCTCCATTCTTACGAATTAAGTCGGCAACTTTTGGCCATTGACGAATATCAGCCCAGTCTAGAGCAGTATATCCACTATCTAACATTCTTGAATTAACATCAGAACCCGCTTCAATAAGTATCTCCACTACTGCAAAGTGTCCCTGATCCACCGCTTGATGCAAAGGAATCCAGCCGCGACCATCGATCAAATTAGGATTTGCCCCGTTTCCTAAGAGAATTCCAACAACAACTGCATTTCCGCGATAAGCAGCTGAATGAAGGGACGTTGTTCCGGAAAGAGTCATTGAATTTGGATCCACTCCTGCATCCAAATATTGCTGAACGGCTTGCGCTTCTCCATAAAAAGCCGCCTGATGCATCAAAACAGCCGGAGAGCTTTTACAACCAATAAAAATCAATACGGCAATTGTGAATACGATTAAATTTTTCATTATACTATAAATTTCGAATATCAACTTTTACAAAGTCCTAATTGATGGGCCAATCTTCTGATTCAGTTCTGGCCGTTTTAAGGTATGCTTCAAATTTAGCAATCACATTGGGCTCTTGATCCGAAATATCTCTTTTTTCGCCAATATCCTCATCTAAATTGTATAACTCCAATGTTCCACCTTTCTTGCGCCGAATAACTTTCCAGTTTTTCCAGCGAGCTGCCTGCTGAAAACCACCTTCAAAAAACTCCCAATATAAAAACCTATTTTCGGTTATCTGCGTTTTACCAATAAGCGTCTGCAAAATACTAATCCCATCAAGCATTTCAGGCTTATTCATATTGGCCAAATCTGCAGCTGTTGGAAGAAAATCAGTAAAAGACCAGACAGCGTCACTTGTTTGATTTGCAGGTACTCTCTTAGGCCAACGCACAATCATAGGCGTACGCAAACCTCCTTCATACATATCACGTTTATGGCCTCGTAACGGACCACTACTATCAAATAAGCCTTCATATCTATTAGCTGCTCCATTATCACTACAAAAAAACACTATCGTCTTCTCATCAATTGTTAACTCCTTAAGCAAAGACATAATATGACCAATATGATCATCCATCCGTGTTATCATAGCAGCGTAAACTTTGGCCTTATGCGGCCAATCCTTATCCACATAAGAACCCAAGTCAGGAATTTCAAATCGCGAATGCGGCACAGTATAAGGCAAATAAAGAAAGAATGGCTTTGTCTTGTTCTTACGAATAAAGCTAAGTGCAAATCCTGTGAAAAGATCATGGGTATATTGCTGCTTTTTATCATTGGTATTTCCCGGCAAATCAAAGCGCCCTTCGTTCAACCAAATAAAAGTTGGGAAAAATGAATGAGCTCGACGTTGGTTCAAATAACCAAACCATTCATCAAACCCCTTCTGGTTTGGAGTACCCAATGTTGAAGGCTCCCCCAATCCCCATTTGCCAGTAATACCAGTGGTATAACCAGCCGACTTTAAAACCTCTGCTACAGTAATGTCATTTTTACGTAAAGGCACCCTACCTACCCCCCCTCCTAAACCCTTAACACCTCCTTTACCAAAATTGCCTCTTATTCGAGTATGACCTGTATGCAAACCGGTCATCAACACACTTCGAGAAGGAGCACAAACAGTTGATCCTGCATAACACTGAGTAAAACGCATCCCTTCAGTAGCGATTTGGTCTATATTTGGTGTTTTAATAAGCTTACCACCAAAACAACCAGCATCACCGTAGCCCATATCATCGGCCATTATGAAAATAATATTAGGCTTCTCAGTAGAGATCCCTTGAATTAAAGATAATTCATAAAAAACAACTACAATTAATAATCTTAGAATGGCCATGAGGAATTTCTACTCATACAAATGCTTTAGGCCAAGCGCATAAAAAAACGGCGAGGATTTTATTCCTCGCCGCACTAAAATCTTATATTTTTAAAAACTATTTACGCTGACCTCGAACGTCTTTGGCTTTCACCGCCAATGCCTTCTTCCCTATCCTCTCTCGAAGATAGGTTAGCTTAGCTCGACGCACCTTGCCTTGACGATCAACAACAACTTTTTCAATACGAGGTGAATTAATCGGGAAAACACGTTCGACACCTTCTCCATAACTGATACGGCGAACAGTAAAAGTCTCATTAATACCATGACCTCGACGACCAATAACAAGCCCAGCGAAAACCTGAATACGTTCTTTTTCGCCCTCTACAACTTTAGTATGGACCTTAACGGTATCACCAACGTTAAATTCCAATGGATCCTTACGTAATTGTTCCGACTCAATCTTATTTAAAAGTTCCTGATTCATTGCTCTAATTTTCGTTTAAACTCTTATTCTTCAACAGGTCTGGACGCCGCTGCTCAGTTCGCAACCTTGCCTGTTCCCGTCGCCACTGCTCTATAGCCCCATGGTCACCAGATTGCAGCACTTCCGGCACCTTCATTCCCTTAAACTCTGCTGGCCGCGTATACTGCGGATATTCCAGCAAACCATCGCTGAACGATTCATCCTGCGAACTTTCGTCATCTCCCAATGCCCCCGGTAACAGCCGAGTAATCGCATCGATGATCACCATAGCGGGTAGCGCTCCATTAGTAAGAACATAGTCGCCTATTGAAATTTCATCATCGGCAAGATGTTCACGCACCCTCTCATCAAATCCTTCAAAACTTCCGCAAACTAGTATCAAATGATCTTCATTCGACATTTGTTTGGCAATTTCTTGCCTAAACGGACGCCCAACAGGGCTAGTTAGTATAACTCGCGTGTTCTTACTACGCAAATTGTCAACTGCCTCAAACAAAGGCTCGGGCTTCATCAACATCCCTGGACCTCCTCCAAACGGGCGATCATCTACCGTGCGATGCCTATCATGCGTGTAATCACGCAAATCACTGAACCCGAGCTGTAGCTTGCCCGACTCTCGCGCCCGCTTGACGATACTTTCATCGAGCGGCCCCGGGAACATGCCCGGGTATATGGTCAGCACATCAATTTTCATGGCTGCCCAAAATTCATTCCGGCCGTTAACCGGTTAGCGAACGATTACTCGTCCGAGCCATCTTCCTTCTCGTCAATGATCTCTAGACGAGTAAACTTCCCTGCCTTAGCACTACCAGCCTGCAACAGTGTGCGAATGGCATTTACAGTTTTACCGGATCGCCCAATGACTTGCCCTACATCTGAAGGATCAACTCTGAGCTCATAAATAGTCGCACGTTCCTGCTCAACCTCGGTAATATTAACCGCTTCAGGATGATCGACTAATCCTTTTACGACCTGTTCCAAAAAATCCTGCATGGTATTACTCTTCTGATTTCTTAGCTTCAGGCGCCTCTTCAGCAGCAGGTGCAGCCTCTTCAGCAGCAGGTGCAGCCTCTTCAGCAGCAGGTGCAGGTGCCGATTCAGTCAGCTTAGAATCCTCCGAATTTGCCTCAGCTGGAGACTCATCGGCTGCTTTGCGCGCTTTCTTAATAAAGGACGCTACCGTATCGGATGCTTGGGCTCCGACACCAAGCCAGTAATCGACACGGTCCAAGTCCAATCTAAAGTTATTATCCTTTTGCAGCGGGTTATAAGTTCCAATCTCCTCAATAAACCTGCCATCGCGAGGTAGGCGTTGATCCGCCACAACAACGCGATAAACTGGACGATTGCGATTTCCAACCCGTCTTAAACGTAATTTTACCATGTTTTAAAAAACATCAGATTTGTTAGGTTTTTTCTATATTTTCCCTAATCAAAACCGAGATCACCCCGAAATGGGGCCGCGGACAGTATTCTCTTGCCCTCCCCTTTGCAACTATCTTTTTTAACTTTTCTTTCCATTTTTACTTAATGATTCAACTGTAAAACAAGCTAGAATCAACCCTTAAACGAAATATCAACACGCTAATTAGTCACTTAGCTATATGGATGCCACATATACCCAATAAATCAGGCATTGCAACGATCGTAACATGCTCTTAATTTTCGAACCGAACTACAGTTGTGAGATTTGCCAATATTTCCAACCATACCTTCAGTTACTTAAAACATGAAACTGCTGTTTTCCCTCTTTAACTATTTCCCGCATGGAGGACAGCAGAGGAATTGTCTGCGCATTGCCCAAAAATGCGTGGAGTCAGGCCACCAGATAACGTTATGCACTCGCACTTGGCAAGGCTCAAAACCAAAAGAAATTAAAGTAAAAACACTTGGATGTAAGGGATGGACCAATGCCAGTCGAAACCAAAACTTTATCCAAGATCTTAGCGAAGAAATAGACAATGGTAATTTTGATGGAGTCATAGCATTTAACAAAATGCCAAGGCTAGATTTATACTTTGCTTCCGATCCGTGCTTCAAAGCAAAATTCCAATCAGCTAATAAATGGCTAGGCCGGCTAACCAAACGTTATAGACTTTATAGCAATTGGGAAAAGGCAGTATTCGCAAAAGGTCAAAAAACACAGATCCTTTTAATCACCGATCGAGAGGTCCCCTTATATCAAAAATTTTATAAAACGGAAAAAGAACGCTTTCACTTACTACCACCGAATATTGACAAACGATATTTCAAGGATGACGACAAGCTGAATGTTCATAATACTAAAAGAAAGGAGCTTCGCTTAAGCAAATCTGCAACAATCTTGCTAATGGTTGGTTCAAGCTTTCACACTAAAGGAGTTGATCGAGCGATTAAAGGATTGGCCACACTTCCTTCACAAAAAGAAAGCCAAACACATTTGGTTATCCTTGGTCACGGAAAAGCTGAAAGCTATAAACATTTAGCTAAGTCACTAAATGTATTAGAGCGAGTACATTTTCTCGGAGGAAGAAACGATGTTCCAGAATGGATGCTCGCCGCTGATATGCTCATCCATCCAGCGCGAAATGAAAACACAGGAACTGTTTTACTAGAAGCGATGGCCAACGGCTTACCTCTTCTAGTCAGCGATGTTTGCGGATATGCATTCCACATTGAAAAAGCAAAAGCTGGGAAGATCATCACATCCCCATTTTCGCAGAGGCAATTCAACAAATTACTAGAGGAGATGGTTGATTCCTCACAGCTGTCTCATTGGAGCACGAATGGCCTTAATTATGCAGCGACAAAAGATCTATATTCATGCCACGACACGGCTTGTAGATTGATCGAAAAATTTGTTTCTGAAAAAAATCATTCGCTTTGACTATGAGCGGCAATCATCATGAAAGAATGGGAGAAGTAGCCGCGAAGTTTACGAGGCCATGTCTTGAAAAACTTATCGGAAGGATTGATCCAATAAGATTCTAAAGTAGTAAAACCGGATCTATTCAAAAGATGATTTAGAGTAATAGGATCAAACCAGCACGTATGTTCCTCATGCACCTGTGGCTGCCCACGACGCCATATCTTCCCCCTCTGCTTAGCATAAAATGGATTAGGAGTACTAACTACAAGCCGGCCATCTGGTTTTAAATGGCGAAACATATTACGAAGAAACTGACCAGGATTATCCAAATGCTCAATAATTTCACCAGCTATAATAGTATCGAACTTTCTATCTAAATTCACCTTATGAACGTCTCCACATACCGCATTGTACCCGCGCTTCTTTAGCTCCTCAACACCTTCTGCATCCAAATCCAAACCTACAATATCAGGGTTAATCTCTGCTAATTGAAAAAAAAGAATCTTACCAGAACGATCAAATCGCTGCTCAGCATTTCCTCTAGAAACACGAGCGTCCACAACTCCTAAGTCTAGTACTTCCTTGTCCTTAACTAGATCTGAGATCACCTCAAGCCGATGCGGAACCGAGCGCGTTGGAATTCCTTCCTGCATAGAACAAATCTAGAAACACCTAACCCTCACACCAAGTATAAAATCGTCTAACTTCTAACCAAAATAAAAACACCCAATCCAACTACACTCTCAGCTCCATCAAGCGAAAACCAGTTGCCTGACAATAAAATTTAAGAAAAGACATCCAGTTTAGTCTATTAAAGATCGGTTTTCCTAACAATCCTCGTTTGAGCCTTTTAAGGTTAGAGGCCGCTGCATAAGCCGAAACTTTTCCTAAATAAGAAAGCCCGTCCAAATCTATCAAATAAGGCTTTCCGTCAGAACCAACCAAAATATTAGAAGCTTTTAGGTCTCGATGCACAAATCCTTCAGCATGCATCTTTCCTATAAGCTCTGCTAAGCATCTTATCAGATTAGAATCATCATAATTCACATCAGCTAGGTCTTTTGCCTCAGGTATCTTCTCCATTACCAAATAACTTCGCCAAGTAAGGCCAAGCGAGCGATGTTCTGCGACCGCAATCACTCTAGGCGTTAATATCCCGACTAGCTCAAGATGATATCCCAACTGAAATGCCCGCTTAGCTTTGGTTGATCTAAATAAATCCTTTATTAGATTTAATGGTTTCTTGAAATTGTAACGTTTGACCACCCAATCACCGGACTGACCAACAGTAGAAGCGCGACCGGCCTTAAGCAGTGATTCACCAGCTAAAACCGTATCAGGCATCGCCAATACTTGATTAAGTTCATTATTCATCATCGGCTTCCTGACCCACCATTTAGAGCAACCATGAATTTGAGGGCCAAACTCACGGTTATCCTTCAGGCAACGACGATAACGAGCTGCCATCTTTTTTCGCCTTATCTTGTCACTTAACTTAAGCAATTCAGCCGACAAAGGCATTGGAAAATGAATATTTAAATATGCCACGTCTTCTCGCTGTTTTTCTTGGTTAGGATATTCTTCAAATTGCACCCCTTTAAGATCTGCCAACCGCAATTCACCAGAAGACGAATGAACTAAAATATTTGCAGGATGAAGATCTCCATGAACCATCCCTTTTTCATGACACATATTAACAAATCCCATCACGCAATTTGCATCAACATTGACTGCAATATGTAGCGGCTTACCATCAAACGCTCGAGTGATCAGTATATCCTCCTGTAAACCAGTAGAAGACCAGATTTCACAGACAGCTAAATGATCAACAACAGGAATGTTTAGGGATTGAGCGGCACGGGCAACAGCCCATTCCCAACGAGCAGGGCAATCCTTAAACCAATACTTTTGAGGCCTAAAAATAAACGATGCATGTCTGGATCTTTTCACATAGAAATCTCCATCGCTAGTTTCATGAAAGGTCACTAATTTAGCTGGGGATTTTTTGATGACCTGCCCTTCCTGTAATAGAAGAGATTCCATCAAAGCATGATCAACATTATCAGACAGTTCCCATTTTTTATTCATAGAGAACTAAGTTATCTAAACCTGCGGTTTTCGGAGCATTCTTACCATGTATGGAAGCATACAGCCGCCTAGCTTTTCGATAAATCTTCCACAAGACACCTAGCCTTTCTCGTCGCAAATCAAGTAGAGTACAATCCCAATAAATCATAGAAAATCTTAAAAGATCGTTTCTAGTCAGGCTACAGTCTAAAGAAGAAAACAGTAAACCCGCTAAATCTTTTATCCACCATCTTTTCGGAACTATTGACCTTTGCTGCATGCGATGAAGATCGATTAAATGAAGTGTCAAAGAATCTTCAGGCTGCCATTGATCCCAATGTCTATCCTTCACAAGGAAATGGCAAAGATAAAAATCACGATGGTTCAAGCCATTATGATGAATAGTTTTTGCAATATTTGCAACTTGCCGAATTAACTCGCGCTTTAGATAAACACGTTTCTGAACAGTCAAATTCCCCCATCGCTGAGTTAATTGTTCCAATGAGATCATCCCCTCCAAAGCCTCAGTAATAACAAATGATTCTTGATTTGCTGGAGCCTTCCCACGAATCCCACGACCTACAACACTTAGAGTAGAAACGTTCAGAGCATTTAGCCTATCAATTGCCTCCCACTCCATTCGAGCACTAGTGACGGGTCGCTTAAAAGCAAACCAATTTTTCCATACCTCACGCCAACCACAAGCTCGGTGGATTTTTATGAAATAACTCCTTCCTCCTCTCTCAAATTTTATTGTTCGGCGGGTTTTAATATGGCGAAATTTTTCACCTTCACAATCCATCAACTGATCAAAGGCTGATTCCCCTGAATAATATTGAGCTAATTCTGGGTTTAAATTAATCCACATTCTTTTCACCTTCTCTTATAAAATCACCCTTTAGAAAATCCATCAATCGAGTCACAACATCATTAGAATCAAGTAATTGAATCGAGCTACCGCCTTCTCTAGGACAACCTTCTGGTTGAAGAAACAATTTGGAACCTGCAAAAAAAGGCCCAGTAACCAAAAAATTAGTTGGCCCAAATAAAACCGCAACCGGAGTCCCAACAGCATTTGCAAGATGCATTCCGCCTGTATCGTTGCCAACCACCAAATGGCAGGCAGCAAGCTCCTGACCTAACTCCCTAATATTTGTTTTACCGGTGATGTCCAGTAAGTGAACCCCACACCCATTCGCAACTGCCCTAGAGATTTGACAATCGCTCGCAGTCCCAAACAAAATAAATTCCGAATTAGGAATTTGCCGCGATAATTCATCTATTAAAGCGCACCATTTATCTACTGCCCAACATTTTTGTGGATTATTAGACGAGCCTGCAACAATCCCTATCCTGTTTGAAACTCGTCGAGTTCCTACCAACTTAAACGGTGATGAATTCACAGAATTAATTAATCCAACCGATTTTAAAAATCCCTCTAAAAGGTTAGTTTGATGTATTTCATTTAGTTTGTTCTTGAGAGAATCAAGCCGGTATGTATCAGTCAATAATGGTCGATACCGACCTGGATAAGCCATTCCTAACCGTTTATCAGCACCCAAAAACCAAGCCTCGAGATCACCTCTAACTGAATTAGTGAACAACACTTGACAGTCAGGCTTTTCGAACCTTCCCATGGAATATAGCTCACGAAAACAACTAAAAGAACCACTGGGCAGTGAAATAAATTCATCGGCAACAGGAAAAAGTTTAATTAATTCCTTGAACTGTGGCTTGGCAATAAGCGTCAATTGGGCATGTGGATGATTCTCTTTCATGGATCTCAAAAGAGGCAATGCCATAACAAAATCACCAAGCCAATTTGGCATCCTGATGCAAATTTTCTTAAATTCTTTTTTTGAGTCTAAACTCATCAATTATTACTGGAATCAAAAGCTTTCGTTGTGGATATATTAATCATTAAACCTTCTTCTCTTGGAGATATTGTTCACGGCCTACAGCTAGCAGAATCCCTACGCAGCAGCATTGATAACGCAAGGATTAGCTGGGTGTCGAGAGAGTTATTCGCGCCTTTGGTTCAGTCTTGTAACACGGTTAATCATACTTATGTTTTCCACCGAAAAGCTCACTTAAGCGCCTTCGTAAAACTAATTAGAGAAATCCGCCAAACATCTTTCGACTGGGTACTGGATCTTCAAGGACTATTCCGCAGCGGAATAATCTGTAAATGCTCACGTGGAAAAAACAAGGCCGGACGAAGTGATGCCCGTGAATTTGCAGGTTTATTTTACCCAATTAAGGCCTCTCTTCCTTCTGCTGGACCAGATTCCCATGCTCTAGAAATACTAATGGAATTCAAACAACTCTTCGAGCAAGAAACAAACAGCACACTTCACCCTCTTAAATTTGAAAACATACTAAGCGAAGAAAATAGATTAGCCATCAACAACCGAAAAACTAAACGGTTAATGATTTTCCCAGAAAGCAGGCGCAAAGAAAAAGAGTGGCCATTCTTTCAAGAACTAACTAACGAGCTCTTAAAAAACTTTACTAATCTACAGCTAGTTTGGGTTGGAACGAAATCCATGAAGACAGAATTTAAAGTCGACGGTTTTGAAGCCTCTGGGCAATTCCTAAATCTAACCGGCTGCACAAACATCAACGAGATCCCCACACTAATTGAGTCTTCAGATTTAATCTTAGCCAATGACAGCGGCCCCATGCACTTAGCCGCAGCTTTACATAAGGAAGTTGTAGCTCTATTTGGCCCAACTGACCCAAAACGTTATGGCCCATGGGGACAATTACATAATGTTCTTGAAGCTCCTAGTAGAGAACTAAAAAAACTATCAGTTGAGCATGTTACTCAGTTCTTAAACAAAAAACTTACTAACAATTAATCAGAATCCAAATCTAATCGTAGCCTGAAATAAGATTGCGCTCCGAACTTTTCCAATGTCACAAAGGTGCGATCGCCAAAAGTCCAAGGCTCAAATGGCAATTCCCTCCAATTAGCACCCGGTATAAAGGAACACGTTTCCACTTTTAGCGGCAATCCTAAATCGGCCCAACTCAATGTAAAAGTTCGACCAAAGGTATCTGAATTAATAGCCAATCTGATGTCACTTGGATCATACACTAAAAAATCATTAGCGACACCATTGTTACTCGGCACCACATCCCCCTCAAACGCTGCTGCAATTGAGGTGTTAATAAATTGGCCTTTCATTAATGGCAGCAACTTGAGATGAAACTCCATCGCTGAACCAGGCTTAACTTTACCAAGTTCATAAATAAGTGTGCGACCATCAAGTAGCATCCTTGTAGGATTTGGCTCGGCCTCAATAAGACTGACGCCAGCAGGCAACTTATTCGTTACCACCACCTGAGTTGAAAGGGTCGGCCCAAAAAAGAGCAGTTGATTGCTAATTTCCACCATCTGGCCTGGTCTATAGTCCTGCTTAGTCAATAGAGATTTCATTTGCAAGTCGCCTGGAGCAGTTGCCGTAAATNCTGNTTCACTACGNGTCTCACCGGACGGAGTNATAATAGAGATCAAACCAGTCGAAGCATTTAAGGGCACGCGCGCCAAAAGTTGTGTGACTGACTGACNCTCAAATTCACTTATTCCACCACCAAACTTTAAAATTTGAGCATCATGAAAACCGCTACCTTTGATAGTCACTAATGTCCCCGCCGGCCCAATAGCAGGCTCGAACGAATCGATCCTAGGCAATACTGAAAATGAATTAGTACTAATAAAACTTCCTGCAGGAGCAATCAATTCAACTTCACCACCCAACCAATCATCGCCAACAGTAAATCGGATCTGATCATTTGTAATCACTTCAAAAGGCACCGATTTGGCACCGATAATCAAGGATGTTAGACCTTTAAAATTCAAACCTTTAAACTCAACAATTTCCCCCGGTTTAGCCGCCAGTTGATCAGGCTTAGTTAAACGCGGTGGCATAAAAAAAACCTCTTTCGTAAAATACTCTTCCATTTGGCTTATCAATTTTATGGAACCTGTCTGAGCATTTCTTGGCACAAAAACATCAAGCTGAGTAGATGCCGGAACTGTAAAATCAGCCGACTCTCCACCCGCAAATTCAACACCTATGGTCTGATTCAAATTTCTCCCGTATAATTTAATCTTGGTTCCAGCTACTCCTCGATTAGGTTCTATTCCTGTTACATAGGGACTGCTACCTATAATAGTCAATGGTTCCAAAGTTGTGTCAGATCCAAACGCATTCTTGACTGTAAGACTCCCTGTTCTCGCATTTAACGGAAGATCAACACGAATCTGAGTCGAAGCCGTCACAGCGAATCTCACCTCCATCTCCCCAATCAGCACTTGAGTTGTTGCGTCAAGGTTAGAGCCCCGCAATGTCACCCACTTTCCTTTCTGAGCAATATATGGATCAAATGAATCTATCACAGGTGCTTTCGTAATGGTTAAAACATCCTTACTATAACTTTCCCCAAATTTATTAGTAACCTTTACTGTCCCAGTTTTTGCATTAGGCGGCACGGTGAAATTCAATTGTTTAGAAGAAGGCGTACTTTGCCCTGCAGTCTGAACACTCCCGATTTGAACCGATTGAATCTGGTTAAAGTTCACACCTCGTAATTGAACACGACCACCTGGGGCTGCTATGACCGGAAACATCTCGATAATAACTGGAGCGCGTGTAATATGAAAAGTCCCTTTCGTCTCTGCCCTCCCAAATGGCGACTCCACAGCTACCGAACCACTTGAACCTATTGGCACTACCGCACTTATCTGAGTCTCAGCTACGACAGTAAATAATGCCTCAATATTCCCAAACCACACATTTCTTACATCAACAAAATTAACACCTCTAATTACCACAGTTTCCCCAGGAGCCCCAACCCATGCATCAAGTTGATCAATCACTGGCGACGGACCAACCGATTTAAACAAATCAGCACTTGTTGCAGACTCCTTATGCAATACAGTAATCTTTGAATCCAAAACATTAGAAGGCACCACTGCGCGAATCTGAGTCGAAGCCGTTACACTAAATTGCGCACGATGCTCGCCAAACATTACACTTGTTACACCATTAAAATTTTCTCCTTCGATGGTTACAACCATACCAGGACTACCTCTATTTGGATGGAAGCCAAAAATCCTTGGTGCTGCCACGAACGACATAGGCATTACGATGTCGCCAAAAGAAGTCCTTAATACTGGTCTTGCTGTTGTCGCATTATTTGGAACGGTAGCATGAATCTCGAAGATGTATATTTTACCTTTATCATCAAATACACCCACAGGCTCCCAATCGGCATAAGCCTCACCAAACCTTACAGCACTTACTGATCCTAAGTCCTGCCCTGCGAAAACTACACGCGCTCCTGGACGACCATGACGCGGTTGCATTTCGGTAACCAAGGGGGCCGAAATTGAAATCTTCACCAAACTAAATAACTGGAAGATACCTAGCCAATATTTTAGCCAATCAGGAAAAAAAAATTTATTATTTCGAAACAAAATATCAGGCAATCCCAAGAATTTTTTTACCCTCTTCAGTGATCATTGATTGGTGCCATGGCGGGTCCCAAACAACCTCAACACTAGCGTCATCGATTCCAGGAAGAGCCAAGATACGATTTTGTGCATCAGCTGCAATTGCAGGCCCCATTCCACAACCTGGAGCGGTAAGGGTCATTTTCATTTGCACCTTCCTCCCACTATCGTCCGGTAATTGATCGATCACCAAATCATACACCAAACCCAAATCAACGATATTAACCGGAATTTCTGGATCATACACTTCCTTTAAACTATCCCAAACCTCCTGCTCCGTAGCAGGCTCTCCAGATTTACGAGGACGAGCTGAATCAGGGATATCAAATCCTAAAGCATCAGCATCTTTGGCATCGATTCGAAATAAACCTTGAGGCGAGCGGACAGTATAAGCCCCGCCTAAAGACTGTGTGATGTCAACTGGCGTCCCCGATCCCATCGTCATATGTTGTCCAGAAGGGATTTGAACCACTTCACACTCCCGACTAAGTTTTACAGATTGAACCTTCTCCATGGGGAAAGGGTCAACATCCATAGCGGATGTGTCGAGAGTGAAGTTTAGTACTCAGTGCGGAATGGCTTTCTTAGGATCAATCAGAATTCGCTCCTTAATCCAAAGCAAATCCTTGTCACCACCCGCTGTAGGCGCAAAGTTGTAACCCCGACTAGCGGATCGAGTTTTCTCATGCACCCACTTGTGACCCTCTGAATGACCATCCGCAAATCCAAATGTGCCACCTCCGTTGTGCCAATAAGCTGCCGAATTCTGCCAATGTTTCGCAGCATAAACAGGAATTGCAAAAAAAGAATCGTCGATCGTGTTTTCATGTTCATCTAAAAACACAAAAGACTGTGATGGCGGAGGACTAATAATATCAGCCATCTTAACTCTTGGGGGATATTGAGTGCCTTGAACCCATCCTATTTCAGAATACACCCCACCAATATGCCCATTCATAGAATAACTTCTCACTGGAACATAACTACCACTCCCTTTTCCAAACCGAGGCTGAGACGGACATTTATAAATATCCAAAGATTCGTTATACTTAAATAACTTTCCCTGCCGGAGATGCCGAGAGTCCTTTGCGTGACTTGCATTGCGCATATTGAAGGATGGATCAATCCACGATTCACGATTACCTCCCTGAATAGAGTTCTTTACTAGATGATCATCATTATCTCCAGCATACATAACCCAACAAAGTGATAATTGTTTAGTATTATTGAGACATTTAATTCCCTGCGCTTTTTCCTTAGCCTTGGCAAGCGCAGGTAATAATAGTCCCGCTAGAATTGCTATTATTGCAATGACCACTAACAATTCAATAAGAGTAAAAGCTTTCCGATATAATTGATTTACAGCTTTCATTAAAAACGGATATTAAAGATCAGAATTACAAATAGGACATATCGGAGAACCGTCACTTTTCTGTTTAGCTTGGGTATAAAAACAACCTTTAACAGGACACTTCAACCCATCAATTAAACTTCCTTTTTTGCACTTAGGGCAGCCCATAGGCCTCCCAATCATATTGGGATTTGCATCATAAAAATCTCCTTTTGCTTCAGAGTCAATATTCTGCATTTCCTTGCAAGCGGTGCACTTATACCATGTGCCCCCATCGGGGAAATCCTCGCTATCACTGGGCGAAAAAATAAAGGAAGCAACAAAACCACCCGCTACAATAATAGCAACGATTGATAAAATAACCTTTTGCTTATCAGTCATCGATTACCACCATTCACGGTGAGGTTGATTATCATTATTCCAACGCATCAACATTGTTGCTGCATTATCCTTGAAAGCTCCAGTAGTTTTGCGACCAACAAGATCCATCATTTTGTGATATTCAGCATGTCCATCTGCTAACAGTATATTTGAACCGGAGGTGTGACGTTTACTAGGCCATTCTCTTGCAGGGCTATTAAAACTACCAGGGTCGCATGGATCAACAGCACAATCCCAGTTACCATCAGCTTGCGTATCAGAAATACATATCATATCAGAAGGATTGCGAATATGGCTCTCTGGAATCAAATCCTTCTCACTCTTAATGTCACCTCCAAGCCCCATAGTTCGCCCATTAACTGTAACGAACTCTCTCACCCCCCAATCGTTGTAACCATATGTAAAAAAAGATCCGTTTCCCGGATAAAGATTGAATGGGAATGCAGGATGTTTTTTTGTCTGATCCTTTCCCGAATAATCCTTCCACTTAAATCGATCAGCTCCCTTCCCTTTTTTCGCAGGGCAATAAAACATCTCCGTGTTTGGAGCATAGTAATAAAGGCGGCCGGGCCAAGACACAGCATTATTAGCAAATTTCCCTTCAAAATATTTTGACTTACCGATGCCAGAACGCTGATCCCAATGACCTGGATAATATGCATTATCTCCAACATACATCGTTAATGCTTTGCCCATTTGATTTTCACTATTCATGCAAAAAATCTGCTGCCCCTTGGCTTTAGCTTTAGACAATGCAGGTAGCAGCATGGATGCAAGTATAGCTATTATTGCTATAACCACTAGTAATTCAATTAATGTAAAGCCTTGCCTGCAAGCACTTTGCTGACTGACTCTTTTTTTAAAATCACATTTCATATCTGATTGTATTGTGTAATTTTAGTTATCAGGTTAACTCCCATTAAATTGACTCTCTAAAGCCTCTGAAGCAACGAAAAACGTTCATTTTACTGGTATTATATTAAATTGATCAGCAAAATGGATTTGTTCAACAACCCTTTTACCCACACTAAAGCTATGGCAGACCTTAATTTCGACTGTCCGCATTGTGGTCAAAACCTGACCATCGATGAAACACAATCTGGGAAGCAGATAGACTGCCCAACCTGTTCTAAATCTATTGAGATACCCAAACCAGGGGAACAAAATGTAGAAGTTATAGAAACTAAAAACACTAACGCTAGCGAGACAGAACCAGATGAAAAAAAATACTCAGTACCGGTTCATGACGGCGAACCAGAAATCCTAGTAAAAACAAAAAAACACAATAAATCTATTGAAGAAGAATCTATTGAAGGTGATGGCAGAATATGCGCAAAAACAATAAAACGTGGAGACTGCATAGAACTCGGCCAAGATAAATTTGATGAGGCACTTAATGAATTTCTAGGAAAACTCAAACGAGAGCAAATTCTCAGCGTTCATCCTGTTAATTATGCTCACTACGACCCTGCCACACAGAAGTATTTAGATGATTATGGTGCAATGGTAATCTACGAGCGATAATACCCTCACTCTAAAAAACAAACGGTGAGTTAAATCTTCCACAATGCGGGCAACGAGACTGATCTACATCTCGGTCATCAGTGTATACATAACGACAGTCCTGACAGCGAAAGAGTCGATCTTCTGTCGGTTCAGGTTCAAACCTTTTACGCCGAAACTCATACAGAGAAATTAAGACCACCAAAACTCCTGCCACTACAGCAAAAGAAAGAAAGATAATTTGACCAGGATCCATTACATTTGTTTTACGGTAGGAACTGGCACGACAGGGTTTAAGGAAGGCGAATCAACTTGCACACTTGGCTTCCAATGAAATATAGCTTCCCCCCACTCTAATCGACTGTTGGCATTCTGTTGGTGATTTGAAATATTTGAATTTGGCTCAAAGCGAATACCTTTTAGTAAATCCAATGCTCGCCGATCGGCTTCAGCCTGCAGAGAATCAGACTTCAAAAAGCCACTCTGGACAATGGCAGACACAACATAACCATCGGCATTCACGCCTATACGAACTTGAGTTCTCTGCAACGCCTCTCCATGAGTTAGACTGGGCAATGATACCATTCGTACTAATAACCGTTTCGCTAAGCCTCCAATAATCTCTAGCTCTGAGGTCTTTCGAACAGCTAAAGGCCTCACCTCTACATTAATAGGTCTAGCTGCTCGCTTAACAGGCACATCTGCCACAAAAGGCAAATGGTCAGGTAACGCATCTCGAAAACTAACGCCAAGTGCTTCCGGGTTATTCATCAACGCCCTCCCTGGCTCACTCCAATCAATTAATTGGTGTTCAACTTTCGGAAACCCACGCCATGCCTCTCCAGAAAACCCACGCCTGTTAGGTTTAGCAAGTATTATAGGATCATTAAAAGCTCCACCAAGATCATAATCTGAAACAAATTGCAACTCGGGCAAAATTTGCAATTTGGGAGACAATTTGGAACTACTCAAAGGAAGCTTAGTACCCCCAAGCCAAGAAAGTAAAAAAACTTGGCCAAAAAATAATATAATTACCCCAAGAGCTATCATCCGACCAGAAGTCCCATCAATTGAAGAGTTAGATCTTACCGAATGATTCATGCTTTCTTTATTCCCTCAATTCAGGCGGCATCGAAAAATCATTTGGACGCGTGGCAAGCATAACTTTACCAAAACCTACTTCACCCGCCATATTACACAATTTAATTATCATATCATGCCGTACGGATTGATCGGCTTGAATCAATAATGAAATATTCTCTGGCTTAAGACTAAGACTTTCATCTTGCTCTTTAAGCATAAGATCNCCTTGTTGTATNGCCTTCTCAATTCGACGACGCAGCAACNCTGTNGCAGGCACATCTAACTCAATCTGTTGCCCTCTTTTCAATTGCNCTTCTGGTTGNGCTAACTTGCCATTTAACAGNACTCGCCTCTCTTTTACTNACCGAAAAACCAAATTACTATCCAGCTCTTCAACTCGATTAATNACTAAGTCAACTAGNGGCATNCCCTCTTCTTCTTGTTCAACAGTAAGCGAATAGACCTGCCCTAAGACCTGACGATTTCGAAAATAGAGTATATTCTCTGCATCTACCGCAACTGAAAAAGACGGATCTCCAACTTCGGTTTTTTGATCAGAAACAGGTAAGGATAAGTTAACCTCTACACCGGGCTTAAAAACAATGGATGTGTGAAACAACAACATTGGCACCATCAGGAATAAAACACCAATGAATGGAGCGGCGTTTAGACCACTATGAAGTGGCTTTATTTTACCAGTATACCTCACTGTTCTATCGAACTTTGACCTCTTATTGTTTCCCCCACTTGGCGATTAATCTTCGAACCAGAATTACTACTGGAAGAAACTAGCTCAAAAGCCAAAATATTAATCAGTTCGGCATTCGCCTTTTCAATATCCAAAGCAATATCATCCTTACGACCCACAAGATAATTAAATGCTATTGTACAAGGTATAGCGATCGCCAAACCTAAAGCCATACAGACCAAACCTTGCCATATTCCACCAGCTAAAACGTTTGCCAACACCCAATTACCCTCCCTCCAAACTCCTTGGAAAATCTGGATAAACCCTAGAACTGTCCCAAGCAACCCAAGTAAGGGAGCTATTTGAGCAATCGTTCCGAGCATGTTCAACCGCTTTTCTAGCCTAGGCACTTCAGCTCGACTGTGGTCGTCCAAAAGCTCTCTAAGACGGTTATGTGATTGTTCACGATTAAGAATTCCTAACTTGGCCATTCGAGCAACTGGACCAGGAGTTGCATCACAAATAGCAACAGCCTCAACCACATTGTCATTCTTTAAGACAGTTCGAACACCCGCCATAAATTCAGAGGCATTGATCTGAGCACGGTGATAATAAAGTAATCGTTCTAAAAAAGCAGTAATACCAAACGCCGAGACAATTAAAAGCACCCAAACCATTGGGCCACCTTGACGCAATAATTCCCACGCTGTCTGAGCATCAGTAGACGCCTCAGCAAGAACATAGAAGTCCATGACCTGTTATAGCCTTTCTAAAGACATGTTTTCAAGGCTATGCCTCAAACAAACCTAATAAAGAAATCACAAAATTACTTGGCAACACACCAAAGACTTTTGTGCGTACGAATATAAATCGCCCCATCCGAAACCGCCAAAGTCGAATTCGAATATTCTCCAACTGAATTAGTTGCCAACAACTCAAACTTCGGCGAAGCTCGAAAAACATTCGTATCACCAGATTGATTAATCACATAAACTCTATCAGCAACAAGAATTGGCGAAGCCCAAGAAGCAGAATTATTACCAGTGGAAGGCAACCTCTCCTCAAAAATAATTTTCCCCGTCTTCATATCTACGCATTCGGCGAAGCCAGACATATTCACGAAGTATGCATAACCATTACGAATAACCGGGGTGCCTAAACGATTCTTTTTTGACCTAGGATCACGCCAAAGACGTTTGGAGGTAACATCACCCTTACCTCCCGGTTTAACTGCAATAGAAGCGCCAAAATAACCACCCATAGAAAGTACTGCGTTTCCGTCAAAAACTGGCGAAGTATAAACTAAAGGGTTTAATCCAAAACAACGCCACAATTCTTTGCCCTCATCTGGGCTAAAAGCCTGCAAAGAATTTGCCCCGCTGATGATAATCTCAGGACGAGATTCAACCTTAATTACAATAGGAGTAGTGAAAGCGCCTACGACGCCTCCATTACCACCGCGAAAACCATCCTCTCGCTTTAGGTCATCCTTCTCTTCGATCGGACGTTCCCACAAAGTACGCCCACTTAACTTATCAAGTCCGTAAAGCGTCGAACTTGGACCTGGCCCATGATATATGATGCACAGGTCGCCATACAAAACTGGAGAAGTCCCATTTCCCCATACATGAATCTGCGGGCCAAGATCACGACGCCAAAGCTCCTCTCCTTCAAGATCATAAGCCACCACTCCCGCAGAAGCATAATTTGCAATTACCACCCGACCATCAGTCACTGGAGACCCTGAACAATAGGGATTGGTTTGATGTGTCTTTTCCTTCTTCTCGTAAATTACTCCCTTTTGCCAGAGCATGGCACCTGTCAACTTATTAAAACACATCACTGAACGACCTTTGTCACTATCTGTTGCTTGTGTAATGAATACCTTATCACCCCAAATAACAGGCGAACTGTTTCCCCGATCCGGTAACGGCACTCGCCAACGAATGTTCTTTTTACTATCCCATTCTAAAGGAACAGAATTATCACTGACTACACCTGAACCAGCCAAGTCACCTCGCCATGACGGCCAATTAGCCGCCGGCAAAGTAACTGCCAAACCAAAATAAAACGCAAAAAATACCACTAAACAATATCGATGGCTCATTTGAAAACATTAAGCTCCAACAGTCATCGTTGGCAGCCTTTTTTTGAAACTTTTAAAAATTCACCCACTAATATCAATCAAGAACAAGCTACTTCAAAGCCTCAAGAATTACCTCTGCAACACTCTCTGCCAGCACTTTAGATCCCTCTTCGGTGTAATGGACGTTAGCCGGCCTCATTATTTCCTTCATTCGCTCTCGACTTAAAGTAAATAGGTCATGAGTTGGAATACCGTGACGAATCATAACTCGTGACGCGGCACTATTATACCTGATCGAGTCACCAACATAACGCCCCTTCGACCCGGGCGGAATCGGTGTAGTATTACGCCAGATAAGCTTAGCCCCAGTCTTACTTAATCGATGCACCAAACGTTCTAGATTCTTTTCATATTCAAGGAGAGCCACCTGCACTTTACCTCCTTTTTCTTTTGGAAAAAGGTTTTCACCATTAGGCCCCATATACTTCAGGTCGTGCAGACCCCAGTTGAAGTGTATAACATCCCATTTTTTCTTACCTATCCACGCATCGATTTGCTCTAACCCTTTAATTGTCGGACCTCCATTGGTTGGAATACGATGTAAGTTAACCTTGCCTTTGAGTAATTTACGAACAGGAATAGTGTATCCAATCGAAATAGAATCCCCAATCAGTAGTACTCGCGGCAATCCTGGTTGATCGTCAATCTCCGTTAACGGATTTGGTTTTTTGGACTTGGATATTTGCGCCTCAGCAATCAAGGGAAACATCGCCAACACGAAACATATAATTTTCATTATCTTTTAAACTAGTTTTTCAGTAAAAATACGATCTGCCTCCTCAAGAGTTTCTTTAGACCCAATATCATACCAAGCACCAGGCACACTCCATGTATGAACAGGCATTTGTGGATAAAGCCATTGTATCAATCGACCAGGCTGGTCTGGATTATTGCCATCAGCAATATATTGCTCAATCAAAGGAAGTACATTCCTAGGATAATGGTAAAGGGCGATACCGATAAGGGTTGACTTGGGCTCGGCAGGTTTCTCCTCGAAAGTCANAATATTTCCTTCTGGGCTTATCTCAACAACACCATACTTTGCAGACTCCTTAANACTCTCCACGTCATAAACCCCGAGGACTGGGGTATTCGCCTCTTCACAAACCCTGCCATAATCAGCCAAGGCATCACTAAATAAATTATCACCCGCAACCACAATCACATCGTCATCAATTTTTTGACTCTTAATTACTAAAGACAAATCACCAATCGCCCCTAGCTTATTGGAATCATCAGTAGAATGATCATTCACAACATCCACTGGAACATCAAATTCAGATCTATCACGATTCATTGACCATTCCTCAAAATGGACTGAAAACTTTTCATTAGTGACTAGATAAACATGATCTATCGAACTAATTGATGCCAAACTTTTAAGAACATGATCTATCATTGGCTTCCCTGCAATTGGCAAGAGCGGTTTTGGTTTATCTATCGTGAGAGGGTAAAGACGGGTGGCATAACCAGCCGCTAAAACAATTAATTTCATTAGTGTTAAACCACTCTATTATTTGCCCCACCCCTTCGTCAACGACAAGATATTTGATTATCAATGAAATTAAATTGAATTTTTTCTCCCACAAAACCGTAATAACTCTGACCATCGCGCTTAAGAATAATCGCTTTCTATTAAGCACGGTGTGTTTTCATCGGGTTGGCCCTTGTTCGACAATACAGTTGGACAAGGGCTTTTCATGTTCATACTAAGGATGCATTTAAGTAAATTCATTAAGAAATTGAGTGAATATTTGCGCTTAAATTTTTATTATTATAAATAATAACATTAAATTGATTAACCATTTTTTATGAAACAAAGCACACTTGCAACACTTCCAAGAGATGGGCAACTTGTTGACGTGATTAAGAAGTTTCTGAATTGGAAATATTGGATGATCAGCCAAGTTACCAAAACAATTATTTTCCTAGCGACAACAGGGATCTTACCATCAAGCGTTCAAGCAGATACTTTACCCAAACGCACCAAGCAATTCCCAGAGCTAGTTCAGCAACTGAAGTCCCACATTGAACGCGTAGACCAACAGGCAGAGAAGCTCAAATCACCAGATTTTCCAAACGGTAAGGATTGGTTTAATTCTCCTCCACTTAGTTTAGACAAGCAATTATCCGGAAAAATTGTGGTATTAGACTTTTGGACATACTGCTGCATCAACTGCATTCATATACTTCCAGATCTGGCAGAACTGGAAGAACGTTATGCCGGATATCCCGTCGCCTTTGTTGGAGTGCACTCAGCAAAGTTTGATAATGAAAAAGTCTCAGCCAATATCCGCGAAGCCGTTCTGAGATATGAAATCAATCATCCCGTAGTGAATGATGATGAAATGCAAATGTGGCAACAAATTGGTGTTCGCAGTTGGCCTTCTCTCGCAGTCATCGGGCCGAAGGGCAACCTTATGCTGCTTGCCTCTGGTGAAGGAAACAAGGAACTAATCGATGCCTGCATAACAGCAGCTCTCGAGTTTTATCCCAAGAATTTATTCCGACATAACCCAATCCCTTTATCTCCTGAAAAAGAGAAAATTACCATCGATTCCCCATTGCGTTACCCTGGCAAACTAGCAATCGACACCAAAGCAAAGCGACTTTACATAAGCGACTCAAATAACCACCGCATTGTCGTCACAGATTTAGATGGGAAATTCGTCGAAGTCATCGGCACAGGACGAATCGGGCTTATTGATGGCCCTTATCACAAGGCTCAGTTCTTTCGCCTACAAGGACTTGCTTTGCACAAAGAAAAACTTTATGTAGCAGACGCTGAGAATCATGCTCTTCGAGTTGTCGATTTAAAAACCAAAATCGTTAATACACTTTTAGGAAACGGCATTCAGGGTCGCGATTACAAAGGAGGACTTGGCGGTCAAGAACAATTAATCAGCACCCCATGGGATGTATACGTTGAGTCAGAAAAAGTCTTTATTGCAATGGCTGGAACACATCAGATTTGGACATATGACTTAGAGAAAAAAATTGCTCAAAACTTTAGCGGAAATGGTTCAGAACAAAATCTAAACCATCCAGACCCTCTTCAAGCTGCATGGGCACAACCTTCAGGACTCACCTTTGGCATGAACGAACTGTTCATCGCTGACAGTGAAAGCAGTACTGTTCGTTCCATTAATCTTAATTCTGGTTCAACTCGAACAATTGCCGGTGGAGAGGACTCCAAACCACGTAATCTATTCGCATTTGGCGATACAGATGGAATCGGCGAAAAAGCAAAAATGCAGCACGTTCTCGGCGTTCAATGGTGGGAAGAAGCAGGGAAAATTATAGTTGCAGATACATACAACCACCGACTCAAGCTACTAGACCCAAAAACCGGAGAGATAAAACGATGGATAGGTTCCGGAAAATCAGGCCTTAAGAATGGCAAAGGACTGGATTCCCAACTATCCGAGCCATCTGGTTTTGCTCTAGATCCAAAGTCCAATAAACTTTATGTAGCAGATACAAACAATCATGTTATTCGTACAATCAATCTCATTTCACAAGAGATTGAAACACTAAATTTATCGGGAGTACCTAGTCCAATAAAACCGATAGCTCCACGAAGTTTAAGGTTAGCTGAACTTCCTGGCACCCCAGTAATCAAAACCTCTCCGTTGAATTTAATCCCAAACAAAAAAGGTGAATTAATACTAAATTTAAAACTACCATCAGGATATCATCTAACTGAAGCCGCTGGCAGCAGGTGGCAGGTAATATCCGATAAAGACATACCAATTAAAATAAATGAAGACAAAGCAGCTGGTGTAATTAAAGAAAACACGACTATAAATATTCCAATTAAACTAAAAGATAATGCTAAAGATGGGATCGTTAGAGTCGAAGCCATTGCTTATTTTTGCAAAGACGAAGGAGAATGCCAGATTTCTGGAGTACTGTTTGAGATACCCGTGATTATTGGTCAGTCGACAAACAAAAAAATAGAATTGAATCACACATTCAACAGTCAAGTCGCCAAATTCGGACTCCCAATCGAACAAAACAAGAACTAAGTTTTACATATTCTTTATAAGTTTTTTAATATGGTTATATTGACATTTGTTGAGGCAGTTAAGATAAAAGTCAGGCGAGGACCGGTTTGCGATCCTGCGGCATTGCCTCTAAGGGCAATGGGCACAACACTGTAAGTGCGTATCTTAAATCCAATAATTAACTAGCATTCACCTAGATTTTTTCAGGTTTAGCATATTATTAACAATGTGATGTGAACTTTTGGATTTAAGTATTGTACTTTATTATTTATGCTTTATTTAAACAGATACGAAATTTCACTAAAATGAATCCTATTCGAAAAATAACAATACCGTTTTTTGCGTGTTGCATGAGCTTCTTGATAAGTTCGGCTCATAGTTCAGAAACAGCTAAGACTAGTTTTGAAGCCGTTACCGAAAAACTCGATCGGAACGGCCATCTCTTCGCCTATTTTAATACGGCTAAGACCATGCAGCAATTAGACCAAATAATGGATAGCCTTCTCGAACTCGCACAGTCTAATGACTCAGCCAACCCTCTTGCCAATAACCCTTTCATTGGCCCAATGGTTTCCGGCATAACCGACGCCATAAAACCGGCATATGAAGAGAGCGGCATAAGTCAGATAGGAGGCGTTGGAATGAGTAGTCTTGCGGTTAAAAAAGATCAATGGCGTCAGAAAACATTTATTTATCGTGATTCTCAAAAAGGCGACGGCCTGATTTGGGAAATGTTCGGAAGCGAGCCACATTCTCTTGAAATATTAGAACTAGCCCCGGCCCAAACAGCCCTTTTGGCTCACTCAGACCTTAGAATTAGCGCTCTAATGGATTGGGTCGATCGCATTTCAGAAAAAGCAACTGGAGGCCAATCCGTTACCGCTAGCGCGCCAGCTGAGTTTAAGGACATTCTCAAAGCCTTCGATGATGAAGTGGGGTTTATAATGACTCTCGATCCCAACAAACAATTGAAAATTCCTGGGTTCATGATTCAAGCCGAAGAGGACTTGGAAATGGACTCTTTTGCATTTGCTTTAATTGCCCGAACAAAAGGAGATAAGATACTGTCGATGATTAACGAGGCGATGGAGAGCGGATTCGCACCTCCGCAAAGAACTAAAATTAAGGGAGTTAATTTAAACTCAATCCCATTACCATTACCTATCCCCATTGAGGGATTGGATATATCACCGTGCTATTTTCAAGTTGATGACTACATGGTTCTCGCATCTTCAACAAGTCTTGGTAAGAGCATGATCGAAGCAAAAAACGGGAAAGGACAAATCACAGAAAATGATGATTTTATGAGTTTAACTGAGGGTCTAGACCTCAAGAGCAACGGCATTAGTTACACGAGCCCCAATTTTACCAATTGGAGCATAAAACTGAATGAGCTCGGCATGGGGCAAATGCCAGAAGAACTTAAAGACAGCTTCGATATTTACCTAAACTACAACAAACAAATTAAAGGAATGGTGTCCCTTATCAAATCTGATAAGGACGGTATAATGCTCGAGACTCGTTCATCCGTTAATCTAACTGGTGAATACCTTACACACACTGCTGCGAGTATCGCTATTATCCTAGGAAGCTCAGTTCAACAATTTAACGAATCTGGTATGTTTGACGATCTAGGTGGCTTCGAATGAGAAATTTAGTCTTAATTAAATGTTTAACAAAACGAATAATTAAAACTTTTTAAAAAGAATAATTTAAAATGAAAAAGGAAAAAATTCTAACACTCTTTATAACTGGTATAGCTGTTGCCTTCACCGGTTGTACTGACTCATCTGAAAAACAGATTGAAAACACATCCAAAAATACCCCCCCCCAGTCGGCAGTGCCAAACAGTTTTGCAGAAGTTACCTCCAAGCTTGATACCAATGGCGACGTTTTTGTCTACTACAGTACAGAGGATGTAATTGCTACTATTGAAAAATATGCTAAAACCGCAGGAACTCAGGCCGTAAAGAGCATAGAGACAGGCTCCATGGAAGACGCCATGATGGAAAGTGGAATGAATATAGGAAAGGCAATGTACGAGCAAAGCGGCATCAAAGATATAAGCGGTATGGGCATGAGTAGCATCGAGCTTGAATCTGGAATGTTTCGCAACAAAATGATTATTCACCATGACCCTGAAAAATCCAATGGGAAATTATGGTCCCTCTTGGGGTCCGAACCACATGAAATTGACATGCTCAAATTTCTCCCAGAAGACACAGCCCTTGCCTTCTCACACGAAATAAACTTAAAGGGCCTACTCGACTGGCTTCCAGAATTAATAAAAGCAGCTGGCAATCCAATGCTCAAACAACAATTTGATCAATCCATTGAAATGGCAAATGCAGAGATGGACATGACTGATCTCGTCTCATCATTCGATAACGAAATTGGTATGTTTATTACACTTGATGACTCACAAAAGATGCAGCTACCTCCTCCAGTAGGTGATATTCCTCTACTAGGTTTCGCTTTGATGGCAAAAGTGAAAGACGATAAAATCAGTGATCTTCTTTTCAGTATATTAGAAAATACAACGGGGCCGGAAATTGAGAAAAAAACTGTTTCCGGAATTGACATGCTGGTTGTAAACGAACCAATACCTATGCCAATTCCATTCGCACCAGTAGTCTTTCGATTGGATAATTACCTCGTAGTTGCTAGCACTGAAGATTCAGCCAAACAGATTGTAGCCACCCAAAACGGAAGTAAGAAGAACCTTAGCTCTACAGAGGAATTCCAGCGATTAGCTAAAGAGCTCGATCTCAAGGCCAATCACTTCTTTTTTGCCAACGAACAATTCGGTTCTACAATGAGCCCAATACTGAAGCAGGCAATGAGCGCAGGCGGTATTCCTGAAGGATTTCTTGGTCTAGATTCAGCTGACTCATACAGTTTACAAACTCTGGGTGTGATCCGAATGAACACAGATAGCATAATGGTTGAAAACCACTCTCAGAATGGCCTTTTCAATTCAGTTATGATGCAAGTGGGAATCATCCCAGCAAGTGTCGGGGCAGGAATGATTCTGCCAGCCCTGGAAGATGCTAGAGAGAGGGCACAAAGTATCTCCTCTGAATAGATTGTTTGAATCAAAAAGGGCGTGCCCAAAAGCTGGACTTTGCTTATGATGCATCTCACACCGATTACCGAGAGTGTTATAACCACTTCACGGAATATCTAAAAAAACACAAATAAAATTATGTCACAAAAAGTAGGATTTGTGGGAGTTGGCCGAATGGGTGCCAACATGGCTCGACGAATGAAAGATTGCGGTTACGAGGTATCTGCAGTTTACGACATACGAAGTGAGGCTGCCTCTGAACTAGCCGAAGAACTAGGCACAACAGCCTGTAGCACACTTGCACAAGTTACAGAATTATCCGAAGTGATTATCACTGTAGTAATTGATGATGCTTCAATGCAGGCAATTTTTGCCAATGAAGGCGACAGCCTGCTTACTGGTGCAGAAGGCCGTATTTTCATAAACTGTGCCACGATAAGCCCGGCGGTTCATATTGAGGTTGAAGGTCTTACTAAAGCTGCAGGTGCTGAGTCACTTGAAGGCTGCATGGCATCAAGTATCACTCAGGCGCGTGAAGGAACGCTTTATCTAATGCTAGGCGGCGAAAAATCCACATATGACAAGGTGGAAGAACTACTAGGGAAACTATCAGTCAATAAACGTTATGTCGGAACCTCTGGTAAAGCGGCCCAAGTGAAAGCTCTGGTTAATATGGTAATGAATATTAACACTGCTGGATTAGCTGAAGGTCTTGGATTAGCCGATGCTCTTGGATTGGATATTAATACTGTAATGGAAATTTTCTCACAGACTGGTGCTAACTCCCGGGTATTGGAAACCGATGGCGAAGACATGAGAGACAGAGACCATGAATGTTACTTTTCTGCTGCTCACGCTGCAAAGGATTCTGGTATAGCACTTGCGCTTGGCCAATCAGAAGGACTCAACCTTCCAATGGCTGCAGCCTCAAAGGCGCAGTTTGAGAAAATGGTTGAAAAAGGTATAGGCGAACTAGATAAATCCGGCGTAGCAGAACTGACCTTTAAAGGTCGTACCGCATAATTTTATAACGCATACACTCAAAATGACGGTCAATCTCGGCCGTCATTTTTAATTTTATAGTAAAAACCGCTTGCACACACCGTTAGATTTTGCTTTTTTCCCCGCCCCTTTCATGGGCGTTAGCTTTTGAAAGGTTTTCTCTAAAAGAAATTTGAGATGGGGAACACAGAGGATTCAGATAATAAAAGATACTCAGCAAAGGGAATGGCAAAACCAGTCAATTTCCTTTGCATTGCACCGGAAGCTCAAGAAGTTTGTATCATTGGGGATTTCAATGACTGGAAACCAGACTCAAACCCTATGAAACGACAAATCGATGGAGCATGGAGCACGCAAATTGATCTACACCATGGCCACCACCGTTATCAATTCTTGATAGACGGAAAGGCGACCTTAGATCCCCGTGCAAATGGAGTCGTCCGTAATGAAGCAAACGAACGCGTATCACTTATTGCTGTTAGTTAAACATCCTATTAAAAAATAAAAAGACGCCCATATAGAGCGTCTCTTGAATTATTCTATTTGGATTTAAGATTAAGCCTTCGCTGCCTCATAGTTGGTAGCAACAGCGTCCCAATTCACTACATTCCAGAAAGCCTTTAAATAATCAGGTCTGCGATTTTGATAGCGAAGATAATAAGCGTGTTCCCAAACATCGCATCCAAGGATTGGCTGTTTGCCGTCCATAAGCGGAGAATCTTGATTGGGAGATGAAGTCACCTCAACACTTCCATCCTCATTAGCCACAAGCCATGCCCATCCACTGCCGAATCGGGTTGCGCCAGCGGCTTCAAACTTAGCCTGAAAATCAGCAAAACTTCCGAACGCGGTATTAATAGCATCTCCAAGCTGGCCTGCTGGCTCACCTCCACCATCGGGACTCATGACGCTCCAAAACAGCGAGTGATTTGCATGGCCACCACCATTATTACGAACTGCACCACGAATATTCTCCGGAACAGCATCAAGATTGGAAACTAAATCCTCTATCGACTTTTCTTCTAATTCCGAATTCCCTGCAATAGCATCGTTAAGCTTAGTGATATAAGCATTATGATGTTTACCATGGTGAATTTCCATGGTCTGAGAATCAATATGAGGTTCCAAAGCGTCATGCGCGTACGGTAGATTAGGAAGTGAATATGCCATTTTTATTATAAAATTAAACTATCGACCAAATCAATTGGCCAACAGCCGATAAATTAATAAAAGCTAAGCGTAGGCTCAAGAGATATTCTCACTGGCTTTCATTTATTTTTAAGTAAAGCGGAGCACAATAAAATCGCTCATGCGAGATTAACAAAATTCTCCAGAATTTTCAGTCCAACTTTTTGACTTTTCTCTGGATGAAACTGTGTAGCAAAAATGTTATCTTTCCAAATAGAAGAAACAAAATTGACACCATAATCCGTGTATGTAGCCGCTATCGATTCATCTTCTATCTTTGGATAAAAGCTATGAACAAAATAAACGTGGCTCCCATTATCAATATCCTTATATATAGGACATTCTGGCTGAACAATATCGATTTGGTTCCAACCGATCTGAGGAATTTTTAGCCCTTGCCCGTCAGGGAATCGAATTACGCTACCCCTAAACATGCCAAGGCCTGATGCACAACTATTGAACTCTTCGCTTCGTTCAAATATTGCCTGATAGCCAACACAAATACCCAAAAAAGGACGACCGGAATCCGCAAATTCTTTTGCCGCATGAAACAACTCTTGCCGTTGCATAGCGTTAATACAGTCATCAAATGCACCAACACCAGGTAAAACTAAAGCGTCTGCATCCTTAACTCGATCCGGCGTCTGCATCAACTCTACATCGGAGCCAACATACCGAAGTGCTTTTTCAACACTACGTAAATTACCGGCGCCATAGTCCAAAAGAGCGATCATTTGATTCGCTTAAGCCAGCCTTTCGGATGGTGCGTGACAAGGAAACGTTCACATCGTTCGTGATCAATTTCAAATTCTGGATGATTAGAAAGAAATTTTTCAATCGCAGGAAGTGGCCCGGGGCGACCTTTACGAAACATAAACAACTCGTCAATAATTCCGTCCTGAACAAGACAATAACTACCTACCGTAGTCATATGGGCATAAAGCGCTAACTCCTTGGAAACGTGCTCTTCAGAGTGGTCACTATCTAGAATAACTAAAACTGGGCCAGACACCTGATTAGCCATCTCTCGAATTTGTGAGGCTATTTCTTCTGATGCCGAACTACCGATCAAATAGGTTACTCGAGGATGTGATAGATCATGAAGTTTCTCTATATCCACCGAAACAACTTTACCATCTGTCCCCATCAAATCGAAAAGTTGAGCATAAAAATAGGCTGATCCCCCACGATTTGTACCACATTCTATAATAAGTGAGGGTTTAATCTGATAGATAGTTTCCTGCGCAATCCATAAATCAAATGTATTTTGCCAAATTGGTTTACCAAGCCAATTGCTCTTTCCAAAGTTATTTGTCTTGGTAACTAGCTGGTGAAAAAATAACTTCTCCACGGCACGCGCGAAAAGCGCGTTGTAAACGGAGAGCACCAAACTGCGAAGACTCATATACATAACAATATTAGATTCCAGCGAATTATCACCGCTGCAGGCGCAAGGTATGATCAATCGAGCATCGAGGCAATATCAGTGTTCTAACCCTCATATAATTGTTAAATCGTGAAAAACCCAGTAACACAAATATTTCTTAGCTGGCGTGAATGGCGCAGACAACAAGCGTTACATGGAATGTTCCCCTATAAGGATGCTTCAATGCAGCTTAATCGAGTAATTATGCCATCTCGATTTCATACTAAAACTGCTACTAAAAAACTAGCCATTGAAACAGATATTAAACAAATTAATGAAAGTGATTGGCAAGTTCGATTAATCAAAAATGATTTAAGTTTCTTTTGGCCAAGTGAACCAGATCACAATTTATACTTTTCAATCGAACAAGAGTTTTCCTCAAAAAATCCACATCACTACACTACGACACCAATTCATCTTTCAAATAATAGTACAATTATTGATGTCGGAGCTTGTGAAGGGTTATTCGCTTTTCGGATCCTTCGCCAAGGATTAGCCAAACGCGTAATTTGTTTTGAGCCAAGTAAAAAGATGTCATCCCTACTTAAGCAAGGCAGAGAGGTAAATGCATTAACTAACAGAATTACCATCGAACAAAGTGGAGTCGGCAATCAAACGGGCAAAGCACGCATGATAACCGGCAGCAATCCCGATGCCGGACATATGGAGTACCTTCTTGATGGAACCACACATCCTGATGCTATCCCAACAATTACAATTGATCATTATTGCCAAAAAAATGAAATCGAGCTCGATCAAAACGACCTAATTAAAGCTGACGCTGAAGGAGCTGATCTCGATGTATTGTTTGGTGCCGAAGATCAAATTCGTCGCAACGCACCTCAAATAGCAATAACTACATATCATGTCGATGATCATGCAGAGCGCATGATCGATTGGCTTCGTGAAATTCACCCTGAGTACAAACTACGATTAAAAGGCCTATCATTTTGGACTAACAATCCAAGGCCTGTTTTAGTCCAGGCCTCTACACTCTGAAAGTGAACAAAAAACCACTAATAACAGGAATAGGGGAAGCACTTTACGATCTACTTCCAGCAGGCCCTGTACTTGGAGGAGCGCCACTTAACGCTGCATTACAAGCTCATCAAATCGGATTATATTTAGGAGGCCAAGGAGTAATGGTAAGCCGAATAGGTCAAGATGAACTCGGTAGCTCATTAATTAAAAAGCTCCAAGAACATGGAATGGATCACACTTTTCTCCAACAAGATACAAACGCAGATACGGGAACAGTTAATATCACTTTGAATGGGACAGAGCCAGAATACGAAATAACTGAAAATGTCGCTTGGGATAAACTGGAATGGAGTGAGCAATTGTCCAATTTAGCCAATCGCTGTGATGCTATTTGCTTCGGCACTTTAGGACAGCGCCTTGAACCAGCAAAAAGCACAATTCAAAAATTTATCCGAACAGCAACTCAAGCAAATCGTTTGTTCGATGTAAATCTACGGCAAAAATACTTTTCTAGAGATATCCTTGATGTCGGATTCCAATCTGCTTCAATCGTAAAAATGAATGAAGCTGAACTTCCCATCGTATCCGCAATACTAAATTTACCCAAAGACAAATCTACCATCCCTAAAATAATAGATCATTACAGCCTGGACCTTTTTGTTTTAACTCGCGGCAAACTTGGCACAAAGATTTACTCTCACAATGATATAGTAGAAGGCATACCAGCTTACTTCAGTCCTGAGGAAAAAGCCGACTCAGTTGGAGCCGGTGACGCTTGTAGCGCAGCCATTCTCCATGGCGTAGTGCGTGGCTGGCACCTGCAAAAAACCGCCAATCTAGCTAATCAGCTTGGTGCATATGTTGCCTCACGTTCTGGGGCCACCCCAAATTTGCCCCTAGAAATATTAAGCGAATGGAAAACTTGATTCCCGCTTTACACAAAGGCAATGAACAATCAATCTCTCCACCGGTCGCGGCTTAGCCACGTAAAAGAAAATGAGTAAGGACAAGAAGGAAGAAAATGAATCTATAGGTAAACTTGAGGAACTATTTCTCAAGTCTCGCACTATCATGCTTTACGGAGAGATCAATCAAAAGGTCGCCCGTGAATTCTGCACCAAAATACAGCTACTTTCCGCTGAATCTGATCAAGACATTACAGTTTTCGTCAACTCTCCTGGCGGGCATGTAGAGTCCGGCGACAGCATTCATGACATGATCAAATTTGTGAAACCGCGGGTGAAGGTTGTCGGAACCGGATGGGTGGCAAGTGCTGGAGCACTGATTTACTCTGCCCCTCCAGTCAAGGATCGCTTTAGCTTACCTAATACTCGCTTTATGCTCCATCAACCCAGTGGTGGAGTCGGAGGTCAGGCATCAGATATTAGCATTGAAGCAGATCAGATCGTAAAAATGCGCGAACGTCTAAATCAAATTTTTGCTGATCAAACAGGCCAACCTATCGATAGAATCGCAAAGGATACCAATAGAAATTTCTGGATGACTCCACAAGAAGCTAAGAAGTACGGACTCGTCGGAAAGATCATAAATAGTCACGATGAACTCTAAAAAACTACTCTAGGGAATTACATTTTTAGCTAGTTTAAAAAAACGAAAACCTGTTTCATTAAACAAAACCTCGTGTTTGACTAATTGATCTTTATCCGTTTGAAATATATCCAACAAATCCCACTCTAGCTCTAGACCATCTGTGCCAAATAATGAGTATACTATTCCTTTCTTGGCCTTAAAACTCAGAAGCATTCTCCTAGCTGAAATTTGTTCTATCGATATCTCCAATCTTTTCTCACTAATCAAATCATCTGATCCGGGTGTTCCTCCAATCAATGTACTAGCCCGATAGCCGGTTTCACTGGCGCCATCTAAAACTAATGAATAACCTTTACCATCAGCCTGAGTTGGCCAAGGTGCGTTATCTTTATATGCAAGTATCAGCACCGGTGATCCATATCCAGCAGCAAGAGTCAACACCTCACCTTGATTAGCTAGCTTCCCCTCGTATAAACCATGCACCTTCAGATCAGGATATACTGATTCTAGCGCATCCTTATTTCTCCCAATTAAAAACAATTGCCCTGGTATTAAGATGCTTCCTTTAGGAAAAATATATTTGATGCCACTTGAAAAGAACAAGCCACTCAAATCAATCGTCCTATCCCCTATGTTCTTAACTTCCAAAAACTCATAATCACTATCACTAACCTTCGAACGCGAATGAGGATGATACATAATTTCACTAAAAACCAAACTATCACGCAATAAGGATAAATCTGGCTCACCAGCAACAAAATCAAGTGGGGACGACCAATGACTCCATGACATTGTTCCATTGCGCACTCGAACACGAGCACGATAAGTCCCACCATTGCGAATTACACTTTGCGGAACGCGAACCTCATTCAAGAACTTGTCCGACTCCAACTCCCAAACCGACTGCATTTCATATTTCCAAGGCTGGCCGAGCTCAAAATAAGGGGTTTTCAAATTGGAAATTTCAGCTAATCGCCATTGAATACCAGAAAACTGTTGATTATTTACAGATCGCCCAGGTGCAAAAGGAGTAGTTTTGAATTTAAGCTCATTCAAAAGAAAACCATCTGGACCAATATATGAAATTTCAGGCGTATCGGGGATATCTGCCCACTTGGCTTCATATTCAAGGTAATTATAACCGTACCCTTTTGGATCGCCATCACCAACTTTCCATCTGTCTGTGTCAGTATCCGTCATGAAATCAAGCATATGCTGCATCATGCCCTGGAAATCTTTAGTTTTTAGTTTGCGAGTCCATGTGCCTCCCCTGTTATTCTGGCTTTTAGGTGAGACATAGAATTGACCTCGATGGTTACCTGCTGTTCGAGGGTGATAATTCCACATGAATTGATCTACATCTACAAAGGTTAACTGCTGATCAGGCGGATTAATGAATCTTGCATGTTCATCTATGAATTGACCAATCTGACCACCCGTCGGCGAAGCATCATCAAATAGTAAATCTAAAAGTTCTCGAGCCCTGTTTTTAAATTCAATTTTTAGCGACTTATGTTGGCGCATACTCTTTTCAACATTGATCGCCCCTTGCCAGTGTGTTTCCGGAATAATCAGCATATCAAGATCCCAAGGCATGGGATACCAATGACCATCTGGATGGTGATAAAAAACCTTATTCCATCCTTCACGAATATCGACATTGCTTATAATTCGATTAATACATCGAAAATTATAATACGTAGGCATGTGAATATTCTTCCTCCACCAAGATAATGACTGCGTTTGATTATAGGCGTTACGAAATGCATCCCAATCAGAAGTTGTATTTGCCTGTGTTGGCCCTTGATTGCGTCTATCACCCTGACTACGTTCAATCTTGTATATATTGCCATCCAAAATCCCCCGCTCATCAAGAAACCTGCTATCAGTATGTTCAACTGAAAGGTAAAGCCCCCAAAGATCACCTTCATACTGAGCATTGATTGAGCCACTAGGAGCTTCCTTCAAATTGTCAATGACCCTGAAATGAATAAAGTCAGCATGCGGTGCCAAACCTCCGGTAAGAGAATTTAATTTAAATCCTATAGCTTCTTCCATTCCAGCCATACCACGATTAATAGGCATCCAAGGGGCAGCACATCCATTAAGATTAATGGTCTTTCTACGCTCCTTATATAAACGGCCATAATTATCTCTAGCTCTTAGCCCTCGTGTGCGATTAAAATATAATCGCCATTTATTCTTACCAGAAACATAAGTTGAAAATTCACCTCGATTCCTAAACTCAACATGATCATAAACCTTTCTATCGTAAACAAGGGTACCTTTAAAACGCACCATATCGAATGCAGAATTGTATTGTGAACTATTCACATCCGAGTTCTTGGCAATTAAATGATACGTTGGTAATGACTGCATAACATCAATTGAAAATGTTTCTTTTTTAGCGTTAATTTGATTGGATCCAGTCCAGGTTGGAACACCGTTGTAACAAAAGTAAGCGAAATTTGGCTGCTCATCATCTGCATATGGAAGTTTCACGGTATTTCCTTTGCTATCGCTAACATAAAGTCGATAGCGAATTAGCACACGATGCTTCTGCACAGATCCTGGAATAACTGCTGAATAAATAGAATCACTTGACATAATATCACCTTCAATCCCAACGTCATTCATCCTCAACTCTTTCCAGTTTTTCTCATACAGCGAATCAGTTTTTCCAAAATATCGTCCCGGTTTGACGATTTGATATGAAAGCACCACCGATTCAACACCATCCGGATCTGTAACTTTCGCAGAAATAAGAACTGGATCTCCTTCCTTAGGCTGTTCCGGTTCATTTGTTACCTGTCGAGTTTGAGGAGGTGCATTGTATTTAAAAACCGAATTAACAATACCAGGAGTTGGGGTCCCGGACGCTTTACCCGGAAGTGGTGTTCGCAACTCGGCATCAATAGAAAAATCACTACTGCCACGAGTCGCGTTTAGAGCATGTACTGCAATAATGTTTTCACCCGAATTGATTATTCCCTCCGTATTTTGAATTAAGATCTCCTCCCATTTAGCCTCATGATCATTAGCAAGAGATGTATGCCTCAACACTCCACTTGGCACACTCACCCGCGCCACCTCTTCTCCGTTTATCCAAACTACAGCACCATCATCTACATAAACTCTTAAAAGCAGTGACAAAGGAACATCTTCAGGCACATTGAACTCACGTCGTAAATAGACCGAAGTAAATTTGTTTTGCATAGAGATCACTGTCTTATCGTCATCATCTCCATAACCGATAGGTGCTTTCCCTTTTTTCCACGTACTGTCCTCATTAAAACCTAACTTTCGCCAAGCTAAGGGAGGTACTGATGGTTCACTGGTACCTTCTCGATAACTCCACCCACCTTGACCAGAAGCAACTAAAGTTAACGGCTTTAACGAATCACCTTGTATACCGGAAGATCTCCATGAACCACCAAGATCATTTTCAAGAGATGGATTTATCAATTCCATTGAACTGCCTGAACCGCTTGCAGCAGTCGGCCATGGAAAACCAGAGTCATAATCAACTCGATCTACTTGATATCCGACGGCATTTCTAAGAACCACCACCTCTCCACCAGATAAACTTCCTAAGTAAGGCCCAAGCACGAGATTTTTAGGAATTCGAAATTGGGCAAGCAGTCCCACAGGATTCTCAGCAATGACCAAATAACCACCAGGTTTTAAATTCGTGTTTTCAGCGAAGATAAAATCGATACCATTTGAAAAATACCATCCACCTAGATGTTCCGTTTTAACTCCTGCGTTATATAGCTCAACAAATTCAATAGGAGCTGTTTTTGGATCAGCGTCATAATGAATTTCGTTGATGACTATTTCGCCTAAAACTGTGCTTGAGCATATAAATACAAACCAAGCAATAGTTCGAAGCAAATAGCAATTCATTAGCTTCTATGGTTTGGCTGGTGTTACCAGCCTGAAGAATCTCTCAGTACTAACACGAGGAGAAAGCGTACGCTCCACCTTCTCATTGGTTTTTGGATAAAAATTACTCAAAGACTGCCACTCGCGATCAAGCGTAATAGTGGATTGTAGCGAATAGCTCCGCCCCTGCACCCCCTCAAAACTTACTCGAAGCATGTTGTTTGGCAATCGCATGAGTTTCAGCTTCAATCCACTCTCTGCATTATTAGGATCGGTTCCAGCCATATACTCTTGCAAATTTGTTAAGCGATCCGCATCGGCATCAAATAACGCATCATCCGCGTCCTTCAAGTCAAACCCTTGGGCTATCTCCCAACTGTCCGGCATACCATCTTGATCAGTATCTTTCTCTGAACCAGCTCGCATCCAATTCGAAGCAATGTTTCCATAACTATCCAAACTTAACCTCTGAATGGAAAGGCCACCATTCTCAGGCAACAAAGGCCAGGGAAGAGAAGAATCATACTTTACCTTTTCCGCGAGAATATATGGCACAAGACCAATATCCGGCGGTAAAGTCTGTGGTGGGTCAGGGCGGAACAATTGCAAACTCTCACCTGCATTGTTCAACTTACCGTCAAACGGCCCAAACACAATCTTATCAGCACTGAGATCATACTGTTTCCTTAACAATTCCGGATCCACACTGCCCACAATGACTTCCTCGCCGGACCTCAAGATAAAATCTGTTGGAAATACAAAATCTATGGCATTCGCTATTTTCCAAGTATTAGTAGGGTTTACAGGATCAAACAGAGGGACAGTCTCTCCAGAAATATTCCTAAGCAGTACGTATTCAGCCATACCCTCAGACGGAGCAAACATGATTTCGCTAAATACAATCGGGCCAACCAATGGACCTGTATTAGATGCCCCATCCCCATTACGAAACTGGTCTAACAAAACAATATCTTGCCCAGCACGTACATTGCTGCCCAATGAGTTATCTACCATAGCAACAAAAGGACCAGTCGCATTTGGATACCGGCCAATTGTCACACCGTTTGCAGCAGGTCCAAAGTCCGCTTTATCAACAAATCGGATAATATTGCCAGCCGCATCAGCTTGAGTGAGCCAAACTTCATCGCCTCTAGCCGAGCTCAAAGAGAAACCATTTAGTTCATTATCTAGCAAAAATGCTTTCTCATAAAAAACAAGATATCCATTTGGGTTAATTTTAGTGCCATCTGGAATACGATATTTTTTTAGATTATTCGCGCTGTCACTTAAAAACCATCCAGACAAGTCAACTTCTGTCTGACCATAATTATGTAATTCGATCGCATCCTCCTGCGGAGCATCAGAGTGAGTTAACACCTCATTAATCACAACGGATGGAACCGTAGTAATTCCCTCACCTGGAGAACCATTGTAGGCATTACTCGAATTCCAATTACGAGGATTGTTCGGATCAAGCAACGGATCAACAACGACAAGCGAACTGCCATTCCCGTCAGCCCGACCAGGCCAAGCACCTCCATCATCGTATTCAACCTCAAATACAAGATCACCATCGCTATCGATAACTGATACAGTTTCACCATTATTCCTCAATCTGCCTTCATATTGACCGTCAGCCATCAAAAATCCTTCACCATAACGCGAAAGAAAAGCTGCACGATTCTTAGCCACGACAATTCTTTCGCCAACAGCCAAAGTAACCTTATTAAATTGATATGTAATACCGCGATCAAACTGAGCCCCATTAAGATTAATGTTACTTTTTCCAACATTTACCAACTCAACAAACTCAAAGTCATCGCCTCCAATTGGATTGTACATGATTTCACTAACTCGAAGGCTACCCTTAAGTGGTGATACCGCGGTGGGATCAATTAGAATGGCGTAATCAAACCCCACACGAATTGCCTGCGGCTCATTGTCCTTATCCGTAGCAACAAACATGCCTCCATCAATCGCTGGAATATCAGTCTCAATTGGCTCTGCATGAACCTGCTCCCAGACATCCTCTACCTTCCACTCAAAAAGTAATTGGCCCCCATTCCGTATAATTCGAACAGCAATTTCCTCTTGAGCAATTGCCCCGGTATGTAGCGTAGTAACGTTCCCTTTCGCACTCACTTTTCTAACCATCAAATGCGTACCATCATTAAACCCGATCGTGTAACGGCTTTTATTACCACCTTTATCCAGTGAAACCATCAAGCCTGCATCATAACCACCGAACTGGCGTGAAACCAACCGAAGCTTAGTCTGTATTGCCCAGTCTCCCTGCTGAGGCAGCTTACGGGCTATATAAGGATAATTTGCAATTGAGTCAGCCAAAGGCATTGACATCATGTCCAAGACTTGGATCTCAAGCCATCCCGGCACGTCATCAAGGGAATACCATGATGTTGGTGAAAAATTACCACGTGGGGCAACATTGGCAGATGCCCAATAATCTTCCAGCATCGGCCCACCAAACCCACTAAATCCATTGGCACCATGCACGGCAGCTTCACGAGCCACCTCAGTAACCTGACCATCATCATCTGTTATCTTGACGGTAAACCCATATAAACCTGGACGGTTAAATACCGCCTTGGCTCGCGAGCGATTAAAAATTCTTAAATCCACCTCATCAAGATTGGTAGCCATCCAATCAAACATTAGCGACTGACCTTCAGGATCATAGGAATCACGCGCATCCATATCTAGAGTATCATCCACAGAAATATTCCATGACCCAGGACGCGCCTTAAGATCTGCTACTGGAGGTGCGTTTCCAATTTTTTTAACCTTTATCTCAGTCTCATTGCGAACTTTGCCCCATTGATCTGTCCCTAGGATTTTTATTAATTGTTCACCCTCACGCAACTGAATGCCCTCGACCTCCCATCCGGTTAATCCAGTCCATACAGGACGAGCTTCAGGATGTCCTTCAACCTCAATATGTATAACTCCGTAAGGGGAAGTGCCCTTTAAGCTGATTTGATCTTCAGCCACATCCAAATCAACTCCCTTGTTGGTACTTATCTCGAATTTTTTACGAGAATAATTCGTTCCCAATTCACTTTTGACTGTAGTGCGACGAGCAGAGAAAAAGTTTTTATATTCACTTGCCCGAGAGGAATAAGAACCACTCACATCCTCTTCTGCGTTAAGCCAAGCGTTCATTCTTGGAGAATTGTAAGTATAATTCTCAGTGAATTCAGCAAGGTAGGAATAAAACAAGCGTTTATTGTACCACTTTCCAATATAACCGCTAAAACCAGGCATCCCCTGATAAAGTTTAGCCCCTGGATTGCCATACGCTAAGTCACTATCCCAATGCAAAAATTGAAACTTCCCATCATCGTACCTTTGATAGAAATAACCATTCTTTCCACGGCGCAACGAGAAGGAATCCCAGTCATCAATATAACCCCTAACCATGGACATGATCATGGTCTGATGCGGATCTACAAGACGCTCTATCTGCTCCTGCTTGTATGTTTTACTTACCGTACGAAATAGATTGATCAGAGCACTGTAATCATCTTCCCATTCGTTTGTGCGTTTCATCCATTCTGATCTATATCGGCCAGGATTATCCGTGCCCTTGTATCTCCAGTCTGCATTACGATTTGACCTCGACCAACTGTCCGTAAACCACCACTCGTCATCAATGCGGTATAAATTCCCTTTAACTCCTTCGTTAAAATTTCGACTCAAAAAATCGTTAGCAACCGGCTCAACCTCTTCACGCATCTGAGGGGAACCATTATTAACTGTGAACCATATCATCTCATTTTCATTCACGACATGCCCCATCAGGTAAAGCATGTAGCGGGTCAACCGATTACGACTCACCCTGCCGTTAGCATCGTCGTCCCATGAAAGCTTATACTTACCTCGAAACCGTCTATCATTTGGCATCTTCCATTTACCTCGATTTACATTATTACCACGCGTCCAAGGGCTTCCACTGTTGCGCATCTCGCAATTGTACCGAATATCTTTTTCATTCGAGATGAATGTTGCATTGTAATAGTGGTTTGATAATCGGGGGAATTTATATTCATACTTACTACCACCGCCATTACTGATGGCTCCCAAGTCATAATCAGAAATCACCAAACGTACATTGCGGAGATCTGTTTTTGGCTTGCGATTATCAACGACATATAGAGCCGGAAGATCAGGCCCATATTTCGGGTGCATGTGTTTGGCTCCAGCTTTCGTTTGCGCCTCAACAAAGAACTGTACTCGTCGGCCATTAGTTCTGTATTCGGTGAGTGTCGCTGTATAAACACCATCACCAGCAACCTCATCTCCACCACTTGTTCCATTATCATACATGGTTTTATTTTTCCATGCCCCTGCATTAGTCGACGAATCCGCCCTGTGCCTTAACCGGACTACGGATAAAGGCTCTGCAGAAGTCACATTTGCTGTCACACGAACTGACTGCGAAGATGTTGGAACAGCCGGACTATGAATAGTTCCATCAACCTGCGGAGGAGTATTACCTTCGTAAGTAGAATTCTGCCGCCCAGGTGTTCCAAGGTTCTCAGGAATCTCAATCAAGAAACTCCCAGCAAGACTTTTATCCCAAGTCCATGCAATTAAACGAGGATTACCACGAACCCACCGAGCCTTAAAACGAATCGTTGCATCATCGTTACGTCTAATATCTGACGACATATCAACCTCCATCCTGTTAGGCCGATTGTCACCATGACCATCAGAAATAAGGTGTAAACCACTTTGATCCATATAGGTCGCCCAATGAGTACCTTGAGCAAGCCAACCGTTTGAACTTTTACCGTTTGGCGACATCTTAGTACTGTTACTTAATACATTCTTAGTGGAGTTCCTTGACGTAGTCACCTCGATATCTTTCAAAATAATTTCCGAGTCACCAACAAGATGCATATGAAACTCACGGTAGTCCCCTGCCCCACCCTCTGTCTTTAACTGACGGTAACGCCCCTTGGCAACATATTCACGAAAACTACTTTTGTTGACTTCATAACTATCACGCCAGGCAGAAGGCCGACTATTGTCCATCCACGGGTTGGCCAACTCCATACTGCTACCTCCTCCTTTAGTAGAATCTGGCCAATCACCATGGTTCATGTAATCCAGTTCATCTACGAAATTACCATAAGCATCCTCCAGTCGCAGCAGCTCGCCAGGATTACTTAATTCACCTCTATAATTACCCAGTAAGCTTTCCAGTTTATAAACACGGCTCATATACTGAACATCAGCAGCAATCACTAGAAACTTTCCAGGCTTAATTATAGTCCCCGATGGAAACGCAAAGTTAACACCCTCAACAAACCTCCATCCTGTGAGATCAACCTCCGTGTCCCCGCGATTGTATAATTCAATATACTCGCCACTTCGATGATCCCCAGGCGGATTGAACATCACCTCATTAATCACCACATTTTCATATCGTTGCGGATTATTACTCCGACCTCGAGTGTTATTTGAAACGGTGAACCATTCATTACTACCGTCTGGATACGCTTGCATAGATCCAGCTCCATCCGGTCGATCTAATAATATTGCATGCAACACAGTGTTACCATTAAGCAAAAAGAACGGCATCTGTCTCCTTGACTCAATATCAATATCCACCACCCCTGTAGCACGCGCTGCCACTTGGCCGGACAAAGGTGTACGATCAGAAAAATCACGGCGAGTTGCTACAGACAAACCTTCTAACGAAACTAACCCCTCGCTGCTATTAAAAAGCTCAACCCAATCCAAACGACCATCTGCAGAGAAATGCACTTCGTTTAAACTAAGAGATTCACCAAGGGATTCACGACTCACATTTGCAGTTCCCGGAGTTGAGTCTGTAAAAAGATACCACTCAGAGGCTCCAGTTGGTTTACGGCCTATTGAACGGCCATCAAGTGTTACATCCGCTCGCACAGCTGTGACAACTTTTTCACCATCGGGCTCAGTAACATACACTATCACTGGAGACTTAACGCTTAGATTTACTGAGGAGAATGAAATCTTAGCTAAACCTTTGGGTTGAACCTTAAACACACTATTTAATTTTTGTTTATCGAGATTAGTAGGATCATCGCTGAAATAATAACCCTTAAGGTCAATTACCTCTGTTGTCGGATTATAAAATTCAATAAAACCATTTTGGCCTGAAACTGGATAAATTTCATTGATAACAACCCCTTTTGTCGCTGGCATAGAAGCACGCAGTCGGCAACCGAACACTATATCCGAGCTAGTACGATTGGTTTGATGCACCTCAACAGCCAATACGTTTGAGCCTCGCTTTAGACCGGAATCAATAGTCACCACACCCTTCTCCTCAGTTGCATCCCCGACAGTTGCAGAAGAAGTGGTATTAAAGTTAACACTGCCATTAACTCTTGATCTACCAACTTCCTTTCCATTCAAATAATATACAGCGCCATCGTCAACAATCTGATCAATTGTCAATGTGACTCCTGATGGGTCGCTATTAAAATTAAACTCTTTTCGAAAATAGTAAGTGAGTTGCGAACCTTTGTTAATCGTAGTCTTTAACCCCGGGCCAGGAAGCCCCGCGTTTTCAACCCCTAACAGTCCTGCTCCAGATTCCCATGAAGAATCATCATAAGTATTCCTTCGCCATGTAGTTCCTAAGCTTTTATTTTGATCGTTATATTTCCAACGATCACCATAGTCCAACAACACAACCCCAGAACTCAAATCCACCTCAGGACTATCAACTGAAGTCTCAGCACCTGCCACAGGATCTCCACCAGGCGTACCGCCAGGACGCTTACTAAATGTCCAGTTTCGCCAATTATCAACAGACCGGTTTTGATCTTTTAAGACCAATGTATGACCCGCTCCGTCTGCAGCAACCGACCAACGGCCACTATCATTATAGCCCAGTGTGCATACCTGGACACCGTTTCTGTCTTTGAGTGTTATGCGCCCACCTTCATTTGGAAGGTTTCCAACCCATGGCCCAAAAACCATAACACTCGAAGGAACTCCATACAGACTTCTGAACTCTTCTGGATCGATGCTAGTCAAAATAATCTTTTGCCAATGCTTAAGGAACGAGTCACTCGCATTATCCTTATCAAACTCAGGAAAATCCAATTCAGCATTTCCCCGAAGTTTCCAGTTGGCAATGTCGAATGGTGTGGCAGTAATATTGGCTAGTTCAATCCACTCAGGTTCATCTGCCTTTGGGTTGTACATTACTTCGTTAACGACAATCTGCTCAGCAAGGCCATCGTGAGAAGCATTGAACACCAAAAACACAACCGATAGTTTGCAAAATAAATTCTTCATTTGATAAAAACTCCAATATACAACCAATCCCTCAGGAATCAGTAAATATCAAAAATACGACAAAAATGAATTAAGCAATCATTGTGCCGGCAGTATTTTTAAAGGTTTGAACAAATTTTAAAACCGTTTTTATAAGCAAAAAATAATTATGGTGCTTTATTCACG
>NYWG01000058.1 GCA_002684915.1 Verrucomicrobiales bacterium
ATTCGTCGACGGACTGCTGCTTTCTTTCGTCTGCTTGAATGTCTTTGGCCTTAATTGCTGGTGCTCTTTGATTTCCAGAAACGCATGAACCGCATCATCAACACTCCTTGGGTTAAGCGATGGAGCAGGGGAGCTGATCCCGTTTTGATGGGTGATCATAATGAGCTGTCGCTCCTGCACAGTTAACCCCTGCCAGAACTGATCGGTTAGGTCCTGATGCAGGCTGGACATCCAGGCGTGCGCATCGCTCTTGGTACGAAAGAAGCGCTGAGTGCGTTTCCCATCGAGCATTGCAGAGACACACCATCTGGGGTTGCCGTGGTTGATGACCTTTCTTAGCGTCACAAAATTTCCGCTAACATCCGCTAACAAAAATTCACGGAATTTAGCGCAAAGAGTGTAACACGGGTTTTTTGAAAAACGGCTAAATCCTAGAAAGGTATGAAGAAATGGTGCGCGGTATTGGGCTTGAACCAATGACCCCTACCGTGTCGAGGTAGTGCTCTACCAACTGAGCTAACCGCGCAATCCTTGCACAGGCGATACGTTGTCAATTATAGGGCTGTTTTTCAAGTCTTAAGTCAAATCTTGCTTCTATTGAATTCCTTTGAGATTCTGAGTTTGATTTAATTTTAAATAATGAAAACTGCATCGAGATTATTGGGGTTGGTGGTGCTGAGTGTTTTTTGTGCAACTATGAATACTAACGCAGAAGATAAAAAAGAGGTGAAGAAATTACGCCATTTTGTTTGTTTCAAATATAAGAGTGATGTGTCCAAGGAGAAGATTTTTGAGGTTGAGGCTGCTTTTGTTAAATTAGAAAAGAAGATTAAAGATATTAAGGGGTTCGAGAAGGGGCAAAACAATAGTCCCGAAGGATTAAATAAAGGTTTCAAACATTGTTATCTGATTACTTTTGACTCTGAAAAAGGGAGAGATAATTACCTTGTGCACCCTGAACACAAAAAGTTTGTAGAGCTTGTTGGACCGGTTTTAGAGGATGTGTTTGTAGTAGATTACTGGGCTATAAAATAGACTCAATCTATAGGTCTGCTGGCTAAATATAAATCTTTAATACTACTGTGAATTATCTATTTGCAGTTTTTCAAAACTTTTTTCGCTAATTTAAATATTAGCTTATTTCAAACTGTAGTAATTTGATCAGTGCGAAAAAATTGTTACACCATCTTTCGTCTAAATAATGTCATGCCAAGATTTAGTTATAATTATTTAAGTGGTTGTTGTTTAGGTGTTTAAGCTAACTTTTTGAGCTTCTTCATCTTATTTGGCAAGGGGCATGCTAAACCGTATACATCTAATTTATATGACGCATATCGCTTGAGATAAAGTCTTAGATCCAGCAGCTACACTTAACAAATAATTATGACTATTAAGAGAACCCTTTTAGGCACGCTTACGGGAGTGCTTTTTATCATGGCGGTAACATTGTTGCCGGTAGAATCGCTGAATGCCCAAGATGCTGCTGATACAGCCCCAGCCGATCCACCAAGCTTTGCTGAGCGTGGTGGGGATACTGGAGATACAGCTTGGATGATTGTTGCGACGGCTTTGGTGTTATTTATGACTATACCAGGATTGTCGTTATTTTATGGAGGATTAGTAAGAGGTAGAAACATACTTTCGATCTTGGTTCAATGTTTTGCGATTACTTGTCTTATGAGTATATTGTGGGTTGCATACGGATACAGTTTATCTGCTGAAGTCGATAATAATGGGAATTATTTTGGGGGTTTTGAGCAACTTTTTTTAAAGGGAATTGGGGTGGAGGCAATGCATGGTACTATTCCGGATTCAGTATGGGTTACATTTCAGATGACATTTGCGATTATTACGCCTGCTTTGATTGTTGGTGCTTTTGCTGAGAGAATAAAATTTAGTTCAGTTCTAATATTTTGCACAATATGGTTTACTTTTTCCTATATCCCAGTATGGCATATGGCTTGGGGCGGGGGGCTTTTTTCAGGGGGAGATAACGGCAATTGGTTAATGTCTCAAGGTCAGGGTGCGATAGATTTTGCAGGAGGCACAGTAGTGCATATCAATGCAGGTATTGCCGGATTGGTGACATGCATTCTGTTAGGAAAGAGAAGAGGTTATGGATCTTCTTCAATGTCTCCTCACAGTGTTCCGTTGACTCTTGTTGGAGCAAGTATGCTTTGGGTTGGTTGGTTTGGTTTTAATGCAGGAAGCGAGGTAGCTGCTGATGGGGTAGCTGGAATGGCTTTATTAATTACACAGGTAGCTACAGCTACAGCTGCGTTTACTTGGATGGTTGTAGAATGGATAGTTGCAAAGAAACCAACTGCTGTTGGTATTGCCACCGGTGCTGTAGCAGGGCTTGTCGCTATTACTCCAGCATCTGGTAGTGTTGGTCCAGTTGGGGCTTTGGTAATCGGTCTAGCATCTGCTGTTGTTTGTTACTTCTGTGCCACTTCGTTAAAGAAATGTTTAGGTTACGATGATAGCTTGGATGTATTTGGGGTACATGGCATAGGTGGGATTGTTGGAGCTTTGCTTACAGGTTGTTTGGTAATCGGAACTGGAGGAACAGAGTCATTTGAGATAGGTGTTCAATTATGGGTGCAGTTAAAGAGCATAATTGTAACTATTGTTTGGAGCGCAGTGGTTTCAGTAGCTGCCTTCTATATAGCATCTGCTTTGACTGGAGGATGTCGAGTGTCAGAAGATGAGGAGGTTCAGGGTCTGGATCTGAACAGCCACGGTGAGTCTGGTTATAATTCATAATTTGATCTTCTCTACTTGGTCAAACGCCTGTTGATGTGTTTGGCCAAGTTGGGGAAGTTAAGTGGCAAGGAAGGAACTAAACTTTTTTCCGATTTATAATTCGGAAGAATTTTAGGAGATAGAGGGATTCGATCCATAACGAGCCCTATCTCTTGGTCAGGGGGAAAACTGGTTGCTCAGGCTAGATTTTCTCCGGCGGGGAAGAGATCTGCAAACGACTCTTCACCGCCAATTTTAATTATTAATCTCTATAGTTTGTCCAGGATTAGGGATTAGGACCTTCATTGAAGGCCATTTNTTTGTAACTCGTTTCTTAAACCAATCTCTCGCTTGAGTATCTCCATGCCCTAGGATTAGGGTGCGTGGTTCAACTGTGCCAACTAATTCAAGTAGATCCTCGCGATTGGCATGGGCTGTGAGGTCGAAATCACGAACTTCACATCGTTTGGTTAGATTTCCGGTCGAGTCACAATAGTGAAATTGTTCTCCTTGGACGGCAGCTTTTAGTCTTCCTCCGGGAGTTTCTGGGTCTGCGTAGCCAACAAAGAAAATCCCATGTTCGGGTTGCTCGACCATGCGTTTTGCTAAATCGTAAGCAGTGGTGTTTTCAGTAAGCATTCCAGCTGTCATTACAAAGAGTCGGTTTTTGTTTAGCTTTATTTTTGCAGCCTGATCTCGGCTTAGCACTGAAAGATCAAGTGCTTCATCAAGTTGAAGATTGGTATGCTGTCGGTTAGCTCGGTGTGATTGCAGGTCATAAATTTCTGTAAATACTCGCCCTAGTCCACCTATGAATACTGGCTGTTTTTTTAGTCGTCCAGATTTCATTTGAAGTGCAAGAATTGAGAGTATTTCCTGCGTGCGCCCTAATGCGAAAGTTGGGATTAAAACACTACCTTTTCGTTCGAAGGTTTCTTCGATTGCTGCTATAAGGTTTTCCGTTTCATTATCTCTGGAGAAATTAGAAGGGGTGCTGCGGCCTCCTCTCGTCGTCTCCATAATCATCACGTCAGCTTGGATATTATTGAAATTGGCGGCTTTGAGAATAGTTTGGTCGTGAGTGCATACATCTCCGGTATAAAAGAGGGTCTCTTCTTTGCCACGAACCATGATGCCTGCCGAGCCTAGCGCATGGCCGGCGTCATGGAATTCAAGAGTGGGTGAGGTTTTTCCGGTAATTGTTCTATTAAAAGAAGCCCACTCAATTTCTCTGTTGTATCGGTAGCCTTGAAAGATTGGAGCGAGTTCATCTACTTCTCTATGAGTAAATAGTGGGTATTCTGATATCCCAAGTTCTGAGGCTTGGCGTTTCATCACGTTTACAGAATTGTGAAGAACTCGTTCAACAATAAAATAGCTAAGCTCCGTCATCATTACGTGTGCTTGAGGAAAGTTTCGGAGAGCAATTGGAAGTGATCCTACATGGTCGTGATGACAGTGAGTGATCGCTATCGTGTCTACTGGCTGGCTTGCAATTTTATCATATAGAGGTAGAGCCTCCCGTCCGTCGTGTTTAGGATGTGTGCCGGCGTCCATTAACAAACCGCATCCATCAATTTCGAGATGCCATGCGCTAGCTCCGATGTCGGGGCCTGGATTGAGATCACATATTTTCAATGATAATTACTACTATTGTAAATTGCCTTCAGTGCAATTTTGGGCCATGGCGTTATATGCTTTAAAAGAATCTGGATGAATGATTCGATTCTTTGATAGGTTTTCTCGGATTTTGTGTTTTATTACTTCAAATGCGGCTGCATCAAGATCGTGTTCAGCTAAAGTGCGAACTGCGCTAGCTTCAGTATGCCGTCTCAGCGGTTCGCAGAAATCTGCAACAAAGAGAACTTTATCAACTGGCCCCATATCAGCCGTTCCTGTGGTATGTTTTCGCATTGCATTGTTTACTGCTTCATCATCAATGCCGAATTGGTTTTTTGCAAAAAAAGGTGCTAATTTTCCGTGTAATAGGCCGATATTTTTTTCTTCGTATTTATCCATTAAGAACTCTTGTTCTTTGGAATATTGTAGAAGTTCATTGCTGGGAACTTCTTTTAAAGAGTCGTGAAGTAGAGCAGCCAGTTCTGCTTGGTTGGAGTTGATATTATGTCGGTTAGCTAGTTTTACAGCTTGATCCCGTACGGATAAAACATGCTCACAACGATGTTTTGTGAGATGTGTTTTTATGTGCTCTTCAATTTTTTCGATTAGTTTTGGCGGGTTAGGCATATATGGGTTTGTTCAATCGCCTGGAAAATCAGGCCCGAATTTAGAGTAAGTGTCAAATGGCAAACATAAATTTATATACTTTTTGAGTTCGCTTAAATGGCCTCTGGTGGCAGATTAATTGCGTTTTATTCTGACAATGAGAGTTGAAGCAACTTACTCCAGACGTTATATACTCAGGACATTAACTTACGGTGTTGTGTGTTCCGGCTTTTGTGGTTTTGCCCCCATGCAATGGATTGTGTCAGATATTCGTGCGGGAGAATCGGCAATTTATAAAATGAGTTTTGATGAGTTTCCGCAGTTGAGTGAATCTTATGGCTCAGTTCGAGTGAACGTGGCGGGCATTCCAAGTGCTAGTAATCAAATTGTAGTGACGCGAATGCCGGGTAATCAATTTTATGCGGTGTCTTCGAAATGCACACATCGAGGTGTTGCTGTAGACCCATTCAAGAAAGGTAAGGGCCTTTACTGTCAGGCACACGGTTCACAGTTTGATGTTGATGGTCGAGTAGTTCGAGGGCCAGCCCGTTCTTCCCTTAAACTATATTCGACAAGTTATGATGGTAGTGAGTTTGTTTGTGTGGAGTTTCCGAATTTAGGTTATGCGGTTAATGCCAGTTTTCTTCAAACAGTTGTAGGAGATCGATTGCTTTTGTCATTTGAAACAATTGCAGGGATGAAATATAAAGTAGCTTTGGGCTCTCGATTGGGAGATGAGGATATGAATTACGTTAAGTTTGCAACGACGAAAGATGGCCTGTTAAATTCTAGCCGATTGACTGGTAATGGAGGGCGTGCCAAAATTTATTTGAAGCCTTCAGGAGATGCTGGTTTCATAAAAGTAATTAGAGAATAATTACTATAGGTGTAACCATTTTAAACACTTGTTTGTATTATGTGTGAGACCGTTCTTTTTAAGATGAAAACGAAATTATTATTCCTTTTAGCCATCACTTTGCTTTCTAGTGAAGGGCAGACGTCAAAATTAGATAAGGGAAATTTACAGAAGGATACGAATGGTTTAATGCATCTTGATTTCGAGGCGTTTAGAAATTCAAAACTGGGTTCAACGTTAATCAATTGGACCCAGTCGAAGGATGCGAAGGAGCGTATGGATTCAATGTTAAAGGATATTGGGTTTAATCCGTTTACAGCTTTAAATGGGGTGACAATATCAACTAATGGTGAAAAGGATAATGCGATACTCATTCTTAACCATAGCGCCAATACCGAAAAAGTATTGGCCTATATCAAGTTAGCGGATGGTTACTATGCGACTAAGTACAAGTCGGATAGTCAAGGCGACCCAATTTATATACATAGTGTTGGCAAGAAAAGGGAATCTCGAGAAGAGAAACCAAGTGATCGAGGCTATATAAGTTTCGTCGATAATAATACAGCGGTCATAGCTTCAAGTCGTACATTGACTGGGGATGGAATTAAATTGGTGAAAGGTCAAGGAGGGGAGATAAGTTTGCCTCAAATAAGTAAAATATTAAAAAAGGCCAAATTACCTATTGTCGTGGGCTATGCAGATATAGATGGGCTTGAAGAAATTATCGAGGATTCTAATATAAAAGATATGGTTCGAGAGGTTGTAATGGTTTTAGGTGAATCAGATGGGCAATTAGTTATGTCTCTTCAGGTTATCGCTCAAAGTGTTGAAACAGCTGAGAGCTTGCATGATATGGTTAACGGCTTAATCGGATTTGCCTCTTTGAGTCAGAGGGATAATCCTGAAATTATGGATATGATTAAAGCCGTGAAAATCACCAGAAAGCAATCTTCGGTGTCAGCAGATTTTGTTATGTCTGTTGATAAAATACTCGAATATGCAGATCCAGAACTCGAGGAGTTTGACATTAATTTAGGTTCTGATCTGAATAAAAAGTGATGCAAAGCGTCGTTATTCCAGCGATGAAATCAGCTTTAGCTGAGGATTCTGAGCAGTCTAAGAAAGAAGAGCTGAAAAATTCAGCTGGTTCTTTTGATGATATTAATGACGAGAAAGGATTAGCGATTGCAGCAAAAGGCGGCTGTTTGGAATCTTTTGAACAGCTTGTTTCTCTTTTTGAGCTTAAGTTGTATAGATTCCTACTAAAAAAAACCTCTGATCATCACTTGTCGCAGGATTTGCTTCAAGCGACCTTCGTCATTGCTTACCGGAAATTACACCTTTTCAATCCAAAGTATGCTATTTCTACGTGGCTCTACACTATAGCCAATCGACAGGCAATTAATCACTTTCGGCGTCAACGACCCATCGCTTCTGAGGAAGTTGATGTGGTGGTTGAGGAATCTCCTGTGGAAGAATTACTGGCTAATGAAAAAACTGATGCGATTTGGTCTCATGCCAGGGAAATTCTTTCTCAGAATCAATTTGATGCACTTTGGTTTTTTTATGGTGAAGACCGAAACCTTGAGGGGACTGCGAGTGTAATGAATAGAAGTGTTGGCTCTGTGAAGGTTCTACTTCATCGAGCAAGAAAAAAACTTGAGAATGAATTGCCGGCTCATTTTAGGCTAAAATAAACAGAAAATGAAAAACGATGAAAAAAGTAGTTTTTGGCAAGGTGTGGAATCAAGGCTTCGTCAAGAAGCTACAATAAAGGATGAATTTCCTCCTTTCCTTCATCATCGGATAATGGCCTCGGTCCGCGAGGAAGCTAAGTTAAATGCGCAACCAAAATGGGAGATCTTTAGTTCATTTCGAATTGCTTTGGCTGGAGGAATTGCAGGATTGGTTTTGCTTTTCCTTCTAATACCGGCTGATTCTCAGCAGGAACAACGGATAGATCCACAAATTTTAAGTCAGATTATAATCAGTGCTTCGCATAGTGAACAAGAGGTGTCCAATTTACTCTCTCATAAAATTTTCGAACAATTAGTAACTAACCCTTATCAAAATCAATTGGATTCAATATTCAATGAGTTTGAGAATGCTTATGATTTTACAGTTAAAATGATGCCTATCGAACTTGCTAGAAATTAATATCCGGCATAATTCTCTTTTCTTTAATTTTCTTTAAATAAATAAAACATATCATCATATCAAGATATGTTGATATGTAACTTGACTCGCTGGAATGACTATATAATCTGACGTTTCAGTGGGTAATGAATCAAATAAGACTCTAAGTGGACTGCTATCTGAAAGAATAGTTATTTTAGATGGAGCGATGGGGACAATGATTCAACAGCATAAGCTGGAAGAGTCGGATTATCGTGGTGAGAGATTTGCTGATTGGGCAAGTGATCTAAAAGGCAATAATGATCTCCTGGGGATTACTAAGCCGGATGTGATTCAGTCGATTCATCGTGAGTATTTCGAGGCTGGAGCGGATATAATTGAGACTAACACCTTCAACTCCACGAGCATCGCATTGGCTGATTATGGAATGGAGTCTTTGGCTTACGAATTAAGTTTAGCGAATGCTAAGTTAGCCAAGTCAGCTGCAGTAAGTGTCATGACTAGTAATCCAGAGCGGCAATGTTTTGTTGCGGGTGCATTAGGTCCAACGAATCGTACTGCATCGATTTCTCCTGACGTAAATAATCCTGCATTTCGGGCTGTAACTTATGATCAGCTTGTTGAGTCTTATTTTGAGCAAGCTAAAGGCCTGATTGATGGTGGAGTAGATGTTCTTTTGGTAGAGACAGTGTTTGACTCTTTAAATTCTCGAGCTGCCTTATTTGCTATTGAAACTTTGTTTGATTCGCTTGGAAAACGGTTGCCGGTGATGCTTTCCTTTACGATCACTGACCAGAGTGGACGTACTCTTTCTGGTCAAACAGTTGAGGGGTATTGGAATTCGGTTTCAAATATAGACTTGTTGAGTGTCGGAATAAACTGCGCATTGGGGCCTAAAGAGATGCGTCCTTATATTGAAGAGTTGTCCAAGATTGCACCTATTAATGTTAGTTCTTATCCCAACGCAGGCCTTCCTAATCCTCTATTGCCTACTGGTTTTCCAGAAACACCAGAAACACTCGCTCCGCAACTTAAGGAATGGGCTCAGAATGGTTGGTTAAATATAGTTGGAGGATGTTGCGGTACTACACCAGAACACATACGTGTCATTACTGAATCAGTCAAGAATTGTGACCCGCGGCAATTAGCCAAACCTGAACCTTGGTTGCGACTTAGCGGGATGGAAGCATTGACTGTTCGACCAGACTCAAATTTTGTCAATGTGGGAGAGCGGACCAACGTCACTGGTTCGCCGCGTTTTGCAAAGCTGATTAAAAATGAAAATTTTGAGGATGCTTTAGTTGTTGCACGTCAGCAGGTAGAGAATGGGGCTCAGATAATAGATATCAATATGGATGAGGGGATGCTCGATTCTGAGGCAGCAATGGTTAAGTTCCTAAATTTAATTGCCTCTGAACCTGATATTTCGCGCGTCCCAATCATGATAGATAGCTCGAAATGGTCTGTAATTGAGGCTGGCCTGAAATGTATCCAAGGTAAGGGTGTTGTAAATTCTATTAGTTTGAAGGAAGGGGAAGATCAGTTTCTTGAACATGCTCACCTCATCCGTAGATATGGAGCGGCTGTGGTGGTTATGGCTTTCGATGAGAAGGGTCAGGCTGATAACACGGAACGTCGAGTTGAGATATGTACTCGATCCTACAACTTGTTAACTAAAAAAGTAGGATTTCCTCCTGAGGATATAATATTTGATCCCAACATTCTTACTGTTGCGACGGGTATGGAAGAGCATAATAATTATGCTGTAAGTTTCATAGAGTCCACAAGAATCATAAAATCGACTTTGCCTCATGCAAAGGTCAGTGGGGGTGTAAGTAATATATCATTTTCCTTTCGAGGAAATAATGCAGTGCGTGAGGCTATGCACTCAGCATTTTTATATCATGCGATTGGTGCTGGACTTGATATGGGCATCGTGAATGCCGGTATGCTTGAAGTTTATGAGGAAATACCTCCAGATTTACTAGAACGTGTTGAGGATGTATTGCTTAATCGATTGCCGAATGCAACAGAGCGTTTGGTTGAATTTGCAGAGACTGTTAAACAACAGGATAAGTCTGAAAAAATTAGTGATGCATGGAGAAGTGGTTCGATTGAGGAACGTTTAAGTCATGCATTGGTTAAGGGAATTGTTGATTATATTGAGGAAGACACAGAAGAGGCCCGGCAGAAATATGGGCGCCCAATTCATGTTATTGAAGGTCCTTTAATGGATGGGATGAATATTGTTGGTGATCTTTTTGGAGATGGGAAAATGTTTTTACCCCAGGTCGTTAAGAGTGCTCGAGTGATGAAAAAAGCCGTTGCGTATTTGCAGCCTTTTATGGAAGAGGAGAAAGCGGGGCAAGGGGTTTCAGCGCAAGGAAAAATCCTCATGGCGACAGTAAAGGGGGATGTCCATGATATTGGAAAAAACATAGTAGGAGTTGTGCTTAGTTGTAATAATTACGAGGTTATAGACCTTGGAGTTATGGTTCCGTGTGAAAAGATTTTAAAAGCGGCTAGAGATGAAAATGTAGACATTATAGGTTTAAGCGGTTTGATCACACCCTCTTTAGATGAGATGCAATATGTTGCGAATGAGATGCAACGTCAGGGTTTCGACTTGCCTTTGCTAATTGGTGGCGCAACTACAAGTCGTGAGCATACTGCAGTAAAAATTGCACCGGGATATGAGCATTCGATTATACATGTTGTTGATGCGTCAAAGGCTGTGGGCGTGGCTAGCCAATTGCTTAGTGAAGAAAAACAAAAGTCTTTTATTCAAGAGAACAAAAGGGTTCAGGAAGAGTTCCGTGAAAAATTTTTAAGCAAGCGAACTGCTAAACCTTTGCTAAGTATTAATGATGCTAGAGAACGAGCTTTTAAAATTGATTGGCAACAGCAAGATATCTCTAGTCCAAAATTTACTGGAATTAGAATCGAATCAGATTTCCCATTGGGTACTTTGGTTGATTTTATTGATTGGTCTCCATTCTTTCATGCATGGGAGCTTCGAGGGAGGTATCCAAAAATATTTGAAGATGAGTATGTTGGTGATAAGGCAAAGGAATTATTTGATGATGCTCAGAATTTACTCTCACGTATATTAAGTGAGAAATTATTTACTGCAAAATGTGTGTATGGTCTTTTTGCGGCGAATCGAGTTGGTGATGACATAGAGATTTATTCAGATGAGTCGCGGAAAAAATGTATAAAAAAGTTTCATTTCCTTCGTCAGCAGAATGATAAATCAAAAGATGAAAATCGAAGCTTGGCGGACTATGTTGCCGCTAAAGGTTCTGGGTTCAAGGATCACATTGGAGCATTTGCTGTTACTGCGGGACATGGGGTTGAGGAGTTTGCTAAGTCATTCGAAGAGGATAATGATGATTATAATTCAATTATGGCTAAGGCTTTGGGGGACCGGTTAGCTGAGGCCTTTGCTGAATGTTTGCATAAGAGAGTGCGAGGGGAATGGGGTTTTGGTATAGATGAAAGATTGAGTGGTGAAGAGCTGATTCGTGAAAAATATCGAGGTATTAGGCCTGCAGCGGGATATCCAGCCAGTCCCGACCATACTGAGAAACAATTACTTTGGGAGCTGCTTGATGTTGAAAGACACATAGGCATCCGTTTAACGGAGAGTTGCGCTATGTGGCCGGCTAGTTCTGTTAGTGGACTGTATTTTGCCCATCCCATGTCTAAATATTTTGCTGTTGGTAAAATCGGTGAAGATCAGATTATTGACTATGCTGAACGTAAGAACATGAGCAAGAAGGAAATTGAAAGATGGCTCTCTCCAAACCTGAATTATGATCCAAGTTAAATTTGTTTAGTTGGCTCGCCGCTTTTAGTTTAAACTGTCATGATTTGCCCATGCCTTTAAGGCGGGACCCTCAATTTATTCTTATTTGTTGTGTTGCATCTTTATTGTCGATCGCTGAGCTAATTGGTGCAGAGTTACAAATACAATCTGTCTTGGTTTATGTTGAGCTTCAAGGCGAGCCTGCTGTTGATGTTGCTGTTCGTCTGCAGGAGGTTGGAACTTCTTCACACAAAATAGCCCGTGCCACTCAAAAGAGAATTGCTAAGCTAGAACGACAGCATCAGTTGTTTATTAAAGAACTTGAACAAGTTCAAGGAAAGGTGGAATCGCAATTCTTCCGCTTAGCGAATGCCGTAAAAGTCAGATTGCCAGTTGATCAAGTCGAGCAGCTGAATCAGATTGAAGGCGTTGTAGATGTTGCTCCTGTTGCTCAATTTCACCCCTTAACCTCAACAAGTATCCCTTTTATTAAGGCAACAGATATTTGGAATCGCGAGGGTCTTTCGGTGACAGGGAAGGGGGTTCGAATTGGAATCATCGACTCTGGAATTGACTATACGCATGCCATGTTTGGGGGAAGTGGTAAAGAGTCAGATTACGAAAGTAATGATCCTAGTATTATCGAAAAAGGATCGTTTCCTACGAAGAAAGTTGTAGGTGGTTATGACTTTGCAGGGGATGATTACGATGGCACCAAAGCCCCTCGTCCAGATAGAGATCCAATCGACTGTGTTGCTAATAGTCATGGTTCGCATGTTGCTGGGATTGCTGCCGGGGTCGGTGTTCTAACTAATGGTAAACCGTACACGAGTGGTTATACAAAGACATTGGAAATGGATAAGTTTATGATTGGACCCGGTGTAGCGCCGGAGGCTCAATTGTATGCGCTTAAGGTGTTTGGTTGTGCTGGTACCACTGGATTGTCAGTTGATGCCATGGAATGGGCTTCAGACCCAAATGGAGATGGAGATTTTGCNGACCGACTCGACGTGGTTAATTTGTCCTTAGGCACTTCTTATACTCGTCCAGAATTTGAGGGNAATGCAGCTTCAAGGCTNGTTAAATTAGGCTGTGCNGTTGTGAGGGCAGCGGGTAATAGTGGTAATAATTTTTACTCTTTGATGGTGTTTGATGATAGTGAAATCACTGTTGCTAATTCGATTGATGACGGGGTTGAATATGGCAGTATTGAGGTAACAAGTCCTGCTGCATTGCGAGGTTACTATGAGGCTGTGGAGGCAGGGTTCACTCGGAAACTCGAGGACATTGGAGAGATCAAAGGTAAGGCGGTATATGTGGATCCTCCTCAAGCATGTTCGACTCTAAAAAATAATGATGAGATTGAGGGGAATATTGCCATAATTAATCGCGGAATATGTTTTTTCTTTGATAAGATTCAACGAGCTAAAGATGCAGGCGCGCGTGCTGTAATAGTGGTCAATAATGAAGGGGGGCCTCCTATACCGATGGGGACTTCTGGTGGTTTTGTGGATATCCCTGCTGTGATGATTACCCGTCGTGATGGTCTAAAGCTGATAGAACAAAGTCGTAATGGAGTTTCTGTTAAGCTTGGCGGTGACTTTACTATTTTAGGTGGAGCGGAGTTGTCTGACCAATTAGCTCCTAGCAGCTCTCGTGGCCCTGTTTATGAGACGCATAGGCTTAAGCCAGACTTGGCTGCGCCTGGTTTTAATATTCAATCGGCAAGAGCTGGAGGAGGAAGTTCTTCGTTGCTTTCTGCTGGCACTTCAATGGCGGCTCCTCATGTTGTTGGTGTTGCAGCGTTGCTTTTGGAACAGCATCAAGACTGGACTCCAAATTCAATTAAAGCTGCGATGATGAATACAGCAATTCAGATTCGAGATGAGAATAATGAACCTTATCCTGAGTCACGTGCTGGGGCGGGAAGGGTGAATCCTCAAATGGCAATAGAGACATCGGTAATTGTTTTTGATGATGAGCACCCAGAGCGTGTGTCGCTTTCTTTTGGATTACTCGAAATTACTGGCTCTTATTCGGAAGATCGCAAGTTAACTTTAAAAAATTTTAGTAGTGAACCTTGGGATAGCACTATCGTAATTAGTAACACTTCAATTAATAAAGGCATTAAAATTCTTCCAAACAAAACAACAATAACAGTCCCAGCATTAGGGCAAAGTACTGTTGATTTTAAGCTTTTGATAAATCCTTCTAAAGTGGAATTGGGATTCGACGCTACAACGCCTCCAGAAGTAAAAGGTGGGCCAAGGCATATAGTGCATGAGGCTTCTGGTCAAATTTGGTTCCGAGGTGAGTCAAAGTCTGTTCACGTGCCGTTTCATATGCTCATCCGACTGGTTGGTGATCATCGAATTGAGGAATCACAGATCAGTGTAACTAGTAGTGATGATATCGTTCCGTTAATTCTTCCTGTTGTAGGAGATAGCGCGCATTCATCTCCGTTGGTTTCAGCTTTTCAATTAGGTTACGAAAGTCCATCTAGGGGTTATGAGGATAGAGACAGGGCATCTCGGGATTTAATTGCTATCGGGGCGGCTTCCAATGCTTCCGAATTAGATGACGCTTCCGAATTAACTTTGTATTTTGGAGTGGCGATGGACGGTTCGTGGATAGTGCCACAGTCATTTCTTACTGATCTTAAGGTAGATGTAGACACAGATTTAGATGGTGAGACGGATGTTGAATTAACTAATGGTTCATCTGGCGATGTGCTTGCTTCGGGAGATATTACTGAACGTGAATTAGCTGATGATTCCTACTATACCTTAGTGAGGAATCTCAAATCAGATGAATATAAGCTTGGAGGTCTATTGAATGTCCTTCCATCTTCGAAACGTGATACATCGCTTTTAAACAACAGTGTGATGGTGTTTTCTGTTAAGGCATCTGAATTAGACTTACCAGTAGATAATTATTCAATACAATATCGATTTCGGAATATATATGAGGGTACAAGGTGGATTCCGTTTCATATTGATAAGCCTGCGTTACGAACAATTAATTCTAAGTTAGGTAATACCCCGTTTCATGAAGTTGATAAAATGGATCTAATGAGGCTAGATCGAGATGCATTAAGCGCTCATGGTTATAGTGGTACTGATTTCCCTAAACTTCTTCTGTTGTTTCACCATAATAATTTTAAAGATCGAGTTGGTATTGTTAAATTGGATCAGGGAAATCTGGATAGTGACGACGATGGCATGTTGGATCAATGGGAGTTAAATTATTTTAATAGCATAGCCAAAGTTGACAGGACTACCGATTATGACGGAGATAATTTTCCTGATATATCGGAATTTATTGCCGGTACTAATCCTTTAGACGATGAGTCATTGTTGAGCTTTATGTTTCCTGTTGATGTAATAGGTGAAAAGGTGTTGTTGCGGTGGAAGAGTATTCCAAATAAGCGATATCGAATCGAAAGAAGTAATGGCGATTCAAGTCGGTGGAAGATGCTAGAAAGTGGGGTGCTTGCAGATTCAACAAGAATGAGCTACATCGACTCGCGTATCGACAATGGTCTGCCGGTTTTTTATCGACTGGTTGTTGAGGAGGATTGATGGGGGATTTTGAAGAACAGTTAGGTTCCGAACTTGGATCTATTCGAGATTCTGGGTTGTGGCGTGAACTAAGAAATATTGGATCTGTCAAAGGAAGCAGTATTGAGCATAACGGTAAAAAGTTAATAAACTTTTCATCGAATGATTATCTCGGACTGGCTGTGCATCCCGCATTAGTGGATGCGGTCCGTAAAGCTATGGAGCGATTTGGTGTGGGGTCAGGGGCTTCTCGTTTGGTTTGTGGTTCCCTCAAACCTCATCATGAGCTTGAAGAGGCTTTAGCTGATTGGCTTGATGCAGAAAGAGCACTTGTTTTCTCAAGTGGCTTTGCCGCAGCTCAAGGAGTTATCACATCATTAGTAGGGAGAGGGGATGTAGTTATTATTGATAAAAAAGTTCATGCTTCAACTGTTGATGCAGCGAAGCTTAGTGGCGCCACCATTAGAGTCTTTCATCACAACGATCTATTAAGTTTGGAGAAAATATTAAAGTGGGCAGATAGTAAGAACACTCGAGTTCTTACTATAACTGAGAGTGTGTTCTCGATGGATGGGGATTCTCCAGATATTGAGAGCTTAGTTGAATTAAAAGACCGTTATGGTTCTTGGTTAATGCTTGATGAGGCTCATGCTCTCGGATGTTATGGAGAGGCTGGCGCAGGATTGGCGCTAAAATCGAATTTGGCAGACCGGATTGAAGTTCGATTAGGAACTTTAGGTAAATCGATTGGTGCGGCTGGTGGGTTTGTTTGCGGAAACCAGATGTTGGTAGATTTGCTAGTTAACAAGGCCAGGAGTTTTATTTTTTCTACTGCACCTAGTCCACTAGTTAGTGCCGCGGCTCTTGCTGGTGTTAATCTCATTCAGAGTAATGAGGGGGAGGCTAGGCGGCATAAGCTTTGGGATAATGTTGAGCATTTCCAAAAAGGTGTGGCCAGTCAAAACTGGCCAGTTGCTCCAGCGATGAGTGTGATTTTACCGCTGATATTTAGGGATGAATCGAAAGCGATGATAGCAATGAGTCTTCTTCGTGATTCGGGGTTGTATATTCCAGCGATTCGCTTTCCAACAGTTCCTCGTAATGAAGCCCGATTGAGAGTTACCGTTTCGGCTAGTCATAGCCGAGATGATATTACTGCTTTGTTGAGTGCTTTGGATGATTTACTCGTTGAAGTAAATCTTTAAATTGTGAGAGGCACGGCCTGCCGCAATAATATCTAGCTTGCCGTCGTTGTTTAGGTCAGATACGCGAATGTCTTCGGTTGCCATTTGATTATCGTCTACGACAATGCTTTCCCATTTGCTACGGTCCTTGTTGGATGGGTAGTAGAATTTGATTCCCACCTTTCCAGTGCGCCTAGTTCCTCGCCATCCTGCTACGATTTGATCATCTCCTGTCGACATAAAGTCCCCAGTTGCTAAAGCATGTCCCTGATCAAGTGTGTCATCAATTATATTACGTTGCCACTGGTTTGTTTTAGCTGGTTCTTTGCTTGATGTGTATATAGATAATTGCGAGCCATGCATTGGTTCAATAGCAGTTACAAAGGTTGTGCCATTTGAGCCAGTCCCTTTACGAACCTCACCTGATGGATTGTTTGAGATTTGTTGTCTAATCCATTTGTTCCCCTTCACTTGTTGAAGTAAAAACACGCCTTCAAGGCCGCCTAATAGCAATTCGTTAGAGGGGTCCTTATCCCATTGAGTTACGTCAAAATTATGACTTGCATGCATATTGCCGTCGACCAGTGTGGTTTTCCAAGGTTGTTTGGGGTCTGATGGTTTGTGGTATGCCAATGTACGAACACCTCTTCCTTTATTGGATTTGTTCCCACGTCCATGTAGAGGAAGAACAACAAGGTCAAATTCTCCGTTGGGAGTTTCAATCCAGCGCATGCGGTGAGTTGTAGGTTCATGTTGTAGTTGAATGGGGGTCCATTTATCTGTCCGATCTAATGGAGGGATCAGATAAAATACGGCTCCGGATTTTGATTCATCGCTAGTTTCTCCCGGATTCCATTGTGCTCCGGCTGCGATTTCTGCTTTTCCATCGCCATCTATGTCTCGAACTGCAATGCAAACATGGTCTCGCTGTGTCAAATTTTCGACAATTATATGTTTTTTCCAGGATGGATTTTCATACCAGGCAATATTATTTGCATCACATAATATAATGTCCTTTTTCTTGTCAGCATTCATATCGGCGATTGCGATTCCGTAGCCGATCTTTACTTTGTCATCTATGGTTACGTGCCGAAACTTAGGCAAGTCTGCGCTTTGTACAAATGCGGCACAGCCTAGAAATGAAAGATAGAGTGAAAAAACAGTTTTCATAGTATAAGGGGTTTATGAGGTTAAGAGTTAAGAGTAGCAAGGGTGATTAATAGTCTAACTGGAATAAGAAAGGACAGCCCATTTGGACTGTCCTTTAAATAAAAAGTTAAACTGAGTTAATTTCAGAAGCGATAGTTTAAAGTAGCCATCACATGCTTCCGTTCCGAGAATCCAGCTTCGAAACCGTAATTCCAGTTATTTCCGGTTTTTATATTAAATCCAACTAGATAGTTCCATTCTTCCTCGGCTTCTGAAACTACACTATATCCGACAGGTACTTGGCTGCCTGCAATCGGAAAATTTGCTGTTCCGTTCTGATTCTCATCAATATCCTGATACTGAGCTCCAATATACAGTGTGCCACTTAGATCTCCCAGAGATCCATTGATTCCAATACGAGGTGTAACTGTAAATGCTTCGATTGTTGAGTCTCCTATATCAAGATCGGACTCGGTATAGTTTGCATCAAGTGAAGCGAAGTAATTACCAAATCCAGCAGCCAACGTGGCACCTCCGCCATAAACTGGGCCGCTATATGCTACGCTAAATGAGCTTGGTAATAGACTTGCGACTTCCGGTGGTAAACCGCCCACGGAAAACCCTTCGGCATTAGTTTCACCATCTACATAGCCAGCCACTCCATAAACATTTAGGAATGGTAGTAGCCATGCATCTATTTTGGCAGTCGTACTAGTGGCTCGACTTTCTAGGTTAGTGGTTTGCGCTGGCAAACCTTGAGGTAATTGTAATGGGCCTCCAGGAAGTGGGAGAGGGGGTACATCTACTGATACAGATTTTGATATCAAATTTTGTTCTAGGTAATAAACATTACCACTAACACCGATTGGTAACGGCAGTTCTTGTCCCGCGGCAAGGTTTTTGCCAAATGGCAGAGAAGAAGATAGGCCTTCCGCATGTGCTGTAAATGACAGGGAGCATGCGATGATTGTTATTATAAGTTTACTTTTCATAGTTCTAATAATTGAGGCGAATTAAATTCATATTAAGATACTTCGAATCCTGAAGCCACAAAAAAACCGCGACATGAGGTCGCGGTTTTCGAAAATATAAATAATATTATTATGCAATCTCAGCTGAGTGAAACTCAAGCCAGTCGTCTAGATTGTTAAGATTGATTGCGTCTTTTGGGTCGCCATCTGGCAAGCCATTTGCGCTTAATATACCCTGACGAGTTTCGTCATCGTGATTGTAGCCTTCAATTGAAGCGTTTAATTCACCGATTGAAGCGTCGTCGAGCTTGGCTCCTTCTTGACCTTTTATCCAAGCCTCAAATTGAGGGTAGGTTGGTTTGTCGTTTGTGATGTGAGCACGAACAGCTTCTGTATCAAGCCCGAGGCCTGCGATTACCATAGCGTCATATCCAGCACCAATTCCAGGATAGCCATCAGCGATTTTGCCTGCTGCTTCTAGGGAAACTTTTTGCCATAGGCGCGGGAGATGTAATACACCCAGCGGGCCTTTGGTACCTGAACTAATTAGGGGAACAATTTTGTCACTCATATTATAGGTTTGTTTATACGGTTAAATCCACAAGTGGAATGGGTGGGACCGTAGGCTTGAGAGGTGCAAGGGTCAATTCGAAAAGGTGTCTCTATTAAAAAACATCAGCAGAAACCAGACATCTGCTTGCCTCATGATTCCCACATAGAATAGGTTCTTTGCAAGTAGTGGAAGAGTCAAATTTCAATAATCAATATGAAGTTAAAGGTGATGACGGAAATATATATGGTCCGCAATCTGATGCCACGATTAGACGGTGGTATTTTGAAAAGAGACTTAACGCTCAGTCACTGATTCGGCGTGTAGGTGAAACCGATTGGCGTCCAGTCTCAACCTACGAAGAATTTAAGATTCCTGCTTCAGAAACTAACATCACAGTTCGTCCTCACGTAAAGCCTCCAAGAGTGATTTTTTGGTATCGAATATACTGTTCCTTTACGGGTGTTTTTTGGGGGCTATTGGTGTTTTTGTTTTTGTTTCTAAGGTCGCTTTCTGATTTAGAGCAGAATATGAGTTCATCAGATTTTACAGAGTTTCAGATTACCAGTGTGATCATGATCTTTGTAGGAATACCATTTGCACTTTTATATTTTTGCTGTGCATTCATGACTCATAGAGGGTGGCACTGGATACTCGGTTTTGTTTCGATTGGTCTTGGTATGAGTGGTTGTTGTTTGCCAGTTTGTATTCCGCTTTTGATATTTTGGATCAAGCCGGAAACTAAATCTTGGTTAAATCGAAATGAATAGAACCAAAAAATGAATTTTTTTCTTGCGCTAATCTGCATACTTTTTTCGGCGAATGTTACTAGCGTTCATGCAGAGCTTCGTGCAGGTGCAGCAAAGGTAGATGTTACTCCCACTTTTTTGCCAGTAATTCGGAATGGAGGTTTTTTAGAGGCTACAGATAATAAGGTAAACGATTTGCTGCATGCACGTTGTTTGGTTCTGGATGATCGTGTTACTCGCTTGGCCATTGTAGTTGTTGATAGTTGTATGTTGCCGATAGACCTTTGTGACGAGGCAAAGCGCTTGGCTTCAGAGAAAACCGGCATCCCTGTTAATTGTATTCTTATCTCAGCAACTCATAGTCACAGTGCGCCAAGTGCCATGAATTATTGCCTAGGCACTCGAGCCGACCCTCGCTATCGAAATTTTTTGCCAAGCAAAATTGCTAACTCAATTATTGCGGCTAACACTAAACTTGAGCCTGCAAAGGCAGCTTGGGACAGGGTTGACGCTGCAGAGTTTACGGCCTGTCGACGTTGGTCATTTATCCGTGGTCAAGAGTTAACAGATCCATTCGGGGGAAAGTCTGTGCGTGCAAACATGCATCCTGGTTATCGTAACGTTAATGCAGTTGGCCCGACAGGACCTGATGATCCTTGGTTGAGTTTTTTAAGTGTTCAAACCTTGGATGGTCAACCGTTGGCGGTTCTTGGCAACTTCTCCATGCACTATTTCTCTGGTCACAGTGGAGTGTCTTCTGATTTTGCTGGAGCTTTTTCTGAGGTGTTGGCAGAGCGAGTAGCGAAAAACAAGAGTGGATTTGTGGGGATCATGTCACAGGGCACCAGTGGTGATTTATGGTGGGGAGACTATAGTTTGGATCAAGCTCAGTCCTGGTCGATGAAAAGTTATGTTAATCAGTTAGTGGAACTTGTTGCTGATCGATTAACAGATCACGAACATAAGACTGATATACCGTTAGGTTTTGCTGAGTCTCGGATTGAACTTTTTAGGCGCACACCTGATGCAGGTCGACTTAAATGGGCCCAAGATTTGCTTGAAAAAATGAAGGGGAGAAGGCCTAGCAATCGGCCGGAGGTTTATGCTGAGCAAGCTTATTGGATTTCAAAAAATCCATTAGAAGAAGTTACGTTGCAGGCAGTGCGTATTGGTGAATTAGGTATTACAGCTATACCATGCGAAGTCTATGGGTTGACTGGTTTAAAGTTAAAGTCGGCCAGCCCATTTCCATTAACATTCAACATCAGTTTGGCAAATGGGGCTAGTGGGTACATACCGCCCGTCGAACAGCATTTGTTGGGTGGCTACACAACTTGGCCTGCCCGCACAGCTGGACTAGAAGTAAACGCTGAGTCTCGTATCGTAGAGGAAGTAACAAGACTGCTTGAACAAACACATGGAAAACCTCGCAAGATATATACAGAGCCTGACTCCTCATTTTCAAAAGCAGTATTGACGGCAAAGCCAATGGCCTATTGGCGACTTGGCGAGCAGAGGGGTAGCGTCGCATCCGATTCTTCAGGCAATAAAAATCATGCTCTTTATCAAAACGGAGTCGGCTTCCACCTGCCAGGTCTAAAACACTCAAATCAAATCGAAGATCATACGTCTCGAGCGGTTCATTTTGCTGGTGGTCGTGTTGAAGCAACCGTTCCATTTGCACAATCGTTCACAGTTCAATTTTGGCTTTGGAGCGGTATTATTAAGACAAATGAACCAGTAAATAATCATTTAGCAGAACTGAATGGACTGAATTTAAATTTAATCAATACCAAGAATGATGGGCAATCTAAGTTAATAACCAAGTTTAAGAGGGTAGATATCGCCGGGATTAAGCCTAGGTGCTGGAATTTAGTTACTTTGGTTTCAAATCCTAATGGTAATGAAATATGGCTCAACGATGTTCGCCATATTGATTTTAAAAACGATATATTAACTTCTGATAACACTAAGGAGATGAGATTAGTTTTTGGCGGGACCAGTGATGGTAAAGCAGATTTCCATGGAAAACTTGATGAAATAGCATTTTTTGATAGAGCGCTAACTTCAAAACAAATAAAAACCTTATATAATTCTTCGATTCCTTAAGCTTTTTGCTGTTTAAAAAGCTATTGAGACTTAATCACAATATTTTATTGACATATATGCGAATGGGTCTCATTTTGCTGATGCCGT
>NYWG01000059.1 GCA_002684915.1 Verrucomicrobiales bacterium
AAGCGAATATTTCGATTTGCAAGGTGATTCTCCATATATGTTGAAGGTTGCCAATGTTGCTGAGTCACAACTTAAAAAAGTTTTGGATAAAGAAGAAGAAGGTTTTGATAGAATTAAGTATGAGAGATCCACTATCCCGGCTGTAACTCATGTTGATGGTTCAGCTAGGGTTCAAACAGTAAGTAAAGAGATGAACCCTTTATTCTGGAGTCTTCTTAAGTGTTTTGAATCCAAAACTAACTGTGGAGTTTTATTGAACACTTCGTTTAATGTTCGAGGTGAACCTGTTGTTTGTACGCCGGAGGATGCTTATCGATGTTTTGTTAATACGGCTATAGACTGGTTGGCAATCGGTCCGTTTTTATTGAAGCGCGAAGATCAACCAAAGGCGAAACCACAGCAAGAGTTCGATCCTGTTCCAGATTAAAGTGAGGTATCGTTTAAAGAAAAGTCCGAGAGACTGGAGGAAATACCTTCTTTCGTTGACTGCTATGCTTTCAATGGTAGTGGGTGTTCTTATTTGGAAATCATTTATTACTTGGACAAATGCTTATGTTGCTTGGAGCCTAATTGCTTTGCTTCTTATTATAGGATTGTTTTCAGATTTTGTTAGCGGTGTTGTTTATAGAGGTGCTATGGCGGTTGGGTATCGAGTTGGACAGGTTTTCGGCGTGGTGTTCTTGTTTGTGTTATTTTGTGTTGTGGTTATTCCACTTGGTCTTTTTTTGCGATTAATTGGTAAGGATCTACTTCAATTCAAGGCCTATAAGAATATTGCTAATAAAAGTTACTGGATAACTTCCAAAAAACCGGGGTCTTTAGATCGAATGCACTGAAAATTGATTTAACTTATATGTAGAGTTCTTTTGTTATCTGCCATTATATTTGAGCATTAGAATGGGCTTGCTATGATTGTTGGAAGGGGTAGTTTTGCTTTTCAGCATTTAATCTTTAGGCTTATGAAAACAGACTATTCGTCAAACAAGGGATTTACTCTAATTGAGTTGCTTGTGGTTATAGCAATTATAGCCATTCTTGCCGGGATGCTTTTGCCTGCTTTGGCCAAGGCAAAAGGAAAAGCACTTGGTGCAAATTGCTTAAATAACCAAAAACAACTCGGTTTAGGTTTTACAATGTTTGCAGATGATAATGAAGAGTCTTCACCAGTTGCTTCAGGGGGAAAGGGTGATATTATACCCAGTGCACCATGGAAACATAAAGACGGAAGAACTTATCCTATGAACAGGGGTGGTTTTTGGGCAGGGGCCATAACTCCTCAGGGAGGCTATTCAAAAGGGGCTAAAGGTATTGATCGTAAACTTGAAGGAGCAAAGGCTGGATTAATGGTTAGTCCACTTTGGCCATATTGCCCAAGTGCAGGTGTTTATCATTGCCCAGGCGATCAGCGGGCTAAGCAAGGTAGAAGTCAAAATCTTTGGGCTTGGGTGAGTTACTCTAAAGCTAATCCAATGAATGGAGGAGGGTGGCAAGGCTCGACGGCTACTAGTGGACCACAGCCTTATTTTACAAAAGTTTCCGAAATCCCAGATCCTGCTATGTCTATGGTTTTTGTTGAAGAGCAAGATCCTCGGAATGAAAATCTAGGTACGTGGGTTATTAATATACCAACCGGTTGGGTTGACCCGTTTGCTGTAGCACATGGCAATGATAGTTCATTTAGCTTCGCTGATGGTCACTCTGAAAACCATAAATTTATAGATGCACAGACTTTAAAGGCAGCTAAAGCTTCATCAGAAGGGACTGGCAGTTTTTTCTGGCCAGGAGGAACGGCTAAGAATCCTGATTTCAAATGGGTTCACGAACGTTATCGCCATAAAAAATATAAACCTATCTGATTTGTTAGATCTTTAATGAAGCCCTGTCTTTATCGACAGGGCTTTTTTTATCTGCTTGGTTAGCTTTTAGAATATATCAGTAAATATTTATCAATTCCTTCCTTTGTTCAAAAGTTGATACTTGCTTGGTTGAAGGCGATCTGAGATTTTCTCTTTTCTTCCCTTAGAATTAGGGATTGCACTAACAAAAGTAAGAAATGAATCGCCTATTATGCGGCACGCTATTGTTTGCCTACTTTCTTTTATGGCTGACAATAGATTCCGGCTTAGCTCAAGTATCTAAATTCGATAATGCCAGGGCCTATGTTGAAAAATGGGTTCAGACAAGGCAACTCATTGCAAAGAAGAAGGCTGATTGGAGGGTAGAGCGTGAGAATATTCAGCAATCTATAGAATTGCTGAAAAAAGAGACCGACTTATTAGAAAATGAAATTGAACAGACTAAGAGTGTTGATTCCGAGGCTGATTTGCAAAAACAACGCATCAATTTAAGCCTTAATGATTTAAAGAAGTCCAACAAGGTGGTGAATGATGCGTTATGGAAGATGGAACGGCAGGTGTTGATTCTAATTTCTCGTTTCCCAGAATCACTTAAAGACAGGACAACAGGTGTGCGTACTCGTATCCCTTTAAAACAAGAAGATCTTCGTAATTATTCAGCTGCTGAGCGAATGCAGAATATAGTCGCTATACTTAATGAGGCGGATCGGTTTAATTCAGCAATCACTATGGCTGTAGAGTTGCGTAAGGATTCAAAGGGCAAGGAACGTCAGGTGCAAGTGGTTTATTTAGGGCTTGGGCAGGCGTATTTTGTTGATCAGAATAATTTAATTGCAGGAAGAGGTGTCCCCGGCTCAGAGGGTTGGGTGTGGTCATTTAATAATGATTTAGCTTCTAAAATTCGAAAAATTATCAGTATTTATGAGAATGGGCTCCCTGCGGAATTCGTATCAGTTCCGGTAGAGATTAAATAGGTTGGTTAAATAGTTATGAGATTTTTGATTTACCTTTTTATTTTTGCTCTTGGTAATGCAGTTGTTTTCTCGCAAACATTTGATGCGGCAGCAAGTTCTGCCAAGGCGGATCTGGATAAGGCACTTCAGGAATTATCGAACTTAGAAAAGGAGATCGCTAATGAGAAGATTCCTTTGTCTAGAGAGTTGAATCAGTTGGAGAGCAATGTGTTATCTAAGCGTCGCGAGTATTCTGAAACTATTCGAATTAAGCGTCGTAATGAAGTCGCCTTAGATAGGTTGAAGGTAGAAGAAAAAAGTTTTAAAGATCAGAACGACTATTTAAGAAAAACTCTTTTAGAAGAGTATATGCGTAGGTTTGAAACCCGTATTCATGTCAGTGAAAAAGAGCAGTATTCCGGTATTGTTAAGGAAGCAAAACAGGCTAACGAGAATCCAGCAGCTAATTCAGAGCAAGTTTTTATTAAGCAACTTGTTGTATTGAAGGCAGCATTGGATCGCTTAGACAATCTGCTAGGTGGGCATGTTTTTGAAGGATCGGCAATTGTTGATGGGGTTTCGGAAAAAGGTGAATTAGTTATGGTGGGGCCTTTAGTTATGTTTGCTGGAGGGCCTAAGAAATCTGGATTGGCTGAGCATTTGCGTGGAAGCACTGAGGCCACATTGATTGATTTAAATAATGAAGATTTTTCATTGGGAATTCAGGCTGCTGCAGATAAAGGGAAAGGCGAATTACCTTTAGATTCAACTATGGGTAATGCCTTGAAAATAAAACAAGTTGAGGAAACATGGTGGGAGCATATCAATAAGGGAGGCGTAGTGATTTGGCCGTTATTGGGCCTGGGCTTATTAGCTACATTGGTTTCATTATTTAAATGGTTTCAGTTGTCTTCGCTTCATCAAGTTAAACCAGTTAACCTTCAAGATGTATTGGATAAAGTGAATGAGAACGATACAGAAACTGCAATCGTATTAGCCAATAGAATTAAAGGCCCAGCTGGTGAGCTTCTTGAGATAGCTATTCGTAATAAAAATCAAAACAAGGAACTGTTAGAAGAGATTCTATATGAGAAAATGCTTCATACTAAACCAAAACTCAACCGGTTTTTAGCGTTCATTTCTTTAACGGCTGCTACAGCTCCATTGCTGGGATTGCTGGGTACGGTAACGGGTATGATTAATACTTTTAAATTAATTACGGTGTTCGGCACAGGTGATCCTAAGCGTTTATCATCCGGAATTTCAGAGGCATTGGTGACAACAGAGTATGGTTTAATTATCGCAGTGCCTTGTTTATTGATGTACGCATTTTTATCACGAAAATCTAAAGGGATACTTGCTAGCATGGAGCAAACTTCAGTTGGTTTTGTAAATGGGTTAGCTACTGAGAAATAAGATTTTAATGAATGTGCTTCAATTCATATGGGCGGAATGGGAAAAAGGTGGATTGGTTATGGTTCCGTTAACTTTAGTTTCAATTTTGATTTACAGTGTTGCTGTAAACCTATTGTTTAGATTGAGCCGTAATAGATTTAGGCATTTGCAAGATGAAACATTGACTAAATGGGTGGCTGTTCCGGATCAAGGAGAAGGAGAGGTAGGTCAAATTATTCAGTACACTCAAGAAGGGGTTACAGAATTAAAACAAATATATAGCAAATTTTCCGAAGTTTTTGCCGCAAGGTTGCCTTTTTATGAAAGAGGTTTAGTTTTTCTTAATACGCTTGTTGCTATAGCCCCATTACTAGGATTGCTTGGTACGGTTATGGGCATGTTGATGACGTTTAAGGGGTTGTCGGTTGGAGGGGGAAGGCTAGTAGATGTTGTGGCAAGTGGTATTTCAGAGGCTTTGATAACAACAGAGATGGGTCTTTTGATAGCTGTCCCTGGTTATTTCATGGCATATGCAATTAAGCGTCGAAAGGATGAGTATGAAGCATTCTTGGTACGATTGGAAAGTTTGACGCTGCAGCAATTTAAAAGGAAAGGCATTGTGTGAAGGCTCGGAGATCCATCATGGACGCTGAAGAGACGACGTATATCAATATCTCGCCGTTGATTGATATGGTGTTCATACTTTTGATCTTTTTTATTGTAACTACGGTATTTGTTGAGGAGACGGGGGTTGAAGTTGAGAAACCAGAGGCAGCTTCAGCAGTTCACTTAGATAAGAACAGCGTGCTTATTGCCGTCACTTCAAAAGGTCAAGTTGTTTACGGGGGAAAGGAGATTGGTGTAAATGGAGTGAGAGCTATTGTTCGTAGATTGATGAATAAGGAGGATATGCCAGTTATTGTGCAAGTAGACGAAGGAGCTAAGGCTGGCTTGGTTGTTAGGGTAATAGACGAATCTAAACTTGGAGGAGCAAAGAATATTAGCTTATCCGCTGATCTCCCATAATTGATTAAATGAGAAAAGTATTTCAGATTGAAGCAGACAAAAAGGGGTTTACAGTTAGCCTCTTAGGAGGGGTTTCAATTTCTCTTTTATTATTTTTGATTTTGCCTTTTACGCAAAAACTTACTGGTTCCAATCCAAAAGAATCCATTGTGAAAATAGATGTGACTTTACCCCCGCCCCCCCCCCCGCCACCTCCGCCGCCACCCCCTGAATTAGAGGAAGAAGATGAGAAGCCTGAGATGGTAGAAGAACAAGAATTGTTAACTTTGAATCAGTTGGAGATAGCTCTTAACCCAGGAGTAGGAGATGTGGGCATTTACGCTAATTTAAAACCTAAAGTAGGTGCTGATGTTATAGCCGAGATGAAAATATTTGACCTTTCCGAGGTTGATAGAGGGCCTAGAGCATTGGTGCGGATTAATCCTAAATATCCACTTGAATTGATTAGGAATAAAATTAAAGGTCGAGTGGATTTATGGGTAGTGATCGACGATCGTGGGAGGGTAACTGATTATAAAGTTAAAAGTTCTACTCATCTAAGTTTTACCAGAGCGGCTACTGGAGTTATTAAGAAATGGAAATTTAGCCCAGCTGTAAAAGATGGGGTTCCGGTGACTGTTAGAAAAATACAGCCGTTCCTGTTTGGTGAACAATAATAAAATGAAAATCATAAATGCAGCATTTTTTATTTTGCTATTTGTAAATGGCTTATGCGTTCCGTTATTTGCTCAAGTGCAGTCGGATTTTTCAAATATGAATCATTTTTGGAGTAGTCAGGAATTTATTAATAAGTTCATGGCTACTTATGGTGTAAAGTCTGAGGTTGAGCCTAAGATTAATGCAGAAGAAAAAGATTTGTTTAATAAATTAATACCTGTGATTCAGCAGGATCCTCAAAAGGCTATTTCAATGTTATTAGTCGAGATCGACGCTCAATCTAGTGCTGCCTTGGAATTTACATTAGGAAATCTTTATGCTCAGTCGAACAGCAATTCTAAAGCTGTTATCCAATACCGTGCTGCGATCAAGAAGTTCCCAGATTTCCAGCGTGCGCATATGAATCTTGGTGTTGTTTTAATACAGTTAGGTCAACATTCTGAAGCTAGAGAAGAGCTTGTACGAACACTTGAATTAGGTGGTGAGGACGGGGATATATATGGATTAATTGGATACTGTAGCCTTATGAATGAGAATTACCTTTCTGCGGAGGCTGCATATCGTAAAGCGCTCCTTTTTTCACCAGAAAAAATTGATTGGAAGTTAGGTTTAGCACAGTGCCAGCTACAGCAATACAAGTACGGAGAGTGTGTGACTTTGTTTGGTGAGTTGATACAAAGTAATCCGAATAATAAAGATTATTGGCTGCATCAAGCTAATGCGTTTCTTGGGCTTGCTGAGTCTAAGAAAGCAGCTGTTAATTACGAAATTGTAAGGCGAATGGGTAAGGCAGATGCAATAGTTCTGAATCAGTTGGGAGATATTTATATTAACGATGGGGTTTACGAAACAGCTTATGAAGCATACAGGGACGCTGTGCTGGTTGGAGGGGGGGGTAAGAACGCCCCCTCATTACGATCAGTTGATATAATGATTTCTGTGGGAGAGTATGAATATGCGACTGCATTATTGAAAAGTATTCGCGAAGCGAGGCAAGGGGAATTTGAAGATGATAATCGGTTGAAGATTTTACAACTTGAAGGTCGTTTGTTGTTGGCAAAGGGAGAAGAGGCTAATGCTGTCGATATCTTAGAAAAAATAGTTGAAAAAGACCCTCTTGATGGTGAGTCAATTTTGATATTAGCAGAATATTACGGTAATAATGAAAAAGAAGAAGAGGCTGAACTGTTTTATCAGCGTGCTGAGCAGATTGCTGAATTTGAGGTAAGAGCGAAAATCTCTCATGCGCAGTTTCATGTGCTTCGTAATGCTTTTAACAAAGCGGTTCCTTTACTTAAAGAAGCACAATCCAAACGACCGCGCGATAATGTGCAACGTTATTTGGACCAAGTGGAAAAACTCGCCAAATTGAAAACAAGGTGACCAATCTTACCTCTTTGAATTGAAAAACCTTTTTATTATTAATACTTCATATAACAACGCATTCTAAGATGGGCTTAATACATCTCTTATCAGAAAAAGTTTCTAATCAAATTGCAGCTGGAGAAGTTGTAGAGAGACCTGCTAGTGTAGTTAAAGAGCTTGTAGAAAACTCATTAGATGCTGGCGCAACTCGTATTTCTATTGAAATTCAAGCTGGAGGTAGAAGCATGATTAGAGTCACTGACAACGGAAAGGGAATGAGCCGTGACGATGCCTTGTTATGTCTTGAGCGTCATGCAACGAGTAAAATAAATATTGCTGAGGATTTAGATTCGATTAATACGATGGGGTTTCGAGGTGAGGCTATTCCAAGTATTGCAAGTGTAAGTCGAATGTCAGTAACTACTATGGACAAGGATAGCGATTCTCCTGAGGGGACTCGTATAGAGATACATGGAGGTAAGATTCGTCAGGTTGAATCGGCGGGTCACGCAGTTGGAACAACCGTTGAGGTTCGCTCTTTATTTTTTAATCTCCCTGCACGACGTAAATTCCTGCGTAGTCCCGAAAATGAGCGCACCCATATTCAGCATTTTCTTACTCTTTTAGCATTAGCTAATCCACAGGTTGGATTCGTATATATTCAAGATAATCGTAGAATCTGGGAATTGGCACCTTGCTCTATTGATGAGTCATTGGCTTCTCGATTGAAGGCAGTTAGAGAAAGAATGGGAGTATTACATGGAGAAGGGGTTAGCCTTTTGGACGTTCAAAGTAAAGGCGAGTACAGTGTTGCGCGTGCTTTGTCGGAAAATGCTGAGCAAGATTTGGAGTGGGATGGGAAAACGGCGGTTAGTATTTGGGGATTGATTGGGGCACCAGGTGTTTCGAGATCAAATAGATCTAATCAACATTTATTTGTTAATCGAAGGCCAGTTGAAAACAAAGCTCTCAATAAAGCTCTTATGGAAGGTTATCATACTTCATTAATGAAAGGGCAATTTCCTGTTTGTTGTCTATTTTTGGAAATTGATCCTGCTGAGGTGGATGTGAATATTCATCCTGCCAAGCGTGAAGTTAAGTTTCATCACGAGAGAGATGTAAGGAAATTACTTTCTACTGCCATAAAGGAAACTCTTTTGAGTTTTCACCGGCCTCAGAATTATTCTCAATCTATAGACCGATCGCAGGATGTTGTGTTCGAAAGTAATATAAGTGATGTTTCTGATGTTGATCTTAATATTCCCGATCAATCTAATCTTAATTCAACTGATGAAAAGGCAAGGATTCTGTTTAAAGAATCTATCGAGACAAAGGAAAGGTTTGGGGTGGATGCTTCGGGAGAAGCTCCAGAGATAGAATCGACTAATGCTTTAAGCTCAGAAGCACTAGAGCCAGTTCCATTGTTAAGCGTTTCGCTTAAATTAGTTGGAGTTGTAGGTAAGTTGTATGTTGTTCTAGAATCAGAAAAAGGATTGGTTTTAATGGATCAACATGCCGCACATGAGCGGGTTTTATATGAGCAAATGTTGCGTCGAATGGAACAAGATGGCGAGGCTCCATCGCAAAAGCTCTTATTGCCCGAGACGGTTGACTTGCCTCCGAAAGACGCCAAGTTTTTACAGGACACTCTTCAAACTCTTAACCGGTTAGGTGTAGGTATAAGTGAATTTGGCGACAGAACATTTTTGTTAGATGCGTTACCGCCTTTTTTGAAAGATACAGATGCTCGTAAATTTGTATTGGAGTTAATTGATAAACTGCGGTCTGCAGGGGAAGAAGTGAATGTGCTTAGATTGGGAGAGGACGTAATTGCTAAGACAGTTTGTCGTCATGCTGTGAAAGCCAATGACTTACTGCGAGAAGAAGAATTGCAGGGTTTACTCGATGATCTTCGCAGTTGCAAAATGCCATATACATGTCCTCATGGTCGACCTACGATCATTGANATGACTTATTCTGAACTCGAGAAAAAGTTTGGTCGAATACAGTAGTTGTTAATACTACTTTATTTGGCAGCCATTTTAAGAAGNAATTCGATGTTATTTTCTGTCTGTTTGAGCTTTCCAAGNAGNAGTTCCATTGCCTCTACAGGAGGAACACCTGTTAGAGCTCTNCTAAGACTTACAATTCGAGGNAATTCTTGTTCATGATAAAGTAATTCTTCTTTTCGAGTTCCAGANAGCTCGACGTTAATAGATGGGAAAATACGGCGATCAACCAGTGAACGATCTAGGTGNACTTCCATATTTCCTGTTCCTTTAAATTCCTCAAAAATAACTTCATCCATTCGCGATCCAGTGTCAATTAGTGCAGTGGCACAAATTGTCAGAGAACCGCCTTCCTCAATATTACGAGCTGCCCCGAAAAACCGTTTAGGCTTATGCAGAGCGTTAGCGTCAACGCCACCGGATAGGATTTTGCCTGAGTGGGGTTGAACAGTATTATATGCACGAGCCAAACGAGTTATAGAATCTAGTAATATCATTACATCCTTCTTGTGCTCGACCATGCGTTTAGCCTTCTCAATTACCATTTCTGCAACTTGAACATGTCGTTCTGGAGGTTCGTCAAATGTGGAGCTTATAACTTCAGCTGCATCACAATTGCGAATCATATCAGTCACTTCTTCAGGTCTTTCATCAATAAGTAATATAAAGAGATATACTTCTGGGTTATTCTTGATAACTGCATTAGCTAAATTTTGCATCAGTACAGTTTTCCCGGTCCGTGGAGGGGCTACAATTATTCCTCTAGTACCTTTTCCTATAGGGCAAACCAAGTCCATTACCCGAGTTGAGTATTCCGCCGTATCGTTCTCAAGAAAGAAACGCTCTTCTGGGAAGAGAGGTGTTAGATTGTCAAAATGAATTTTGTCTTTTGCTTTTTCTGGTTCCTCGTGACCAACGGATGACACTTTAACCAAAGCGAAAAAACGCTCCTTATCTTTTGGGCGCCGAATTTCACCCGTAATAATATCTCCAGTTTGTAGATCAAATCGTCGAATCTGAGATGGCGAGACATAGACATCTTCTGGGCAGGGGAGATAATTGAAGCTTTGAGATCGTAAAAAACCAAATCCTTCAGGAAGAATCTCAAGAACACCTTCTGTATAGAGTACTCCTGTTTTCTCAGCATTTTTTTGCAGTATTTGAAAAATTAACTCATGTTTCTGTAGTGACCCGTAGTTTGGGATATCCAGGTCTTTAGCCATCTGGTTGAGTTCAGGCATGTCAAGTGATTGGAGGCGGCTCATATTAACGGCTTCACCGTCACCTTGATGTTCATCACTTAATTCCATGTCTTCAATATCTTCAATTTTCAGTGCTGGTTTCTTTTTGTCGCCATATGCTCGTAGATATCGATTGCGAGTAGCCGCAGCTTCTGTAGCTGCCAGCCCATTGGATTTCTTTTTTCTTGATCCTCTTTTGTTTTGTGGGATAGGCCTTTTCATTATTGAAACACCGATGGTGTTTAAAAAATTAGGGAATAAGTTCCTTGGTTAGCTGGACCGCGTTTGTATTAAATACAAACCTTTTTCTTAATTAAAACGGGAAGTAATATTCAAACAGTAGATAGATTGTTTAAAATTAATTCAATAAGGCAAAGGAAATCTTGCGGTCAGTTGCTGAACACGCTGACGGACAAGGTTTCGATTGTCAATATTTTTTAAATCAAGTAGGACTTCGCTGATCATATCAGCTATTTCTTCCATTTCTAATTCTTTCATCCCGCGCGAGCTTACAGCAGGAGTTCCAATTCTTATTCCACTTGCTTGAAATGGGGAACGCGTTTCGAATGGGATTGTGTTTTTATTTACAGTTATACCTGCTTCATCAAGTGCTGTTTGACATTCTTTTCCTGTCATGTCCCGTGAGCCAACATCAACAAGCATAAGGTGATTATCTGTTCCGCCACTGACTAGCCTGAATCCATTATTGGTGAGTCCGGTTGCAAGTGCTTGAGCGTTGGCGACAACTTGACCTTGATACAGCTTGAAATCTGGTTGAAGCGCTTCTCTAAAGCAAACTGCTTTTGCTGCAATAACGTGCATTAGCGGGCCTCCTTGGATGCCAGGAAACGTTTGGGAATCAATTTTTTTTGCATGTTCTTCACCGCATAAAATTAAGCCACCTCTTGGTCCTCGCAAGGTCTTGTGAGTTGTTGTTGTGACAAAATCGGCGTGCTGCACAGGGCTTGCATGTTGACCTGTTGCCACTAACCCAGCGATATGTGCAATATCAGCTAGCAATAATGCCCCAACATCTTGGGCTATTTGCCCCATTCTTTCAAAGTCGATGGAGCGAGGGTAAGCGCTGGCTCCAACTGTAATCATTTTCGGTTTTTCTTCAGCGGCTACTTTAGCCAGATTTTCATAATCTATAAGTTCACTTTCTGGATCAACCCCATAGTGAATGACTTCATAAAACCGACCCGAAAAGTTAGCCTTGTTCCCATGAGTTAAATGACCTCCATGTGATAAATCCATCGTTAAGATTTTATCACCGGGTTGAAGCATGGAAAAATAAACAGCCATATTTGCGCCGCTTCCAGAATGAGGTTGGACATTGGCGTGTTCAGCCCCGAATAGTTTTTTTGCTCTTTCAATAGCAAGTTCTTCAGCTACATCAACATATTCGCATCCGCCATACCAACGCTTAGCAGGATAACCTTCTGCATACTTATTTGTAAGTGTTGAACCTTGTACACGCATTACTGCAGGACTAGTAAAGTTTTCGCTAGCGATTAGCTCAATGTTCTCTTGCTGCCGTTTAGTCTCATTATTAATTACCTCTAAAATTTCTGGATCCACTTTTGAAAGATTCAGATCTTTTATATCGGAAGGCTCAATTTTACTGACGCGTTTTTCATGTCTCCCTCCTGTTTCAAAATCGGTCTTAATAAATTGGTCGATAATTAACTTAGCTGTGTCTTCATCAGTGTTACTTGTGCCCAGGCATATTATGTTGGCGTTGTTATGTTGGCGGGCACTAATAGCTGTGTCTTCATCAGTGACTAATGCTGCACGTGCTCCGGGTACTTTGTTTGCTGTAATGCTCATTCCAATGCCGGTTTTACAGATAAGTATCCCAAGTTGGCCTTCTTTTTTTGTTACGGCTTCAGCTACTTTTTTTGCAAAATCGGGGTAGTCGGTCCTGTTCTCTGAATTACAGCCGTAATCAGAGATACTAATGCCTTTGTCCTTTAGATGGTTGATTAAGAATTCTTTTAATTTATAACCTCCGTGATCAGATCCGAAGACGATTTCTGATGTTGCTTGATTAGATTGGCCAGACGCCATGTTTTTGTTTTGATTAATTGAGTTCAAAAGTGAAACGATTCCTTCTTTAATTTGGTCTCTGCAAAGAGAGTAAATTTCATAAGATCCACCAATGGGATCTGCAATCTCTCTTTCATGAAGAGGGATTGATTGATCAAATTCTCCTAATATGAATGTCTTTTCAGTTACTTCTGGGAACATCAGATTAACCATGTCTACATGCCCTTGGGTCATTCCAATAATTATATTGGCCTCTTTTACCAATTCTGCGGTGACCATTTGGCTTCTTTGATCTGTGATATCAATATTGATATCACTCATAGCTTGAACTGAATTTTCAGAAGGGGACAGGCCGTTTTGAGCCCCGACACCAGCAGATTTAATGACAAACTCTGAGCTGTTTTTTTGGACAGAATGTCGAAACAGCCCTTCGGCCATAGGGCTTCGGCAGATGTTCCCGGTGCATATGAACAGGACGGTATATGCCATATATAATCGGCTGGATAGACTGAGGTTTTAAGTGATAAACGTCAACGCCGTTTGCATCTCTTTAAAAAAAAAATCAAAGAATAATTAATAAAATTAAAATAGCCCATCCGAGAATGGATGGGCTATTTTTGTAAAATATGAATCTGAGTTAACGACTACCTAATTTTCTGGTGCTTTTTTCCATCATCCAAAGAAGGTCCTTACTGTTGAACATAGCAACATTAAGTTGCATATTACCATTATTGATCTTCGGATAGGTTCTTGGATCTGTCCATTTATGTATTTCAGCGTGACCATCAGCGAAAGAAAAACCAGCAGCGTTATTATGATAACTGGCGGGGTAATCGACAAGTCTTTCAGAGCGATTAGGCCACCCAGCCATGTCGACTACAAAATAACCATCGTTGATACTATCCTCGCGTTCATCAAGCATAACAAATGTGTTTGATGGGCCTGGATCAACCATATCGGTGTCTTTGTGGTAAACTCTCCATCCACTACCGCTGTTTCCCCAACCAGGTCCTCCTACCCAATTGTTAATTGATCTACTTCGTAAGCGGGGCACTCTAACTCCTTTATTATTAATGCCGTAGCTGTTATCTGATGGACAATTGAATATTTCAGTACTATTACCTGCAAAAGGGTAGAGGAGATTTCTTTGCTTAATCCATCTATCAACATTCCAATTGTCGTCTTTTCTCGGATTGCTTTTGTCTAGCCAGTTACCTCCGATCCATTCAGGGACCATTTTTCTACCCATCATCTGGCCTCGGCCTGAACCTACCAGCATACCGTCATAATCCTCTGCATAAAATCGCCAAGCCATGGTCAATTGGTTGTTGCTATTCATACAGCTTATTCCTTTTGCTTTGCCTTTCGCTTTGGAAAGGGCAGGTAGTAACATGCCTGCAAGAATGGCAATAATTGCGATTACTACGAGCAACTCAATTAGTGTGAAACCAAATTTTTTTTGTTTATGCATATAAACGATTAAAATTAGAGCTTAGAAGTGGATCGTTCTATCACCCACCAATAGTCGTTGAAGCCAGAGCGTTTTCCTCGATTGGCAAAACCGTTTCTGGAAGATTGGCGAACTGGTTCTGTCATTGGAATTGGGTCCTTCCACATCTTAATCTCAGCATGATTGTCAGCAAAGGCATAGCCGCAACCACCATTATGATAACTAGCAGGCAAGTCTACCCAGCTAGCATCAGTATTAGGATTCATAATGTTCCACCCGTCGTTTATGCTGTCTGGGTGTTCGTCGACAAAAACCCATAATTCAGTTGGAGAACTCACGCCTCCTCCAAATCTTCCAGCCTGATCTTTACCCGTTATATCACTGATATTGTTGTAAGGTTTGTGGGATCCGTACCAAGTACTACCTCTACCTCCGCCATATGCACCGCCTTCAATAAATCCATTCATAGAGTTGCTTCTAACACGAGGAAGTCTTTTGTTTCCTATTTTTGCTGTATATTGGTCTGCTGGACATTTGTAAATACCCGGCGCGGCACTGTAAGGGCCAAGTTTTGGATACAAGCGACCAACTTGTTGTTTTGTTCCAACTAGCCAAAGGATGTTTGTGTTGTCAGACGCGTTTGCGTTGAAGGTAATCCACCCATTTACCCAGCCTCTTGATCCTCCACCGTTTTGGTTAGGGGGCATAGCTCCATCGTAATCCTCAGTATACATTAACCACGCTAAACCAAGCTGTTTATTGTTGTTTAGGCAGCTTATGCCAGATGCTTTACTTTTGGCTTTAGCCAATGCAGGTAGAAGCATTCCCGCTAAGATGGCAATAATTGCAATTACGACTAACAATTCTATCAGTGTGAAACCTTTTTTGGTTTTATTTATCATAACGGATGTATGGCGTTGGAGTTGTTTATTGGAAAACAGTTTAAGAAAGCAAACCTACCATTGAGAATCTAGGGTCACAAATAAAAAAACACCCAAATAACGGGTGTTTTTAATTAAAATTTTGTTTTTTGTAATTATTTAGGAGCTCCAGATCGTTCTTGATGCCAAAGCCAATCGGCTTTAGCGCCAGCTCCACGAGGGGCCCAACTGCGTGAAAAAGTTACATTACTTTTCATGTCGTGGTTCCATTTTTTAATTTCTGAGTGGCCATCGGCAAATCCATAACCGCAGGCATTATTATGCATAGTTCCAGGCAGATCTACATAACTAGGATTTGGTGTGGTCATATTAGTAAAGAAACAACCATCGTTCATGCTGTCTGGATGTTCGTCTACGACAACCCATTTATTTGCGGGGTCTGCAATGTCTCCAGATTTCAAATAAATTTGATGATAGCGGTCGCCATACCATAATTTACCATTTCCATCCCCCATGTTTGAGTTCATTGAAAAAGTTCTTATTCGCTTGGCCCATCCTTTTTTTCTTTGTCCAGGACTCACATAATTATCGGCGGGACAAGATACTAAGTTTTGACTGTTGCCTTGGTACGGAGCAAGTTTTGCATATCTCTTGTCAGTTACATGAAGTGTGTTTGTGTTGTCAGGGCGAGTTCCCCAATCTAACCATCCCATTATCCATTGTGCATAGCGGGATCTTGCATTACCGCTTTGAGCTTCTCCGCCATGTGTGTTATGGACCAATTCATCATCAAAATCAGTAGAATAGCTGATCCAAGCTATCATTAATTGTTTGCTGTTACTCAAACATGATATACCCGTGGCTTTGCTTTTTGCTTTTGCAAGTGCTGGGAGTAACATTCCAGCAAGAATTGCTATAATTGCTATTACGACAAGTAGTTCGATAAGCGTAAAACCTCTTCTTTGGTTAGAGTTCATATTTGGAAATTATAAGTGTGGAAGGGCCTAGACCTGTCGAGAACCTGCCATTATTAATTTTAGCGATCAATATTAAATTTCAGACTTTACTGAGGCCGTTGAGGTAAAATAGCTTAGTAGCCCTGAGATAAGGATCGACCAGATGAAGGGATTGAATTCGAACAATTGATAAGCGGAGAATTTGCCGTATGTCAAATAGCCAATGATATAAAGCGAAAGGTGGCAGCCGAGTCCCCCCAGCATTCCGAATATTGCTCCTCGCGCATTCATATCTGGCCAATAAAGGCCTAGAAGTATAGGCATTAGGAAACACCCCGCTAAGCCGCTTGTTGCAAATACTATTAAATCCTGCAGGTATTCTGGAGGGTTAAGCACCGCTAGCATTGCTAATATGCCAACGACTACAGTGACGAGATAAGATAGTTTCTTAAGGCGGTTTTCTGATGCGTTTTTATTTATTCTATTTTGGTAAATATCTCGAACAACGGAAGAGGATACCATTAATAGAAAACTGTCTACACTTGACATAACAGCAGCAAACGGCGCTGCCAATAGGAGTCCTGCAAGCCAAGGTACGCCAGCGTTGGACGTTACTGTTGCAGCAAGTTCAGGCATGATTCGGTCTGAATCAATTTCCATTCCTGGTAGCAAAATACGTCCGCAGCAGAAGATTATAACTAACAGCAAATAGATTACTGTGAAGTAAATTGAAATACTTAGAATGGCTTTTCGAAGAACATTAGTTCCATTGAATGCCATAAGCCGGACCATGTTACTTGGTTGTCCAGCTGTTCCGAATGCCCAAAAGAAGAAGAAGCTTACAGCTACCCAAATATTGAGAAAGCCATCTTTATTTTCTGGGTGAGGGCCGGGCGCGCTAACATAGACTCCCTTGCGCCCGTTACCGTACCCATTAATTTCGTTTGCTTTGAATGTCGTGATGATTTCGAAATTGAATTTTGTTGGATCTATTTTTTTTATTTCGGCTGGGGTTGTGATCTTTAGAAGTTTGGCTTCGGATTGAGTTGATTCTTTTTTGATAATAACCATCTCTGCTAATCGTGCCACTCCGTTATTTGGAAGTCGCAGCCAGCTGCCTTTGGGTAAAGTGATGTCTTCCGGTTGTTCTTCATTAAGTGAAATGATTCCAGTTCCGCTTACAGGTGGGGTCATTTCTTTCAATTGTTCTGTAGCGTTCTTTAGGCCTCCAACTTGGCTAAGTGTTAGGATTAGTAAGATGACTACGCCAAGCCCCATGACAATTCCCTGCATGACATCCGTCCATACAACCGCACGAAATCCTCCGAAGGCAGTGTATATAATTACTGATACCGAAAAAACCAATAGACATAATACGTAATCAGGCTCTGCACCTCCTACCCATGGGAGGCCATCAATGGCATGACTAACGAAAGTGATGGCAGTCTGATACACGACTACGTCCTGTAGAAGTGTAGTCATTATTTTACTTCCAGCTTTAAACTGTGCTAGGAGGTAAAAGAACATAAAAAACAGAACTAAAAGTGTTGAGATCATTCCAACTGTGTCTGAGTTGAACCTTGCTTTAATAAGGTCTGGGATAGTTACGGCATTGGACTGCCTAGCAAGTCGGTTCATTCGCTTTCCGAGTAGTCCCATGCCTACAATGGGAACGACCATGTAGCTAGCAATCCATAAGGCAAGCACCCAGCCGTGAGTGTAAATCAATGAGGGAAATCCCATGAAGCTGCCTCCCGAGGCACTAGTTGCTGCAAATGTAAGAGCAAATGCCCAGAGCCCTAGATTTCGGCTTCCAAGAAAGTATTCACCAACGAATTCTTTTTTTTGTCGAACGCGGCTGGATAGCCAGGCGAGAATGAAAACTCCGAGTAGATAAATACCAAAGCTGATTAGTGCGGTATTGCTGGAATCATTTTCGATCATTCCATGTTTTCCTCATCATCTTCATTTTTCAATACTCGCAAACAAAACCAGAATGTTACTACGTTGGCGGCAATCCAAGGAAGGGCGATGCCCCAAAAAGCCCAGTCAGGAAATCCAAATACAGTTGAAATGTCTTTTGGCTCAAGATTGTAGCCGTATAATCCGCAATAAGAGATTACCCAAATACAGCAACCTATCCAACTAAGAATAATGAAGCGTAATTCTCGTCGGCTTTGACGCAAGCTGTTTTCTTCACTCTCGGTGGGATTGGCCATTTTAATAGGTTAATTTTCTGGCACGAGCTGTGATTTGCCATTGTCCAACAAGTTTGCCGTTTCGTATTACATATGATCGGTCATACAGAGCTACTGTCGGGCAGATGTGTCGAGGGATTCCGTAAAGAACATCTCCAACTTGATAGTTTTCTGCTTGGGGAGTTTGAAGGGTTAGGTGCTCTTCACTATGTAAGATTGCTTCGGCATCGTTTAGACCTAAAAAATTTACACGAGGATGAGGGTTTTCGGCTGCCACACCCTTGTGTCCGAGGTCTAATGTAATTCGATTATTGCTTGGCTTGCTGATAACTCGAGAGAGAAGTAGCGCAGCATGCAAGAATTTCAGGTCGGTGAAATTCTCCGCATAGCCAAAATCCCACAATAATGTAGTGCCAGGGCTGCATTCGTGTGATGTGTGCTTAGCGTGAAATGGAAAGGTAGGGGTTCCTCCTCCCACAATGGATTGAACGAGCAATCCGGTTGAATCAATATTATTTTGGAGTTCTCTTAGCTCGTTCATAATGGTTTGCCATTTAGTTAAACGTTCACTTGGGTTATTGTTGTGTAAGTGGCCGTCATAAACGTGCAAACCGATTGGTTCTACTCCGGGAAGTTGATTGATTAATTTGTATAGGGTAATTGCTGCAGGTCCTGGTTTTATGCCAGTTCTTCCCATGCCTATATCTATATCCAGAAGAACAGGAATATTGATATTATTGATTTGAGCTACTCGAGCTAGGTTTCCAACAGCTTCGGCATCGTCTGTAATGGTTGAAAAGCGTATGTCGCGATACCAATTTGCGAGTTTAGCGATTCGATCTGTGTTAGGTCCTACTAGTTGGGTTGCAACAAGTATGTCTTTTGCTCCAGCTTGCGCAAGCATCTCAGCTTCAGCAATAGTCGCGCACTTGAACTTATTAATCCCAGCCTTTAGTTGAAGTTTTACAATTTCAGCTAATTTGTGAGTTTTAACATGAGGCCGTAATCGTTCTGCAGATCCGGCCATCGCTATCATGCGATTGATGTTTTCTTCTATGCGGTCAGGATAAATGAGCAGAGCAGGCGAAGGGATCTCACTTGAAGAGGTCGCTATGTGCCAGTCATTCGACATGGTCTGTTAATCGATTTCGAAGATAGCCTCAATTTCTGATGGGATGTTTCCCGGTAGTGATCCCATTCCAACAGCGCTACGGGCTCCAACGCCATTTTCTTCGCCCCAAATCTGTGCAAACAGTTCGCTGCAACCGTTTATGACCTTAGGATGGTCAAGGAAATCTGAAGAGCAATTGACCATTCCAAGTAATTTTATAACTCGTTTGACTCGGTCAAGGCTTCCTAGATTAGCCTTGATAGTTGACAGCATTGTTAGGCCAACTTGCCTCGCAGATTGGTAGCCTTCATCAAGATTGAGATCATCTCCTACACGACCTAGCATTAATGATCCGTCGTTTAGCACGGGGCCGTGTCCTGACAGATAGGCATAATTGCCACTTATTACTATGGGCTTGTAGACTCCCATAGGAGCTGGAGCAGGGGGTAGTTCAATGCCTAGCTCGTGAATTTTTTTGTCTGCGCTCATGTAGATCTTTTGAAAAATGGAAAAGGTAGGTTCCTATTTTGTCTTATCTTGTAGTTTTTTGATTTGGTCGCGTAAATCAGCTGCTTTTTCGTAATCTTCTGATTTTATGGCAGTTTTGAGTTTTCGATCAAGTTTTTCGGTTTCTGTCATTGGTCGTTTTTCTTCTGCCTCGTTTTGAAGGTCATTTAGCCATTCGCGTAAGGATTGAATTTCCATGCTGTTTTCAATCATCTCTTCGCGGCCCATATCTGAATAAAAGCTATTGAGATCCCCGATCGCATTGCGAATTTCATTCATTGCTTGGTCATAATTATCATTGGCTAGAAGTTGAGTCCCTACTGCACGCGTCTGCATCATTATTGTTTGTGGTCGGAATTGTTGGAATCCGTTACCGATTTCCTCTTGTGCTGCATAATCTTGAACAAAATCTAACAGTTCTAAAATATGGTCCGTGTCGCGCTCCACGGCCTCAAAGTCGTCCAACTCGAAGTTGCATATGCTACGATGATGAAACTGGATTGCTTCTTGTTGAAGTTTAGCGCACTCGTCGGGGTTGATACTGAAGCCACCATCTTCTCCCCCGTTAGTATTACGATGCTTCTCTAGGCGAATCAGAAAGTGATCCAGTAAAGTGGGATGACCAAAGGGTCTTTTACCATCAGGTCGAAATTGAGCGTTCATCTGTAATAACCCAAGATCAATTCTCATCTGGAGTTTATCAGATCCATCATTCCCTTTAACGCGTCGGGCATCTACCCGTCCGAGTCGGTAATCCCAATTTTCGAGAATTTTGCCGATGTCGTCACTCATTGGGTTTATGCTCGCCAAAAAGATTGCTCCAGTCAATTCGCTATCTAGCTTGGACTGAATTAGCTAACGATCCTTTACCGGTTCCAATCACATTGCCAGGTTTAATACCGTGCTTTGTAAACCAACCTTTGCTTACCTCAAGTGCATACATTATCTTGTCTGATTTTGAGTCTACAGTATTTGTGTTGCCGGGTTCGAGGTTGTGGATTTCTAATATTCGGCTGTTTTGATCTATGTAGGCAATTGATAGTGGGATGATAGTGTTCTTCATCCAGAACCCTGTTTGATGAGGGTAAGGGAAAACAAAAAGCATGGCTTCGTTTGGACCCATTTTAGTGCGATGCATCATCCCTGATCTTCTTTCGTGGTTTTCATCGGCAATTTCAGCGTTCAATTCTGTTGCTCCTAAGTAAATTTTGATTGTTTCCAGCTTGTCCTGTGCTTTTTCCTCTCTTGAGCTTATTGCTTTGGCATCACCGAGAGAGGGAGCCTTTATTGGTTCATTTTCGCATGCAGATATTGCTGTAAGTAAAGAAAGGAAAAATATTTTATAATGTGTTCGGATCATGTTTAAGGAGAAACTTGGATCTGAAAATATGCTTCAGGTTTGTTGTTTGGTATGGCTGGCCAACTTAGTGTTATTTTCATTTTTGTAGGTTTCTTTCCATCGTGAGAATGGTCTTGGCCAAGTACAATGTATGGGCCGTAAACTTGGTCAGAGGTTGTGAGTTGGTATCGGATATTAGGCTGTGCCATCCATGTAATCTGCACGCCGCCAGATATAGATTGAGCTTCTAGTTTTAGGTTTGAGTCTGCATTTAAAGGATCTGTACCGGCAGCTAATTCCTCTCTATTGTTCATTTTGTCACCGTCTGGATCGAACTTCATTGCTTTTTCACCTTCGTGTACAAGTGGGTTGAAGCCTCGAGCCACCTCCCATCCGTCCGGCAAGTAGTCTCCATCTGTGTCCGCTTTGTTGGGATCAGTTCCAAGTTCGAGTTCGCGATCTGTCCTTAACTGATCTGAGTCGGGGTCAGGGTTCTCGGCAAGCTTAACCTTTATGCCTTCAAGTTGATAAAGACTACCTTCTTGTGATTTGAAGGATTTGCCAAGATATGTGGTGTCGAGTTGTCGGAACTGTAGGTCCGGTTGAGTGTTGATGCCTCCTGTTCCAACGACTGCTCCTAGTTTTATCTCTTCTCCGGGTTGAATGTTCCCTAAAGAAGAAAATGGTATAGCTAGTTCGATGAAGCTGGCATCTGTCTCCTCTGGTTGGCTGAATTTTTGAGGGGATCTATTGAATTGTTGAAATCGTGCGCCAGCTAGATCTCTGAATTTTTTATCCAACAGGAACACGCCTTGCCCAAGGGGAAAGGGGACAAGGCGAGATGTGTTATTTGGAGGTACTCCTTCTGAAATGCGAATACGAATACCAGGACGAGCAAAGTTTCTAGATTGCGTGTCAGATTTTTCATCTCCAAGTATTGCTGCAACACTTGGGCTGAAATTTTTGAATATCAAATTTTCAAGGAAATCGAGTCCCTCCGCTCCTTCACTATTGGGGGGCAATTGTAGTATTCCATTCCCAAGGCCTTTAAGAGAAGTAACTCCGGATTTTTTCAATGAGTCAATGAAGAGGAAAATATTATGGTCTGGCCGAATCATTGTTTGTTCAAAGCCGATATATAAGTGGGTGGCGTCGTTGTTAACTCGCACTTGCCCAAGATTGGCGCTATCGCCAATGATGCATGGAATAGCTTCACCTATGAAATCAAACTCTTGATCAATTATATTTCCATGGTTGTCATTAGCAGGCTTGATTTCGATGGTGGGGGTCTGCCAGGTGGAAAGCCATAAGTCGCGGGCCGGCATCTTCCGATTTATTACGAACCAATCAAAAACCTCTCCGTCAGTATCAAGTGCCTCAAGTTTGAGTTGATCTTCTTTGATGGAGATTCGTGCTGCATTATTTTTTGGCCAATATTGAAGGGCTCCAGGGAAAAAGCGGTAGAATGAATATGGATTAGCACCTCCTGCACCGCTAATTACCGGAATACAGCCGGCAACTGGGTTGAATTTTTCAAAGGCGTGAGAATGTCCTGCCATCATGAGGTCGATTTTATATTTATCTACTATAGGATATATCGTGTTTCCGAAATCAAATGTGTCGGGTTGCGCGTTGCCGTCGTAGCTGCTCCAGCCATGTCCACTTGATGACGCGACAGGAAAGTGCATCAGTAAAAGCTTCCAAGGCTTAGATGTTTTTGCGAGATCGTTTGTTAACCAATGTAGTTGGTTTGTGTCTTTCGAAAAGTTATGGTGAGCATACCAGGGATTGTAGAGGACTGATATATGAGCATCACCGACATCGAATGAATAAAAGTGTTCAGTGCCTGAGAAACGGTATGGCACTTCCGGGTGTTTTAGTCCAAGGCTAGGGAGATTATTAGTGGGCAAGTGAAACGCGTTAATGTAGTGAGTGTCTCCTTGGTACAGGTCGTGATTGCCGATTGTAGTGAAAAATGGCACGGATTTCATCTGTTTTTTGTATATGCTGAAGTGACGAAAATCTTCATAGTCTGGTCGAAAGTCCGGGTATACCATATCGCCTGCGATCATTACCGCTTCAGGGTTTTCTTTGCGTAGTAATGTGGCGATTTGATTTTGTATAAGATTTCCACGGCCGGTGTCGCCAAGTAGCATAAGTTTGACAGGTCCGCTGGCTTTCATTGTTTTAAATGATGCGGGTTGCGAGAACATGAGTCCATCGGCGGCCTTGCCTCCTACGCGGTAGTAGTAAGTTTGGTTTTCTTCAAGATTTTCCAGCTGTAATGCGTGCTTGGTTTTTTGGGTGGGGTTCTCTAATCGAAAACCTAGTTTCGGGGTTAATCCGTATTCGACGATGGAAGTGGTGGCTGCGTGAGTATTCCATACAATCTTAGTGCTGGTTGATGTTGTTGATTGTATAAAAGGCCCTCGAACTACATTGGCAAGGAGCTCAACATAATAGGCAAACCAATTGTCGTTTAATTGATGATTGTGTGCTTGGATTGCTAGTAAGTTTTCTCCTGGTTTTAGCAGTAGTTTGAATGGAGTGAGGTCTATTAGTTCAGGATTGCCTCTTGGGTGTTGGGTTGCAAGCGAGTTGAAAGGGACAGGTTGGTTTGGTTTTCCTTTAAGGCCGCGCCGAACTAGTTCAGTTCCGTTAAGATAAGCAACGAAACCATCATCGTAGTCCACTCTAAGAATTAGTGATTTTATCCAGTCGATATCTTTTATATTGAATCGTTTGCGAAGAAATACTGAAGAATATCCACCAGGCATTCCTTCAAGTTTGGTTGGGGCGTTATAACTTCCAAAACCTACACTGAATCCAGAAGGGCCTGTTTTCCAATCAGAATCATCAAAATCGAGTTCTTTCCATACTGTATTTGGAATGGATGCAGCAGTTCTTCCTTCAAAATACTTCCATTCTGAATAGTAATTTACCAAGCTTTCCCCGCTGGCAGGCGCTGCTATGGTGAATAACCCGCTAACTATCAACCTCTTAAAGAGCACGGGTGGAGTCTAGGTTGGAATGTGCAGGGGTCAATCTCTCCTTTAGCATAGTTATATCGGTTATGAAGCTTGGTTTTGAGTTTATATGCCTAAAAAACCGTCTTAAATAGCTTTACAAAGAGATTTTTGTTGGTAGTTTGCCCCGCCTTTTCGGGAATAGAAAAAGAACTAATAGAAAAATAGGAATGGAAGCCAAGGCGACAACGATTGAAGAGTTTCGCGTTCATAATACCGACACCGGTTCAGCGGATGTGCAAGTAGCACTACTGACAAAGCGCATCAATCATCTCACTGAGCATTTAAAACAAAATAAAAAGGATCACGCATCACGTCGTGGACTACTTATGATGGTGGGGCGCCGTCGGCGTTTACTTGACTATGTGCATACACACGATGTTGATCGTTATAAGTCACTGACTCAGCGATTAAAGCTTAGGCACTAGTATTTTTTCTGCAAAAACCTTTCTTCAATTTTTCATTTTTGAATTTTTTGGGAACACATGCCGTGGTGACGAATTGTCACTTTTGGTAGGTTGGAAATCACGGCCCAATCCGTTGTTACCCTGTAGGCAGTCGTGAAAAACCTTACGCTTGCTGGTTCTGAGTATTTCATTCAAGACCCCGAAAAACTGGGACTTGAATGAAGTTCTCCGTACTGGCGAGTGTGACCATATAGAAAGAAAAACATGTCACATAAAGTAACCGCTAACGTCGGCGGTGGGGAGATTCATATTGAATCAGGCAAAATCGCCAAACAAGCAGACGGTGCAGTCACCGTTCAATTAGGAGAAACTATCGTATTAGTAGCCGCTTGCGGCTCATCTAAGCCTCGCCCGGGGTTAGATTTCTTTCCTTTAACAGTAGATTATCGAGAGAAGGCAGCCGCGGCTGGTCGTTTTCCTGGAGGTTTTTTCAAGAGGGAAGGTCGTCCATCAGAAAAGGAAATTCTTACTTGCCGGGTTACGGATAGGCCAATTCGGCCATTATTTCCAAAAGGTTATTTCAATGAAGTGCAAATTCAAACTCTTCTGCTTAGTGCGGATGGAGAGAATGATTCAGATGTCCTTTCTATCAATGGGGCATCTGCTGCATTGATGATTAGTGACCTGCCATTTGCTGGTCCTATTGGTGCAGTTCGTGTTGGCAGGGTTGATGGTAGTTTTATTGCCAATCCAACACACGAGCAAATGGAATCTAGCGACATCGATTTAGTTTACGTTGGTAATCAGTCGGACATGATTATGTTTGAAGGAGCGGCCGATGAAATTCCTGAAGCTGATTTTCTTCAGGCGTTAAAGTTTGGCCAAGAGTCTATAGCGCCACTCATTTCCGCACAGAAGGAATTAGCTGCTTCCGCCGGTAAGACTAAGCGCGAATTTGAGCCAAGAGTTGTTGGTGATGAGGTTCAGAAGGAAGCTGAATCGATTATTTCAGATCGTATTACTGATGCTTTGTTAATTCAGGCTAAACTTGAGCGTGAGGCTGCATGCAATGCTCTAAAAGATGAGATGGAGGAAAAGCTTGTTGAGAAGTTTGGTGATGAAAATATAACTGGATTTATTGTTAATGAGGCATTTTATGCTATTCAAAAAGCCGCTGTCAGGAAGCTTGTCCTCGATGATGGTAAACGACTTGATGGTCGGGGTTTTGATGATTTGCGTCCGCTTACAAGTGAAGCTGGAATGATTCCACGCACACACGGGTCGGGTTTGTTCTCTCGTGGCGAAACACAGGGATTGTCTCTTGTTACTCTAGGAACAACTGACGATACTCAGTCTTTTGATGCTTACACTGGTGGTCCGAGTGAAAAACGATTTATGCTTCACTATAATTTTCCAAATTTTTCTGTAGGTGAAACAGGCCGTATTATGGGGCCTGGTCGCCGTGAAATTGGACATGGGGCATTAGCGGAGCGCTCTATTGCTCCCGTTATTCCTAGCCTTGAGGACTTTCCGTACGCTGTTCGTGTTACAGCGGAGATTATGGAGTCCAATGGGTCTACTTCCATGGCTGCTGTTTGTAGTGGTACTTTGGCTTTACTTGATGCAGGGGTGCCTTTGAAACGTCCTGTTGCTGGAATTAGTATCGGTCTTTGCACTCGAGAAAAACTTAATGACAGTAATGAGACTAAAGAGATTGAGGCCTATAAATTGCTCACCGACATTATTGGGTGGGAAGATGCTTTTTGCGATATGGACTGTAAGATCGCTGGCACAGACCAGGGTATTACAGGCTTTCAGCTTGATCTGAAGTTGCAGGGTATTCCACATTCCATCATGGAAGAGGCGATCGCTAAAGCTAAGACAGCGCGTACAGCTATTCTCGCTAATATGGGAGGATGTCTTGATAAGGAGCGCGAAGAGATGAGTCCGTACGCTCCAAGAATTGTCACTATTCCAATCGACCCTTCAAAGATAGGTGAATTGATTGGTCCTGGAGGTAAAAACATTAAGCGTATTGTTGAGGAGTCCGGTTGTGAGATTAATATCGAGGACGATGGTCGTGTTTTAATATACTCAATGTCTGCTGAAGGGCTTCAAGTTGCAACAGATGCGATTGAGGGAATTACTGCTGAGGTCGAGGTTGGTAAACTTTATCGAGGTAAAGTTGTTTCAATTAAAGAATTCGGCTGTTTCGTTGAAGTATTGCCAGGTAAGGATGGTCTTGTTCATATCAGTGAATTGGCTAACTTCCGTGTCAAAAAAACAGAGGATATTGTTAAAGACGGAGATGAAATATGGGTCAAATGCATTGGTGTAGATGACAAGGGGCGCGTGAAACTTTCTCGTAAGGCTGCGATGGAGGATCGTAAGGCTGAATTTGATGAAGGTGATGAAGGTGCTCCTTCGGATTCCGGTGACGATTCAGAGGAATAAACGATTAAACGCTAAATTATTTACAGGCGGGCCCAACGTGGCCCGTCTTTTTTTGTGTTACGACAATTAAAAGGAAACCTTGCGGCCTGCTTTTACAATAGCTAGGTTCTGCGCGTTCCGCTTGATCTATAAGTAGATCCACTTAGTCAAGCCGACTTAGAAACCTAATAACCAAATATGAATTCATCCATTCGTATCAAGCTATCCATTATGATGTTCCTCCAGTTTTTTATCTGGGGAGCATGGTATGTAACCGCCCCTAACTATCTTAGTACAATCGGTTTTGAGGCAGGTGATTTTAGTTGGACCTACTCGGTAGGGCCGATTGCGGGGATGATCACTCCATTTTTTGTTGGAATGGTAGCAGATCGTTTTTTTTCTGCCCAAAAAGTTTTGGG
>NYWG01000060.1 GCA_002684915.1 Verrucomicrobiales bacterium
TAATTTAAAATTATACCAATATTTAAAGTGAGTGACTTAAATACATCCTTAATAGACTCCGAGCAAATCATGCAGATTTTGCCTCACCGCTATCCTTTTTTGATGGTGGATCGAGTAACACGAATCGAAGGTAATAAGATTACTGCGGAGAAAAATGTTACTATTAACGAACCTTTCTTTAAGGGGCATTTCCCAGGTCATCCTGTTATGCCGGGGGTGCTGCAACTTGAGGCGATGGCGCAAGTTGCTGGTATATTAATGTTGAAGCAGGCGGATAATGCCGGGAAGATCGCCTATTTTATGGCGGCTGACAAAGTAAAATGGCGCAAGCCGGTCAAGCCCGGTGATGTCCTGCAAATTGATATCGAGTTAATCAAAGCAAGGACTAAAATTGGAAAAGCTAAGGCATGCTGTTTAGTATATGGGGAAATAGTTAGTGAAGCTGAGATCACCTTCGCCTTAGTTGATAAAACATAAAGGGTTTTAATGTCAGAGATTCACCCCAGCGCAATTATTCATCCTCTAGCCAGTATCGGTGATGATTGTAGTATAGGTCCATACTGTGTGATCGGTAAGAACGTCACGCTTAAAAAAGGTAATAAATTGCATTCGCATGTTGTGATTGATGGTCACACTGAGATAGGAGCTGGTAATGAATTTTTCCCATTTTCTGCCGTTGGGCTTAAGACGCAGGATTTAAAATGGAGAGGGGGAATCACTTGGACTCGTATTGGCGATCGCAATACATTTCGAGAAAATGTTACGGTGCACAGTGGTACTGGAGAGGGGGAATCCACATTAATTGGTTCTGATAATTACATTCTTGCCTATTGCCACATTGCCCACAATGTGGAGTTGGGTAATCATGTTATTATGTCAAATAACGGAACTTTAGCAGGCCATGTTATAGTAGAAGATTATGCTATTGTCGGCGGTTTGTCGGCGGTGCATCAATTTTGCCGTCTTGGTAAGATGTCGATTATTGGTGGATGTTCAAAGATTGTTAGTGATGTAGCACCCTATATGATGGTTGATGGTAATCCTGCTCGAACACGAATGCCAAATAAGGTTGGTTTGGAGAGAAATGGGATTTCAGAAGATGGAAGGGCGGCCATTAGCCGATTGCATCGATTATTCTTTCGTAAAGGATTAGCAGTAAGTAGCGCTATTGAAGCTATCCGTGCCGAATTGCCAGATTTGCCTGAGGTACAACATTTTCTAAAATTCGTTGAGAACAGTAGCCGGGGAATTACTCGATAGGGTTCAGATTTTTAGTTTAATGTCCGATAAGCTATTTCTCAAAACTATTAAAACTTGATTTTGATCAAATCAAAAAAAAACCGCCTCAAAAAAGAGGCGGTTAAAAATTAGATTAAAGAGATTCTATTTAACCTTTGCAATATTCTTGGCTGGATCCTTCTTGAATTTACCAGCGCAATTATTACAACAAAAACCAACTGTATAGGTTTTTTTTGGATCGATCGCCTCGCCGCTTAGCGGGCATTTATCATTTACAGTATTGCGGACGACTTTAACCTTTTTAATAAGGTTGGCTGTATCTTTCTCAAATTTTCCTTTGCAGTTGTTACAGCATAATCCTACAAGATCACCCTTGTAGCTGGCTGTTACCTTTATAGCTCTGCCGCTTAAAGGACATACGTCATTAATCGGAGCAGCTTTAACCTTCGCAATACTCTTAGAAGGATCTTTACTGAATTTCCCCTGACAATTTCCGCAGCAGAACCCCACAGAGTAGGTGGCATCTTTACTGATTGCATTACCACTGAGTGGGCACTTTTTATTTACAGGGGCTGCTATTGCGCTGATTACAAAAACTAAACTCAGAAAACCTAAAAAGGTTCCGAGCCATTTCATTACTTTAGATTTCATAAGTTTTTATTTAATTTGCCTGATTTATGGCTTGAAGAAAAAAATAAAGATCAGTTTATCCTTGGTCAACAACATACTTTTGCCCCATTGGAAGAACAAAAGGCTATTAAAATAATTTGAAAATCACATAAACATCTGTATTACAGAGGTTTAGATGGTTGAAATTATTTAAAGAAATTCTTGTAAGGGTTTAACACCATAGCCTTTTTCCTTTAAGGCGATTATGCCGTCTAGTGCGGCCTTAGCACTGCCGATGGTAGTGATGATGGGGGTATTGGTATATACAGCAGTCGTTCTTATTTTGATTTCATCTTCTCGAGGGGTTTGTCCAGATGGCGTGTTTATTACCAATTGAATTTCGTTATTTTTTAGAAGATCGATTGTATTTGGCCTGCCTTCAGAGAGCTTATGAATAATGTCGACTTTTAGGCCAGCACTTGTAAGGGAGTTTGCTGTACCGCTAGTAGAAATTATTTTAAAGCCCAAATCTATGAAGCGTTTCGCCAAGTCAATAGAAGCGTTTTTGTGGTTATCGCTTACGCTTATAAAAACGCAGCCCTCCAAAGGCAATGATCCACCCGCTGCCATCTGAGATTTGGCATATGCAGTTCCGAGGTCAGAGTCTATACCCATTACTTCTCCAGTGGATTTCATCTCAGGAGATAAAAGTATGTCTTGGCCATGAAAGCGATTAAATGGGAATACTGATTCCTTAACCGTCCAGTAATTAGGAATTATTTCTTTTGTGAAACCTAGATCTTTTAGTTTCTTTCCGGCCATTACCTTTGCTGCTAGTTTTGCCAAAGGTGAACCAATAGCTTTGCTTGTAAACGGAACAGTACGTGAAGCCCGTGGGTTTACTTCTAAGACGTAAACGATCTTGTCCTTGATAGCATATTGGACATTCATCAACCCTGTTACTTTCAATTCTCTAGCCATGGCATCAGTGTATGCTCGCATGGTGTTGAGAATTTCCTCAGGCAGAGTGTTCGGAGGAAGGATCATTGCGGCATCACCAGAGTGTACGCCAGCAAATTCTACATGTTCGAGCATTCCACCGATTACTACGGTGGCTTCGGCTGGGTCTGTGTAATTGCTAACGTCTGCTATACAGTCAACGTCTACTTCAATTGCGTCTTCAAGGAATTTGTCTACTAGAATCGGTCGTTCTGGTGAGGCTTCAACTGCTGAGCGCATATATTCGCAAAGTTCATTATCAGAATAAACTATTTTCATCGCTCGACCACCCAGAACAAAGGATGGGCGTACCAATACTGGATAGCCCAGCTTACTTGCTGCGGCGAGTGCTTGTTCTTCGTTGATGGCTAGTCCATTGGGAGGTTGAGGTATCTTTAATTTGTGAAGCATTTCCGCAAACATTTCTCGGTCTTCAGCCCGTTCAATGCTTTGTGGTGAAGTCCCAATAATATTTACGCCATTGGCTTGCAGTTCAAGCGCGAGGTTTAGTGGTGTTTGCCCCCCAAACTGAGCAATTGCCCCCCAACATTCTTCACGATGATAAATATTTAGAACATCCTCAAGTGTCAGTGGTTCGAAAAATAGTTTATCGCTTGTGTCGTAATCAGTGGAAACTGTCTCGGGATTAGAATTAACCATTATAGTTTCGAATCCTTCCTCCTTTAGTGCAAAGGAGGCGTGTACGCAGCAATAATCAAACTCAATTCCTTGGCCGATACGGTTAGGGCCTCCCCCAAGAATTAAGACTTTTTTCTTATTGTTTGGAGAGATTTCGTCATCATCACGATCGTAAGATGAATAGTAGTAGGGAGTGTATGCTTCAAATTCTGCAGCACAGGTATCAACTAGTCTGTAGCTAGGTTCTAAACCAATAGCCTGTCGTTGAGTACGTATTTCCTCTTCGGTGTGTTTCGTGAGATTAGCAATCTGTCGATCGGAAAATCCGAGTGACTTGGCTTTAGTTAACAAATCTTTGTCCATTTCATAAAGCCCGGAGCGAATCGGGCAAACTCAGCACAGTAATCCATAAACTGAGGTGTGTGTCGAGTGATTCTATTGATTTGACTTTTAAAATAAGTTGTTGAACATTTTTTTATTAATACTATCTAATATTTAAGTTTTATTAATTATTGATGAAAACAAACATAGCTAATACCACAATATTTACGTTTATTTTTTGTTTACTCGGGAACTTTCCTGTTAAAGCAGTTGAACCGTCAGAGGCTCTAAAACTTGCGCAGCAATTGAATCAGGCTTTTGTTGAAGTTGCTGAAAGTGTTTCAAAATCGGTTGTTGAGGTTCGAGTATCAAAAAGCGCAGAAAATTATCAAATGCAGGGGGAACAATTTAGGAACAGTCCGTTTTTTGATCAATTACCTGAAGATTTTCGTAAATTTTTCGAACAACAACCTCAACAACGCGAACAACCAAATCGATCTCGTGAGCCAATTTATGATGGGCAGGGTTCAGGTTTAGTATATCGGGATGATGGTATTATCATGACTAACCGTCACGTAGTTGAAAATTCTGATAAAGTTAAAATAGTTTTCAAAGATGGTAAGGAGTATGATGGTGAAATTCTTGGTGTCGATCGTGAGTCTGATATTGCAGTGATTAAAATCGATGCCACTGGATTGAAAGCTGCCAAGATAGGGGATTCTAGTCAAACAAAGGCTGGTGAATTTGCGATTGCTATTGGTTCGCCGTTTGGACTCAAGTACAGTGTAACTGTTGGTCATATTAGCGCAAAGGGTCGACGGGTTCTAACAGATCAACAAATGTTTGATCAGGATTTTATTCAGACTGATGCTAGTATTAATCCCGGTAATAGTGGTGGACCATTAGTTAATATTTATGGAGAAGTAATTGGTATTAATACGCTAATCCGTGGAATGAATACTGGAATTGGGTTTGCTGTGCCTATCAATTTGGCTAAGCGCATTTCGGATATGTTGATTAAGGATGGGAAAGTTACTCGTGCTTGGTTGGGTGTGAGTATTACTACTCTTCGCGAGGATGTGGAGCTTCGTGATTTAGCGGTAGGTGTTGAGGATGGGGTTGTAGTTCGACAGTTTATTCCTGGTGGACCGGCGGAAAATTCAAGTCTTCAATTAGCAGATGTTATTATTAGTATTGATGGTAATAAGGTAAAGACGGCGGAGGAACTCAAACGTGCTATTCGTTATAAAAATGCTGGAGATTCAATTAAAATAGGTTTGATGCGTGATGGAGAGCCTAAAGAGATTCAATTTGAGACAGGGGCCTTTCCTGAAGAGTTCACAGCAGTGACTCGTTCACGGCGTATTGAGGAGAAACCCTCTCAAGAGCCTTTAGAGGCAGAGTTGCTTGGTATGCGAGTTCAGGAAATTAGTGAAGATCTTGCTAAGAGATTTATGATCGATGAAGAAGAAGGAGTTATTGTAGTCTCAGTAAAGAAAGGTAGCGTTGCTGAGGAGAAAAGTATTACCCCCGGGGAGGTAGTCACTCGTATTAATAGTTCTGAAATTAATTCGATAGAAACCTTCAAGAAGTCATTTGAGAATGAAGATCTTAAAAAAGGAGTTTTAGTCCATTTAAAAAGTAATGGCAGTCAAAGATTTGAAGTGCTCAAAGACTATTAATAGATCTTTTTGCTGTTAGCTTATGAGAGGTTTTATGAGATTTCCTCCAACATCAGTTAGGCGAAAGTCTCGTCCCTGAAAACGGTAAGTCAGTTTAGTATGCTCAATGCCAAACTGGTGAAGTAATGTTGCGTGAAGGTCGTTGATATGTACTGGATTTTCATCGATCCCCCAGCCAATTTCATCTGATTTGCCATAGACTTGACCGCCCTTTATGCCGCCACCTGCCATAAACATGGAGAAGGCAAATGGATGGTGATCCCGGCCTGTATTCATTTTGCGGCCTCCTCTATTTTCACCGAGTGGAGTTCGTCCAAATTCAGCGCCCCAAACTACAAGAGTATCCTCGAGTAATCCTCGTTGTTTTAAATCCTTGATTAGTGCAGCTACAGGCTGGTCGGCCATGGTTGCGTTATAAGCAATTTCTTTATCAAGATTACTGTGATGATCCCAAGAGGCGTGGTATAAATTTACAAAGCGAACTCCGCGTTCAATAAGTCTTCTAGCCAAGATACAGTTGCGGGCAAACTTAGTGTATTGTCCGGCTGGTCCACCTCGGCCCGGAGAAAGCGTATCTTTTCGTTCAGCCCCATATAGGTCTAGTATTGATTGGCTTTCTCCGGAAAGATCCATGAGTTCTGGTGCGGCTGATTGCATTCGGAATGCCAATTCGTAACTTGCAATTCGACTCGCAATTTCGGGATCGCCTACAGCTGAGTGCCTTATTCGATTAAGATCGTTAATTGCATCCAATCCGTAATGCTGCATTTCGCGGGTTATGCCGGGAGGATTACCCAGATTCAATACTGGATCACCTTGATTACGAAATAATACCCCCTGATAATTTGATGGCAAGAACCCGCTCGACCATAGTGAAGCTCCACCGCTGGATCCTCGACCAGCTGTTAGAACTACATATGACGGTAAATTTTTTGAAGCACTGCCAAGTCCATAGGTTAACCATGAACCCATACTTGGCCGACCGAATAGAGGTGATCCAGTGTTCATCATGAGCTGCCCGGGGTGATGATTAAATTGGTCTGTATGCATAGAGCGAATCAAGGCTATCTCATCTGAAACGGATCCGATATTTGGGAGTAGATCACTAAATTCCATTCCGCATTGGCCATAGGGTTTAAATTTTCTTTTAGTTCCCATTAGCAGGGCTGAATCTTTTTTGATGAAGGCAAAACGTACATTTGCAGTCATCTCCTTTGGCAGTGGTTGCCCGCTTAATTCATTTAGTTTTGGTTTTGGATCAAAAAGGTCTACATGGCTTGGTGCTCCTGCCATGAAAATAAAAATACAGCGTTTAGCTTTAGGGGCAAAATGAGGAGTATTTACAACAGATGAATTATTTGAGTTAGCAAGTAGATTGTCCTGCTGCATCAAGGAAGCAAGTGCGGCCATGCCAATACCGCTGGCACTGGTCGCCATGAAATCGCGGCGGGTAAATTGAGTCCATTCTTTGGCCGCTAATGAGTCGATACGCTTCGACATATTAAGATTCTTGGGTGAGAAATATACTATTACTTATCTAGTTAAGCAACTTGCAGCTAATTTTTTTAAAGTAAATCCTCTAATAATTCAGGAGGTCTCGCGATTAAGGCCTTGCGCCCTTTAACAATAATAGGACGTTCAAGTAATATAGGGTTTATTACGATAGCGGTTAATATATCTTCCTCCGGTGTTTCAGGCGACAAACCTAGTTCACTGTATTCATCCTCCTTGATGCGAAGAAGTTCGTGAGCTCTGATCTTTAATTTTTTAAGTAAGTCAGCGAGTTCGTTTTGGTTAAGAGGGGTTTTGAGATATTCAACTACATCTGGTTCCTCACCGTTTTCTTTTAATAGTTGAAGCGCTTGAAGACTTTTTGAACAACGCGGATTATGGTAGATGATCATTTTTATTTTTTTAGTAGATGGCGGACACGATCGTATTCAGGGTTAACACACTTATCACCCCATCGCTTAAGCACGGCTAAAAGGCCCGGGTTGCTTTCTGTTTTTAGTCCTTTATCACCGGTTTCTTTGATCCATCCATCAAGAAGCTCTTGGTGTTTTTTTAATTCTTTTTTGAATTTCGGATCTTTAGCTAGATTATTTATTTCATGTGGATCTTTGGATAAATCGTAAAGTTCTTCAGGTTCTTTTTTTGGGCCAAAGAAAATCATTTGTGTTTCGTTCATTCCGCCTGTGGCCATAATTTCTCGGAATCGTTTTGAGACCGGCCATGAGTCTTTATAGCTCGGTTGCATAAATGGTCTGTTAGGTAGATAATTTCTCAAGTATTTGAAACGAGGGGTTACCAAGGCTCTAATTCTTTCGATCGTATAGTCACAGCGATCACGGGCTGCAACAATAAATTTTCTTTGAGTATAAGAGTTCGAGAGAAAGTTCCTTCCTTCCATATGTTTAGGAATTTCTATTCCTGCAGCGGCAAGGCAGGTAGGAGCGATATCTATTCCGCTAATCAGGTCGTTACGTACTTTCTTACTAGATGAGCCTTTGCCGGTTACTATCAATGGCATTTGGATTCCTCCTTCATAAAGGAACTGTTTGTGTCTATGTAGTTTGTAGCCATGATCGCTAAAACATAAAATCAATGTGTTCTCATAAAGGCCGTCTCTTTTCAGTGCGGCTATAATCCGACCGACCTGTTTGTCTGTCTCGATTAAACAATCATAGTGATGTGCTATTTCCTCCCTAACTTCAGGAATGTCAGGGTAGTATGGAGGTACTGGTACTTTGTTCCTTTCGATTAACTTTTTAGCGCGTTTTCCTAGTTTTCCGCCTCCAAGTTGTACTTGCCCAAAAAATGGTTGATTCTTTTCGCGATCTTTCCAGCAATCCCCCGCAACCAAAGCAGCCGGTCCCCATCCTTTTTTTTGGGGGATTAAATCGTACATTTTTTTAGTATCATGTTTGAAATTATAGTCGTCCTTTCCTCCCTCGTTGAATGTCCAATAACCGGCAGCACGAAACATTTCAGGTAATGTTTTTACGCCTTTAGGTAGTCGAATATCGTCAAAGACTGGCCCTAGATTTTTTCCGCGAAAAACTGCTCTGCCACTGCGGTGGTTGTGAATACCAAGGCTAGTCTGCATTGCCCCTGTAATAATGGAGGACCGAGTTGCTGAACATACGCCGGCAGGAGTATAAAAACGATCAAACCGAGTCCCGTTTTTAGCAAGCTTGTCAATATTGGGAGTTTTAATAATTTTATCCCCATAGCAGCTAAACCAGCCGCTCACGTCTTCAAGATATATCCATAGTATATTTGGCCTGCTTATCGCCTGCGATTGGCCAAGAATTGAAAAGAGTGAGGCAAGTAAGATTAGATTACGTTTCATTCTAAACGAAAAATGACATGCAAAATTGAACCAAACAAGTCTCCGTTAACAACCAATAAAGGAGGAGGCTTTTATTCTATAGTAAGCGGTCCGTCAAAGTGTGTGAGACTTATAACGTCAGTTTTGGCGATGTGTGGTCCGTGTTTTTTTCCTTTTGAAGAGTAGAATAAGGTTCCCTCGGAGTATATAGTTTCCGATTCCTCCCATTCTCCAGAAATTATATAAGCCCATTCATTGGCAATAGGGTGTATGTGCTCGGGAACTGTAGTGCCAGCCTCGAATTTACGAAGTACGACAATACCACCTGTTTTTTCATCCTTGTGAAGTATCTTAAGTTTTACACCCTCGTAAGGTCCTAGGATCCATTCTTTTTCCTCTGCTTTTTTAATATACTCAAACATTATTCGTTTTGAACCGGATTCGTGAGGGTTCCTATACCTTCAATCTCAATAGATATTTCGTCACCATCCTTTAGCAGGACAGGCGGATTTCTAGCAAAGCCAACTCCGTGTGGGGTTCCTGTGAGGATCACAGTACCTGCAGTTAGCTTTGTGCTGCCACTGAGAAATTCTATTAGCGTTGGCACATCGAATATCATATCGTTTGTGTTCCAGTCCTGCATTACCTCTTTATTTAATATAGTCTTGATGTTGAGGTTGTTTGGATTTGGAATTTCATCACGAGTTACTAGTGATGGACCAAGTGGGCAGAAAGTGTCGAAAGTCTTACCACGACACCACTGTCCTCCTCCGCCATTCTTTTGCCAGTCACGAGCGCTAACATCATTTGCGCAAGTATATCCAAGTACATATTCTAGTGCGTTTTCTCTGGGAATATTTTTGCAGTCTCTTCCGATAACAATAGCTAATTCACATTCATAGTCTACCGATTCGCTATTGAGTTTTCGCGGTAATAGGATTGGGTCTCCCGGGTTTTGTGCAGTACTCGGCATTTTCATAAATAGCACAGGGTGTTCGGGAATTTCTGCTCCGCCTTCTTCAGCGTGTTTTCGGTAATTTAGACCAATACACAAAATCGCTGAAGGTTTAATAGGTGTAAGTATTTTTTTAACCGAATCCGTCTCATCGGTCTCCTTGTAATTACTAAAAATGCAGCCTTCTATGCGGTTTATAGAGCCATCATCCTGTAGAGATCCGAATTGGGATTCATCTTGATCATTTAAGTATCGAACAATCTTCATTATTGAATTGAGCTGCGGTAAATTAACAGTGCTGTTGATTGAGCTACAAGGAAAAGCCTTATTTAATTAATTTAACCAGTGAGTATTAAGGCCGATTTGATTATCTAGATCACGCATTTTACTGACGACATCTGATGGCATATTGATTCCTTTGATTAAGGCTGCTTCTCGCCTTTTCCACTCCATTTCGCCAGGTACCAATAAATGTTCGATTTCATTGACAGTGGGGGAGTTATGAATTTCATTTATCAGGTCGTCGACTCGCTGGAAGAATTTATCCAATGGCATCATTGCTTCAGGATTTATAACAATGAATGCGGCTCCATGACCGGTTGGCTTAGTTTTGTCATCGAAGATCCAATTTAGTACTTGCCAGCTAATGCTTGCTCCAGTCAGTACCCCAGCCAGATTTTCATGAAGTAACGCCATTCCGTAGCCCTTGTGACCAGTCATAGGTGCCAGTGCAGCTTTTAGAGGGTAGAGTGAGCCATCAGTTGTTGGGTTGCCATCCGAGTCGATAATCCAGTCTGTTGGGATTGTTTCTCCACGTTGCAGTGCAGCATACACTTTTCCCCCTGCTACGGTGCTGGTAGCAATATCGAGAAGGATTGGCGGATGTTCTCCGGCTGGGATTGAATATGCTAGTGGGTTTGTACCCATTACTGCCTTACGGGATCCAGGAGCACAAACACTTGGAATATCGTTAGCCATGGCGAGACCAATCATGTTTGCTTCTGCTGCCATTGCAGGATATACCCCAGCAGCTCCAAAATGACTGGTATTTTTCACGCCCACATATGATATACCAGCCAATTTGGCTAATTCAATTGCCTTGCGCATTGCAAAGTCACAACCGACCTGACCTGCTGCATTATCACCGTCGACAATTGCCCATGCTGGGCCTTCGCTAACGATCCTAGGGCGACCTAATGGGTTGGTTCCTCCTGCTTGAAGCCTAGTGACATAATCTCCTAGCAGTTTATTTCCATGAGTAAACGTTCCCCAGCTGTCTGTTAGTACCAATTTATCAGCAATCGTTAGGGCGTCTTGTTTATTCATCCCAATTGATGTCAATACTGACACGCCATAGGCGTGTAATTCTTTTACAGAAACTGTGATCGAATCAACCATTGGTTTATTTTTTGCGATTAGCTTTGGGTTGTGGTTTGGAGGTGCCCCATTTGGCCTTCCGATCCCGTTCATGTTTGGAACGCGAGGAATCTATATATTTGCCTGTGACAACGGGTGTGTGAGACTTTTTTGCAAAAGTTTTCATTTTAGACAATAAATTTGGATGTTTTTCAGCAATATTTATGTTTTCACTAATGTCTTTATTCAAGTCATACAGTTCCCAATCGCGGGTTGGTTTAGTTTGTATTGCTTTCCAATGTCCTTTTCTCACTGCGGTTTGACTTCGAAATTCCCAGTATAGCATCTCATGTTTTTTTTGTTCACCGTGATTAAGCAATGTTGGCAGAAATGAGATGCCATCAATGTCTTTTGGTGTCTTTGCTCCGGTCAATTCAGCTAATGTTGGCAATACATCCGGTTGATAGAAAATGAGATCATTCACTTGTCCTGAATTGATTTTCCCGGGCCAACGTACGAGATAAGGGATTCTTAATCCTCCTTCGAATAGATTTCCCTTGCCTCCTCTAAATTCTACGCCGGTTCTTGGGTTGACATTTGGTCCGAAAAATCCACGCGGATTTTTTGGGCTGCGAAAACGATCTTGACCTCCATTGTCACCGGTGAAAAAAACAATAGTATCTTTTTCAATTTTCAATTCCTGCAATAAATTAAGAATCTGTCCAACATTGTGATCGACCATGCTAACCATAGCTGCATAGTTTTTTATATCCTGTGATATAGATGAATCTTTAATCCAATTTTCATTTTCATATAATTTCCAAGCTGGATCATCCATAGGAATATCGTACATGCCATGAGGTGGCGTGATTGGAAAATAACAGAAAAATGGTTGGTCTTTTTTTTCACGAATAAAATTTAGTCCGGCTTCCATAATTTTATAATGAGAATATGTGCGACCTGAGCGACCTCCTTTATTCCCTTTAAGTTTAATCTCCCTACTATTTTGAATTAGATAAGATGGATAAAACGAATGCGCATGTACTTGATCATAATATCCGTAAAATAAATCAAATCCTTGTTTTTCAGGTACGCCTGTAGAATCGCGTCCTCCGCAACCCCATTTGCCGAACCCTCCTGTTGCATAACCAATTTGCTTAAGTAATGAGGCGATTGTGGTTTCATTTTCACGCAGAGGAGTTCCTCCATCATTTGCCCTAATTGAAGCATGTCCAGCATGTTTTCCTGTCATTAAATTGCATCGGAGAGGTGCGCACACCGGTGCGCCTGCAAGGGCAGATGTAAAACGGATTCCTTCTGCTGCGAATCGGTCGATATTTGGCGTTTTGATGTATTTGTTTCCCATGTGTGATAATTCATAATAAGCGAGTTCATCGGACATNATATAAACTATGTTTGGGNTTTTTTTCGCGAAGATATCNATAGTTAATATCAACAAAAAAAATGACGCTAAAAAATAACGAATGNGCATATCAAAANCATATATTTACACTATATTTTGGAAAACTAAAAAATAATCAATTCTTAGTTCTATTTCATTTTATNCATGAATAATATTAATTGATTTTTATGAATTATTTAGTAACGATTTTTCTATGCTTTTGCGTGTTATGGTACTTGCCCTTTTTGGGCAGATATCTCTTATGGAGGTGTCTGCAGATGATTCTATAAAGCCTTTACTTTCTATTTTTGGAAAACCTCTTGTGGCTGAAGAAATTCCTAAAGATAAAGCTGCTAGGTCTATAGTGGAATTGGGAAGGGTCTTGTATCATGAAAAAAGACTTAGCCGAGATAATTCGATTTCATGTAATTCATGTCATGATACTAAGGCGTTTGGTGTTGATGGGGAAAAGTTTTCAGTTGGTTTTAATAATCATTTAACGGGAAGGAATTCTCCTACCAGTTTTAATGCGTTTATGCATTTAGCTCAATTTTGGGATGGGCGTGCTCCAACAGTCGAAGAGCAAGCCAAGGGCCCTATTCTTGCTGGCGGTGAAATGGCTATGCCATCTGCCGAAGCTGTTGTTAAGAAAATTAGTGAGATAAAAGGTTATGAAGATCTTTTCAAGGCTGCCTTTCCAAATAGTTTTCCGGCTATTACATATGACAATGTTGGCAAAGCAATTGGCGCCTACGAACGGCTCTTTATAACACCAGCTAAATTCGATAAGGCACTTGCCGGAGATCTGTCGGTTCTAAATGAAAAAGAAAAGAGAGGCCTCAAAACATTTGTGACGAACGGTTGTGTTACTTGCCATACCGGTAATCTTTTAGGGGGGAATATATATCAAAAGCTAGGTTTGGTTAAGCCTTGGCCAAATCAAAAGGATCAAGGGCGCTTTGCTATAACTAAAAGAGAACAGGATAAAATGTTTTTTAAAGTTCCAAGTTTAAGAAATATTGAAAAGACAGGGCCATATTTTCATGATGGTTCCGCTGAAAATTTAACTCAAGCTGTTAAAGTTATGGCTAGTCATCAGTTAGGTAGAGAGTTTTCCAACGAGGAAATTTCTGATATTATAGCATTTCTTAAAACATTGACTGGCACACTGAAACCAAGCGTGGCGGCTTATCCAGAAAAGTTTCCCGATTAATCAAAAAGTAATCAGCATAAAGAATTTCTTATATTGTTTTTTTATTCCTGAAAAAGATCGTGTGTTGGCCATTTGGTAATGGCATCGGCGGCTTTATGAACTAGAGGGTCAATTTTTGATGAAGGATTTTTGCCGTCATTAGTTAGGTTTGTATTAAACAGTACTGACCAGCATAGTCCATCATTTCGTAACACTAAAATGGTTGAGGTGCCTGATAGTAATCCGGTATGCCAGCGATTTGTTTTCCCGTTTTCTGTAGGGCGCACCGACCAGCCAAATCCGTAATATGTTGCATCAGGTTGATTTTCTTTTTCGTTACCAAAGTGGCCTTTTTTAGGTCGTTCAATCATTGCTGCGATCATTCTCTTTTGCAGGATGTTTGATTCATTATAGCGATCTACTGCAGATGCAAATTTTACTAGATCCGTCGCTGTGGCGATCCATCCACCGAGCGAGTCAAAGCTTTCTATGGACCATGTGCCATAAGGCCAAAGTACTTTTGCTCCTATTGATTCGCCTGTGACGGCGATACCATATATGTCTCCTTTGGGGTAGTATCTTACTTCGTTTTTAGCGCGATTACGAAGTAGGGTTCTTCCTAGACGCATTGATTCAATGCCAATTGGTTTAAGAAATTCGTTAACCATATATTCTCCATAGCTTTGCGCAGTTATTTGTTCGATAACTCGACCTAGTAGACAATATCCCAGATTTGAGTAGTTATATTTTTCGCCAGGATCAAAGTCCAATTTCCAACCCATCATGAACCGTATGACATCATCCTGTGTGGCTGGAGGAGTCTTGCCAAGTGCTGTTGATATATCAATAGAATGAAACAGTGGGTCAATAGTTTCTTTACGGTTCCAGCCCCCCTGATGTCGTAGTAAATGAGCGATTGTAATTTGGCTAAGACGCGGATCAACTTTAGTTCCTTCGGCCAAATGTGGTTTATGAGGTAATAATTCAAATACCGGTGTCTCGAGTTTTAGTTTGTTCTGCTCTACTAGCTGTAGGATAGCCACTGCAGTAAATGGTTTTGAGATGCTGGCAATTCTGAATAAAGAATTGGGCTGGACTGGTTGTTTTTTTTCGAGATCGCCATAGCCGAATCCGCGAGCGTAAACTAGATGCCCATCTTTAGCTACGGCAATAGAGGCTCCAGGTATTTTATTTTCTAGAACGAACTTTTCCATTAACTCATCAAATGGTTTTAGGTTAGAAAATATTTTTCCGGTTGATACAATATTTTTTCTATCTTCGGACAGGGCGTTTAACCAAGTGACAGCACAAAGAGTCAATGTGGCTAATGTTTTTTTGAATAAAATCATAATTAAATTGTGGCAGGAATTTGCGTACATGAGCTTAATTAGACAATACAGTATTTTACCTTGGCAGTTGACTGGTATGGGAACTCATGACCATCATCCTTTGATATTTGATTTTTTTTATGAAAAAAAATTTTCAGAATAGAATCTCCATTTCGTATGGATTTACTCTAATTGAGCTTTTGGTAGTAATTGCCATAATTGCCATTCTAGCTGGGTTGTTATTGCCTGCCTTGGGTAAGGCTAAGGATAAGGCGGTAAGTATTAGTTGTATGAATAACGTTAAGCAAATGGGACTGGCTTTGATTTTATATGAACAGGACACAGGTCAGGTTCCTCGTTGTTGGCCGAGATTTCCAACTGCGCATGGAGAAAAACTGTGGTATTATATGATTCAGCCTTACCTTGGTAAAGATGTGGATGATTTTGGGATGGGGGTGTTCATTTGTCCGGGTACCTCGAAGCGTGAAAGAACCAAAGATTGGAAGGATGTTTACAATTATGCGATGAACTCAAAGTTTCAGGGAGGTAGTCCTTGGGCAACGAGGCCGAATGGCACTTTCAAGTTGTCATCGCTTGACGATCCGACTGGGACGATATTCGTGGCAGATATAGATGGTTATAACTCTTGTCTTTATCCCGACGAAAGCGATAGCGGAGGTAAAATTAATAGTGGTAACGTTCTCTATCGCCACAGTGGAGGGACTGAAAAAAGCTCTTTTTATATGGGGGCTTCTTCACGAGCTAAATTTGGGACAGCGAGTTCTAATTACTTTGATGGACATTCGGAGCCGCTTAAGAAGCGTGCACCGGAAGAACTCTTTCGAATAAAAAAGAAAAAAAGATAAAATTAGTTTACTCTTTCTGCTTATTAGAGAGAACCAGTCTTGTTTTGTTAAATCCTGCTATAATTCCTATTTTCATTAATGGAGTGCAATATAGCTAGGAGTTTGGAAGAAGGATGAAAATAAGAAAATTAATATTTTCTTTAGCTGCTTCCGTTCTTTTTAGCCAATTGATGGCTCAATCACCTAGACTACGTGATGTTTCAATTGTAGGCGACGAGGTCAAGGTTTCGATAAACTTTAATGATGTTTTTATTTGGGATAAGGCGAAATTTGTTTCAATAAAAACTTTCCCTTCTGATCCACCTTGGGCGCCAGAAACGAATCATGAACTCTGGTTTGGATTTGGTGATAAACATGAGGTGAATTGGTTTCAATTTGACTACGGAGAAAATGGAAAATACGAAGTGATTGATCAGTCGAATGTTGAAGTGAAACTGTTTGGTCGAAAAAAAAATATTATTGGGCACTTGGATTCTGAGACAAATTTATTGAGTTTCAATTCGTTAGACTACGTGCCTTTTTTACAAGTGCCAAAATTCGTTTTGGAGCAATCTAAAGACTTGAATGAATGGCAAGAAATTATTTTAGAATCACCCCCGAAAGAGTATCAGTGGCCAAAAGGATTAACGTTTAAATTTAAATTAGATCTTAAAGTTAATGCTTTCTATCGAGTGCGAATAAAGAAAGATTAATTAAAATGAATATAGCAAAGAAATTTGATATTAATGTCAATTTGGTTTTGTTGGTTTTGTCGGTTGCTCTTTTTCCTCAAGTCCAAGGGGAGCTCAAGACAATAAATATTACTGGGAAGATATCTAACAAAGAAATCACTTTTGATGTTTATCTACCTGAGAATTATAACAAGAATGGGGCAGGCTATCCGGTGATTTATAGTCTGCACGGTCGAGGGGGTTCTCACAAAAGCGGTGCGGCGTTTCGTGTCCCAATGGAAAAAGCTATTGCTAAGGGTATATTGCCACCTGTCATTGCTGTTTATCCTGATGGCACAAAGAATGGTTGGTATGCTGATGCAAAGGACCGATCCATACTTATCGAAACCAATATCATTAGAGAAATAATACCATGGATAGATGCCAATTATAACACTAGGTCATCCAGGGAATTTCGAGTTATCCAAGGGTTCTCCATGGGTGGGTACGGAGCGTCTCTATATGCTGTGAAATTTCCTGAACTTTTTAGTATTTGCATAAATTATGATGGAGGCATGTGGAATTGGCAAAATATGCTTAGAAAGAGTAGGAAATGGGAGTCAGTGGCTCCAGTCCTTTTTGAAAATGATAAAAAATATTATGATAGAACATCATCTCCATGGACCTTGGCTTCCATTAATCAGGATAAAATTAGAGGTAGGCTTCAATTTCGAACGTTAGTTGGCTCTTTAGGATCTGGGCTTAAGAAATGGAGAGATCATATTTATTCACTCAACATTGAAATGGATTATGTAGACACTAAGTGTAGGCATGATCTGAAATGCCTCCATGAAGAAGCTGGGAATGGAAGTTTTCGTTTAATGGCTAAAGAATTTGCTAGAGCAATTAAGCTTGAAGCTCATACTCAGAAAAAAAAGTTTTAGATGGTGGGAAACAAGATTAAGAAAGTTATCTTTTCTTAGCTTCATTGATGAGTTGAATTGCCTTCTCAAGATAAATATCGGCTGTGGACTCGCCCAGGCTAGTTTGCGTGATATAATTATAACGCTCGAAGCTATTCCAGTCTTCTTTAGTTAGGATGTAGCCTAATGCGTCGTTAGTCAGCCCAAAAAGAAGATTGTGTTTGCCTGTCATTTTTCGTTTTAGATAGAAACCGATATTCGGTAGAGCTTCGCCAGGAATTGTTAGAATCTGTGTATAACCAACATTAACTAAATTTACACGAGTAGTAATCGATTTTTCGTTCGGTTTTGCCAATTGCAATGGCGAGTCTTTCATGATGTTCAATAGTAGTGGAGAATCAACGGGTAGTGTTACGTTTTTCCAAGTACATGTGATTTTTGGATTTTTCTGTTCTTCAGAAGTTTTGTTAGTAATTCGTAGTGCTTCATCTGCTAGTAGATATCCTATTCTTCGGCACTCACTCCAGTTTTGAATATCTTTTCCGTCTGCGCCACGCACGTCGGCGGTGACCATTCCTCCTTGAGCTCCGTTCATAAAAATTCCAATTCCACCACCTTTTGATAATATTCGATCGTAAAGAGGGCCTACCAAGTCTGGGCTTAGAATTCCTTGGTTCGAACCAAGGACTTCTGGATGGATGGCGTAGTTAACCAGCGTTATAAAAGGTTTTCCTGTATGGTCTATGGCCTGCATTACGCTACATCGACGGTCGTACAAATCTGGTGCGTAATAATTATAAGCAATTTTTCCTTTTGCATTGCCCGTGGCGACTTTCAGCGAAGCCGGACGTAAATGGGCAAAAGCATCTTTAATTGCTTCTGCGGTTTTTTTACAAACCAAATCAAGATATTCGAGATTTGCATCAGTTCCTCCTGTGTTATTTGGGAATCCGTAACTGTCTGGTGCACTATGTGTATGTGTTGCTCCGATAAGGATGTGTTCAGGTGAGATAATAGATTTAACCTGACTGCGAACCCGGTCGCCTAGTACTGCAGGGAATCCCAGAAAATCTGTGCTTACAAATGCCACTCTTTTATTGCCATCCTCGAGTACCATTGCCCTAACTGTAAGATCACCTTTTTTTCTTGTGACATTTTTGGAGGGACCAACACCACCAGAAACTGGTAATAGTGGATCAGGTGTGACTATTCTTACACCAATCCCAGCGCGAAATTCTGCAAAAGTAAATGTTGGTTGACTGAACAAGCATATAAAAAGAAAAACTGATCCTAATTTTTTACTTAAGATAATATATTGTCTTAATTGATTTGTATTTTTAGCCAAAATAAAAATTGATGTTTAGATTTTAATTGCTGATATCAACATTAGCAAAAAAAGACAGGTAACAGTCATGTTTCTAGTGGTAAAGTAAGATTAATACTAGATTAGGTATTCTTGTAAGAGTATCTACTTTCTTTTAATATATTGTCACGTATTAATCATCCCAATCATTATATATAATTGTCATGGCCCAACGCGGATATATTCAAAAGATTTGTTCTTTGGTTGCTGCTGCACTGTTGTGGTCGTTTGGGTTTGTGTTTTTTGTAGAAGCTAATTCTTTCAATTCAATAGAACTTAAAGAAAAAGCTTGGGTGCACTTTGAGAATTACTGTTTTGGTTGTCATGATGAGGAAGTGAAGAAGGGCAATCTCGATTTGGCCAGTCTGCTTGCGGGAGATATGGCTGATAAATCTGTGATTTTCGAGAATTTGATTACGGGAAAAATGCCGCCTATAAAAAAGAAACAGCCCAATATCCAAGAAAAGAAAGTTATGTTGGAATGGCTATCTAAGAGTCAGATTGAAAATCCCCCAAACTCTTACCGTCGGATTAGTCGGCGTGAGTTTGTTCATTCAGTGAATGATCTTTTAGATATCAGTTTAGATCTTACTGCCTTAATCCCAGAGGACAGGGGAACATATGATTTTGATTCGGATCGAAGGGTATTATTAACAAGAGAGATGCTCACTTCTTATTTTTCAGTAGCCGATGAAATGCTCGAGTTCGCCTTGCCTGCAAAAGGATTTTTTCAGGAGCAAATCTGGATTACCAACAAGGTTAAAGATAGTCACAATACTTATAATATTTATGCTCGTGAGCATAAGGATGGTATTTTGTTTTCTTGGACACGAGCGAATAATGGTAACGGTTACTCTTTTTTTTATGACAACTTCGTTTCGCCAATGAGGGGATGGTATGATTTGAGCTTTGATATGATGAAGCTTGGTGCCTTTAAGGAAGACATAAGTGTTCAGGTCTTTGCAGGTAAATATTATTATGCAGATGATCGCCCTCAGCCACAAAGGTTATTGGATGTAATTTCCCTAGGAAACCGTGAACTAAAATCGCACACTATTCGCGTTTTCCTTCATCCAGGCGAGAATGTCTCCGTGCACTGTTATTCCAAGCATACCTTCAGAAAACAGAAAGGAGAACAGGGTGCTTATATTAAACAATTAAAGATTCGAGGTCCTGTTCTAGAGGAATGGCCATCACGATCTTATCGGAATCTGTTTACTGGATTGTCGGTTCAAGCGTCTCCTCGTGAGGTTAGGAATGTATCGGTTTTGCCAACCAAATTGCAGGCTATAGGTGGGCGTATTTCAGTAAGTAGTTTCCAAAAAGAAATGGACAAGGAAAATATGCAGGATGGTTCAAATAAAACATTTTGGCATACAAGGTTTAAACCAACTCTGGCTAAGCCTCCGCATTATGTGATTCTTGAAAACCCGAAAGCTGAGGAGATTTACGGGCTATCATACGCGGCTTGGTCAGGTGGCAATGGTAACGGCCAGGTTAAAGCTTACACTGTCTATTTTTCCGACGATTGTAAGAATTGGGGTAATGCTGCTGTTACAGGTAAGCTCGAGACTCGGTTGGCTAATGAACAAAAGATTATTTTTCCTAATCCAACTATTAAGCCTTTCATCAAGTTTTTAATAACTGATAGTTTCACTCTGGATGGTCGTTCATTGGCTTCGATAGGAAAACTTGATGTAATCGTGTCTTTGCCGAAAACAAACCTTGTTGATCAAGTTTCAGTTTCTTCCCATTCATTCGAAGAGCTTAAAAAAGTAATCAAAAATTTTGCGCAAAGAGCTTTCTCTTCGAACCTAACTGAAGAAGATCTTGCTCCATACTATTATATCAGTCTAAATACTTTAAACGATCAGGGTGATTTTGTTGCTGCAGCGAAGGTCGGCTTTAAGGCAGTACTTAGTTCTCATCGTTTTTTGATGGCTCCAGGTGAACATTCCAATAAGTCATATAAAAGGTCGTTGGATCTTTCGCGAATTCTTTGGCTTTCGGTTCCTGATAAGGAGCTTTTAGCCCTATCGACTAAAGACAAACTCATCAACAAAAATCTGGAAGGACAAATCAGCCGAATGCTGAAGGATGAACGAAGTAAACGCATGATTAGTTCCTTTTGTGAGCAGTGGCTCAATCTCCGTTCTTTTAATAAAGTCACACCCTCGCTGAAGCTTTATCCTCTGTATGATGATCTTGTGAATTATTATCTTCCTTTAGAGACTGAGGCTTATCTAAATTATTTAGTTCAGGAGAACCTATCCGTTTCTCATTTGGTTGATTCGGACTTTTCATTTTTGAATCAGCGTTTGGCCCAGCACTACGGCATTAGCGGTGTGATTGGCCAAGGAATACGTAAGGTGACGTTCTCGCCTGAAGTGCCTCGTGGCGGATTGTTGACCATGGGAAGTATTTTGAAAGTTACTGCTGATGGTTTTGATACTTCTCCCATTCTACGTGGCGCATGGATTTCGAAGAATATTGTAGGTAATACGCTTTCTCCTCCTCCTGAAAATATTAAGGCTATTGAGCCTGAGCATGGCAATCATGAAGCCACACTTCGGGAGCAAATTGAAGAGCATAAAAATAACCAAGTTTGCTTTTCATGCCACAAGAATATTGATCCTTATGGTTTTGCGCTAGAAAATTTCGATTCTACTGGTCAATGGCGTACAAAGTATCGAGTCAAATTGCCGCATCAAGGTACATTTCAATTTCGATTGAAAGGGTACTATAAATTGGCTGATGCTGTTGATGCTTCAGGAGAGGTTGGAAATAGGAAGTTTGACGATGTGTTCAGTTTTAAGAAAATACTCATCTCTGATTCTAAAAAAGTTTCATATAATTTTTCCAAGAAGTTTTTCGAATATGCGAATGGTTACAAGCCTAGTCTGAGGCAACGCCTAAAACTTTACTCCATGATCTCAGGCGATAATCAGGACAGTCGTATGAAAGACTTGATTACTAATGTTTTGATCTATTCACTTTCCAAAGACCAGAAATGAGCAACATTAGTAGAAAAGATTTTTTGAAGATCGGTGCGGCTCTTCCTATGGCAATGAGTTCTCTTAGTCTGCGTTCTGAGGATAAGAAAGAAAAGCCTCCAAGGCGGATTATTTTCATCAATAGTTGCTTGGGGTTTTATGAACCATTCTTTTTCCCTAAGAGTCGCGGAGATCTTTCTACTTCTGATTATCTTCAAGCCTTTAAGTTGAAAGAGAAGATGACGGTATTCCAGAACCTCTTTCACCCCGGTATGGAGACTAGCAATCATGACTCAGAAAAGTCCTTTCTCACTGGCACTCCTAGTCCTGAGTCTCCTAATTTCGTGAATGGTATTTCACTGGATCAGGTGTTGGCTCGCAAGATGGGAAGTGCGACTCGTTTTCCTTATCTTAATTTCAGTATCTATGACCGAGGCTGGGGCTGTTCTTGGAACGATCGTGGCTCGGCTATTCCTCCAATGCATGATGAGGAAAATATTTTTGAGATGCTCTTCAAAGAGGAAGATCTTCGATTGAAAAAACAGCAGATCAGGAATGATCAAAGTATTTTGGATTGCCTTCAGCGTGATTTGATTCAGTTGCAAAAAAAAGATAATCAATCTGGAAAACTTGAGAATTATCGTGCGGTAATTTCTGAAATGAAAATGCAATTGGATCATGAAAAGTTTTGGTTGAATACTAAGAAACCCAAGGTTCAGAAGACTCTTAGTGGCAATCAAGAATTTGCATTCTCTACTAAGATAAGAAACCTATTCGAATTAGCAAAGCTGGCTTTTCAAACTGATTCAACTCGTGTCATTACATTTTCAATGGACTGGATTTATGGGGCAATCAAGGTGCCAGGAGTGACAGGAGGATGGCATACCCTGTCTCATCATGGTGGTAAGTTAGATACTATTGCTAAGTTGAGTCGTATTGAGATTGATACGCTTAAGCATTTCAACCAATTCCTTTTAGAAATGGATCAAATAAAGGAAGAGAACGGAACGCTGCTTGATCATACAACCGTGGTTATGGGTAGTAATTTTGGTGATTCATCAAATCATACCTGCAATAACTTACCCATAATTTTGGCTGGTGGGGGATACAAACATCAAGTTCATACTGTGCTGAAAGAGCAGACTCCTCTGTGCAATCTGTATTTAGAATTGTTGCATAAACATGATTTAGACATTGGCAGTTTTGGTAGTAGTGAAAAAGATATGGACTTGTTAAAGGCTTAAAGCGATTGCCCGATCAATGTGAGAAGCACAACTGTAATTGTTACCATTCCTTTATTAACTTTTTATGCTCTGATTCAAAAAAGCACTCGAACTCATAAAACTAAAGATAATAAATCGTACAAATAAGCCCTCCCGTCATTCGCTTATCAGCTAGATAACTTTAGTCCAATTATAGTTCCCAAGATTAAACTAAGTGCCAAGCAACTAAACTCCGCAATCGGTGATTCTACGACTCTTCTTACAAACATAGCTGTAAGAATAAAACTGCAAGCTTGGCAGGACATAATTGGGATTAACTTTTTCATATCTAAATTATTCTTTTTATCGTCTATTGTTTGGAGTCTCTTTCGCTCAGTTCTACTGATTGCGTTGCGAGCCAGATTAACTGTTCTGCTGTTTTAGCCACTGCACAAACTCAATCACATTGCCGTCAAGGTCAGTGGCATAAAGCCAGCGAACCATACCGTCAAACTCCATTGGACCCTTCAAGATGTGAACTTGTTTTTTTCGCAGTTCCTGCTCGGTAGCGTAAATATCATTAGAGGCAAATGCTACGTGCGGACAAAACGTTTTATCATCGGTGGCGCGAAGCTTTTTCAAATGCAGCGACTGGAGCAACTCGAGGCGACCTCCCTTCATCTCAAGATAAGCGAAGGCTTCACCGTGGGCCTCGTCTACTTTTTTGAACAAAAATTGCAACCCGATTTTCTGCTCATAAAAGTCGATTGCAGCGTCAAGGTTTGATACCCCAATGGCAATATGGTCTAGCTTGATCATGCTAAAGGAACGGTAGGCATTATTTAAAAAGGATTAATCACGTTGGCGATCACACCTCTTATCGTAATCTCATCGTAGTCAGCAAAGTGGATATTAGGGTAATTAGAGTTCTGTGGCTTTAACAACAGTTATTTTCTCGTTGATATTTGGCTATCTCAGCCATTTCCCTAATCCAATCTTTTACATTGTAGTTTTCCCTCTTTTTTTTATCGGGATGGTTGGTCATTAAATTGTCAATCCACTTAGCAATTTCAACTTCAATTCCTGAACCTTCGAAAAGCTTAGATTCTAACAAATGCTCAATTTCTGGTGTGCGCTTTATCAGGTATTCGTCATACACTTCCAAAGCTGGTTCTTTAAAATCGTTTATAACTTCCCAGTATTCATTGAGAACTTCATCGGCAATTATTTCTAAAAGCTTTTTGTATTCCATTATTGATTGTTTAAAAGGTTTGGTTCTAAATTTGATCTTTGGCGGACTTGACCATTTTGGACAAATTTTCCGCGTCTGCCTTATCATTAAATACCATCACCTTGTTATTGTTGATTACCAACCAGCATTTCTCTGACAATGACTCCACAAATAATCCGAAATTAAAAATGAGCCCCAATACCCCAAGATTCAAGCTCCCCATCATTGCTTTTTCGTTTACCAAAATCGCAATTATTAAAGTTAGAAAAAAGGGGATCCAGACAATGAACATCAACCATAATATTTGAAAACCAAATATTTTTCTATGAATACCCTTTTCGATTATGCATTCGATGAAATTAATTTCGTGCAATTGGTAGGAATTGTTTCCGATGATAACTTTTTTCTGAGTTATTAGGACTTCGTTTCCTTTATAAATTATTAACTCATTATCCATCCCAAATAATTTGTATTAAGATGTTATTTTAATCAAGAAGTCCAAGTTTTCTGCAGTAACCTGCAAAGCCATCGGCATGTTTCTCTAAACGTGATTTCAAGTCCTCATCTGTAATTCCATCGGCTTGGCTAATTGACTCATGAGCCCTTGGAATGAAAACTCTTTCTGGAAAAATGTATGCATTTCTGTAACCGAAAATCTGTTGTAGATGCTCCACAGGTCTTAAAGCCCCAAATTGTCCAGCCGATAGGCCTACAAAACTTACTGGACGCCCCTCAAAACTCTCTGGAAAAGGCAAAAGATCGATGAATAACTTAAGCGCGCCGGGCATGCTTCCATTGTATTCAGGGGTTACGACTACCAATCCTGAAGACTTGAGAATCTCATTTGTCATTTCAACGACACATTTAGGCTTATCAGCATAAGCCTGAGGAGAGAAAGTTTCAGGAGGAAGATCTGAAAGTAAAAGCAGTTGATTCTCTACACCCAAATCAGTGTAAATTGCTGAAATCTCTTGTGAGGTAACAAGTGATAAGCTCCCTTCCCGATTAGTACCTACGACTATATTAATCATAATTAATAAATATCAAACTCAGATCGAAATATTGTCATAAATAATCATTAAATCAAAAGAGGATTTATTATTATTATCTTTATTTCCACTCCATCAATTACAAATTGCCTGTTGGTTCCGAGCTGTAAGGTAACGAAAAATCCCCGTTATCTGGGGCTTAAAAAGTGGAGCCAGAGATCAGAATCGAACTGACGACCCGCTGTTTACGAATCCGCTCCGTTTTCAATAACCCCTTTAAAATCGCATATTCTTAATT